>CAZPYX010000160.1:0-10044 GCA_964590635.1 uncultured Bdellovibrio sp.
ATCACGAGGAACGCCCCGTGTGGCGAATCGTTTGCTTAAGCGTGTGCGCGACTATGCGAAGGTTAAAGGCAAAGGAGTCATTGATAAGGATATTGCGATCTATGATCTAAATCAGTTGGGTGTGGATCAATTTGGTCTGGACCTTATGGACCGTCGTATTTTGAGCCTTATCTTAGAAAAGTATAGTGGGGGCCCCGTAGGAATTGATACAATAGCTGCTGCCCTCAGTGAAGAGCGCGACACTCTTGAAGACGTGTATGAACCTTTCTTAATCCAAGAAGGATTTATTCAAAAAACTCAACGAGGCCGTGTGATCACAGAGTACGCTAAAAACTCTGTACTGCCTTCAGTACAATTAGATAAGTAAACCCGTTGCAGACGACGGGTTTGCCCCGGAGAATGAACGATGTTTTCTAAGCAGCCGATTGTCGTTGAAGTGGTGCGTGGCCAGGCCGTTGAAAGTGTCCATCATGTGATGGTCGCGGTGGTCAACGAATCTGGCAATCTGCTGCACTCTTGGGGAAATGCCCAGTATCTCACCTTTCCTCGCAGTGCCATCAAAATGCTTCAAGCCATTCCATTCCTAGAATCCGGTGCGGTTGAGAAATTCCAGTTGGACGATAAACATATTGCTTTGGCTTGTGCCTCCCATCGCGGAGAAAAAGAACATCTAGAGGCTTTAAGTCAGTGGATGGAAAAGGCGAAGATATCTGAAAGTAATTACGTGTGCGGACCGCACTTGCCTTATAACGAAGCCAGCGCCCATGACTTCATTCGGCGCGGGCAAAAGCCCACGGTGCTTTGTAATAACTGCGCGGGAAAACATTCGGCGATCATTTCAACTTGTCTTCATCTTGGGGAAAATCCTGAAGGCTATGAAAAGCTAGAGCACAATGCTCAAAAAAGATTACGCAAAATTTTAACTGAGACCATGCGCTATGATCACGCCAAAGCAGCCTATGGTATCGATGGTTGTGGCATTCCTTCCTATGCGGTTCCTTTGCAAAATGTTGCGACGGGTATGTCAGTATTTGTGAACTCTAAAGAATCGGCGGCGCGGAAATCCGCATGTGCTCACATCCTAAGAGCGGTGACGAAGTACCCATTTTATATTTCCGGCAGTGACGAATTTGCTACAACTGTGATTGAAAAGACACAGGGCCGGGCCATTATTAAAGGCGGGGCCGAGGGTGTGATGGCGGGATTCTTGCCGGAAAAGAAGGTCGCTTTTGCTTTGAAGTGCGCAGATGGAGCAGGACGCGCGACTCAGTTAGCGACTGTACAGCTTTTAGTTCAGTTAGGTGGGATGAGCTTGGAAGAAGCTAAGGCTCTCTCTAAATATTCACAACCTTCAGTCACAAACTGGAAAGGCGATGTGGTCGGTCAGTTGCGGATTGCGAAGCCCAGCTAGTTAGAGTAATCTCTAATCAGTATGTTTTTACAAAAGACCATCCGCAAAAGAACAGTCGTTAATGGAATTGGAATTCACTCTGGGGATCCCTGCACTCTGACTTTCAGACCAGCACCTCCAGATACAGGCGTTTATTTTATTCGCACAGATCTTTCGGGATCTCCTTCTTTAAAAGTCAGCGCAAGAAATGTTCAAGCGACGTCACATCAAACCACCATTGGTGGCGAGAAGTTTTCAGTGGCGACGATTGAACATTGTGTTTCAGCACTTTCAGCTTTGCGCATAGATAATATCTTTATTGAGCTAGATGGCCCTGAAATTCCAATCTGCGATGGCAGTGCCGGGGCATTTTTAAAAGCCCTTCTTGATGTTGGCATGGTAGAGCAAGATCAACCACGTAAATACTGTTACATCACAGAGCCTATTTATTTTAGTGAAGGTGAAAAGCACGCCTACGTCGTTCCCTATCATGGACTGCGTGTGACTGTGACGATTGATTTCCCTCATCCAAAGATCGGCAAACAAACTGTCGATCTTGATGTGAATGAACAATCTTTTGGTCGTGACATCGCTAGCGCGCGTACTTTCGGTTTCTTGAAAGACGTTGAAGCTTTGCAAGCCCGCGGCTTAGCAAAAGGTGGAAGTCTTGATAACTGCATTGTCTTAGATAATGCAGAGGTCGTAAATCCAGAGGGTCTTCGTTGGGTGGATGAATTTGTTCGCCATAAGGCCTTGGATGCCCTTGGAGATCTGGTCACTTTGGAAATGCCCTTGATGGGGCATGTGGTTCTTTATAAAGCCGGTCATGATGTGATGAATAAGCTTGTGAGAAAGATCTGGGACTCACCAACATCATTCCGCCACGTGGAATTAGGAGCTGATATTTCTGAAGAAGTGCAGCGTTACTCTGGTTGGTCTGTGCCTCTGTAAAATTTTAAATTCATCTGTAATTTGTAAGCCGAGTGGAACACTCGGTTTTTTTTGCACTAAATAGTTTGCAAAACAAAAATGCCAAAAACACCAATCTGTTTTTGGTATTTTGGTCTGGGAATCAATCATAGAATGAAGGGATGTTCGTTTTTAAAATGAGTCATCCTAATATTCAATTCTCCTTTTCTTTACAAACAGTCCATGGGCTTTCAGTTTTGCTGTTTTTTAACCGAACAAAAAATGAACAAGAAATCACCAAGGATGTTCCGATGCCTAAAACCCTCAAAGGTCGTTTGATTTTAATTTGCGGTTTATTATCTGGAGCTTTGCTCACTGTTGGTGCTACTGGATTCATCACACTAAAGACCTTAGCTGAAGATTTCAGTCACATCTCAGATGTCAATCTTCCCAATGCAATGCTTTTAAGTAATATGTCATCGGCGACAGGCAACGGTCTTCGTCAGATCATTCGCATGGGCTATTCAGAGATTGATGAAAAAGAAATGGAACATCTAATTAAGAAATATCATGAGGCTGCGGATTTTTATGCGAAGTCCGATAAAGCCTATCAAGATGTACCGTTTGTTGAAGGCGAATCACAACATTATGATCTGGTGTCACAAGACTGGAAAAAGACCCAAGACGTTATCGATAAGATGATTGAATTCAGAAAGAAGAACGATATGACTTCTTTCCGTGCTAAACTCAACGGGGAGTTTCGAGATTTCTACAATGCCCACGGCAAGCACCTTCAAGAACTGATTGATTTTCAAGATACTCAAGCTAAATCTTGGAGTGAAAAAGCCCACAATACCAAAAGCAGTGCACAAAAAGCTTTGCTTTATGTTGGTGGTATCGGATTACTTATCGGGGCAGCGTTAGCATATTTGCTGTCTTCGCGATTGCAAAAAGATTTGCGTGAAATTGCAATTTCTGTAGCGGAATCAAAAGATAGTGTTCAGCATGCCAGCGAACAACTCAGCCATGCCAGTCAACAACTTGCTAACAGTACTACGGAAGCTGCTGCATCATTGGAAGAAACAGTCGCTTCCATTGAAGAGTTAACCAGCATGGTTAAAATCAATGCCGATAATGCCGTTCAAGCTAATTCGCTTTCAAAACAAAGTGAAGAAGCTGCGAACCGTGGCGATGCCGAAATTAGTTCTTTGATTACTGCCATGTCTGACATTAATTCTTCCTCAAAACAGATCAAAGAAATTATTAATGTCATTGATGATATCGCTTTCCAAACGAATCTTCTTGCTCTGAATGCTTCAGTTGAAGCGGCTCGAGCCGGAGAACAAGGAAAGGGTTTCGCAGTCGTGGCTGAAGCGGTCAGAACATTGGCGCAAAGATCAGCGGTGGCCGCTAAAGAAATCTCGACTTTGATTAGTAGCTCCGTAGAACAAATCGATAAAGGTTCGAAAATCGCTGATCGCAGTGGCGAATCTTTAAAAGAGATTGTGAAGTCGGTAAAACAGGTTACGGATTTGAATAATGGAATTTCCACAGCTTCATCTGAGCAGTCCCAAGGTATTTCACAGATTTCTATTTCTATGAATCAGTTAGATCAAGCAACCCAATCGAATGCAGCTTCTGCGGAAGAAGCTGCAGCCTCTTCTGAATTGCTTTTACAGCAAGCGAAGAGCTTGGGCGATCAAGTTCAGCAATTGCGTTCTATAGTAGGTTAAGAAATAAAAAGCCTCGGGAGCCGAGGCTTTTTAAAAGAATTTCTTTTTTCTTACATTTGAGATTTTAAGTAAGTCACGATGTCCACATCCGGAGGAGCGGCAACACCCACTCCAGGTTTTGGACCGTTCAGCTCTTGCAAGCTGAAGTTCATTTGCACGTCATAGCGACGGTCTGTTTGGTTACGCAACCATTGCTCTTGTTGGTACCATTGTTGTTTGTTCGTATCATCGGCACAGGCTTCCAATTCTTGAGGAATGCGTGCACCCCAGCGTGATTCTACACAGTGATATGGATCGAAGCTCATGGCGAACAATCTTTGTCTTGCCGCCTCAAGATTCATCAAAACACTTTTGCCATTCGATGTCGTGTAAGAGAACTGACAAGCCGTTGCAGCTTGGGCGTAAGTTTGGAAAAGATCCTGTGCCAAGTTTCCGCCGCTGTATTTGATCGAAGGATCATGGGCGCGGTATTTTTCGATCGTAGATCTTGTTGAGTTCAATAGATCGGCAAATGAAACCTTCAAACGGGCATCACGGGATGGAGTCGCATAAGCTTCCCATTCACCTTCAGATCCGTAGATATTTATCGGCAAACGATCTGGGTGCGGTTTCAATTGCACGCCCGATGTTCTTGCTGCATCCACAGCTGCCACGCGGTCTTTCAAGCTTGAACAAATATCAGCGACAAGACTTTTCATGTCTTCGATGGGATTCAAATGCTGCGCGCCGATTGTGAGTTTCAAACGAACATAGTCATAGAAGTTTGTAGCTTGGTTGTTCAAAATGAACTTACCTTGCTTCCAGTCCCCGGCAGGATCTGGATTCGTTCCCATAAATTGTTCTGTTCCAAATAGAGGCAGTTGATAGTTGGTTGCGCCGACGATCTTTCCGCCAGAATAGATCCCGCTAGAATCGGGCTTTGAGTCGACAAGCATCAATGGACGGAAGTTTTTAAATCCGGCGCCTTGAGTTGGATTTGAACGAGAGAACTTAGGAGTAAATAAACCCGTCGTCAAAGAATTGTCTGGGTGAGCATCGACGTAGAAGATACGTCCTTCATCAGTTACTTTATAAATAAGAGCGGCGTGACCGTTTGGATCGTAAACCACAGTGCCGGGGCGAATAGCATCACGAGAGACTTTCACAGGATAAAGATCCGTGTACATCTCGGACTCATCCAAACCACTCATTCGATAAGACGCAGTAGAAACAAAGTCTGCAAAAGCACTGTTAAGAACGTCCACCGCATTTGGGTAGCTGTTTTTAAACAGAAGAATTTTTTTAGTAACTAGATCCGTTCTTTTAGTAACGATATTTCCAAGTGGAGAGTAACGAACGTCCGTTACTTTTTCGCCAGTTGGCAAAGGGCGAGGGGCCACTTCGCGCTCATAAGAAAATGGCAGACCATTTTTCCAAGCAAAATACGCTCTGAGATAATAGGGGAAGTCAGCGCAATCTGCGTAATAGCGAAGCCCAGAAGGATCTGTTCCGTAGTACATGTTTGCAGGACTTTGTAAGCATTGTGCAACGGTTCCGCACTGACGTTTTTCTACGGCATTGGCGATCTGAGTAACGAACTGTCCGAAAAGAGCTTCGTGTTGTTCGGTCCAATTAGGTTGTGTGATTTTCCAGTCTGCGCTGGGGGCTGCAAAAGCTGCCGAGCTTAAAGAAATCAAAAGTACTAATACGCTCCAGGTTTTCATCGTCATCCTCTTATTGAGATTTATAAACCATGGAAATATACGAAAAATCGGGACGGAAATCCTGAATTCAAATACGCTAAGCAAAATATCTAAGACTGTTCAAAGACTGATCAATCATTGCCAGAGCGAAATGCGGCGCTGACGATATATCCGTCTAGAGCGTCAAAATATCTAAGCTCCCAATTTTCCAGGGGACCAAATGATGTTGGAAGACTGTGAATCGTCCACTGTTCACAGTTGATAATTACTTCAAGAACATTCCTAAAAACGCCACCCGCAGCGGCTTTGATCAAAGCTTCTTTACCGGACCAGAGTCTGACGAAGCCGCGCTCTTGTTCTTGAGGGTCTTGCAAAGAAAACAAAAAGTCTTTTTCCTGGGAAGAGAAAAACCTCTCTGAAATCTTTTCGAGATGTCGAGGACGGCGACTCTTTTCAAGATCAACTCCGATGGATCCATGTTGCGAGATTCCAACCAGACAAATCTCATCACTGTGGGAGATATTAAAATCAACAGAAGTGTTTTCTAAATCTAAAACAGGCTTTCCTTCGCCGATTTTTTTAAACTGAATTTTTGCTGGTGGCAGATTTAGCAGTTGGGAAAGATTTTGCTTCAGCCAAAATCTTGATTGCAGAAACTGTCGGCGACGGGTTTCATTTGTGATGTCGTGAAGGTCCAAAAGTTCAGAAGCTGATAAAAAATCTTCGGGAGATTCGCTGAAGGTCTCTGTGAAACGATAAGCCTTGAGGGTGTATTTATTCTGAGGATGAATATGCTCAAATATTTTCATTGCTGGAAAAACATCCTCTTTCAGAAAGCTATCTCGAATTGAGACAGCAGTTTATTGCTGCGCGCCTGTCTATTGTTTCAACAACAAATGTGAAAGTCACTCGTTCAAACACAGCCAAAGGCAGATGAGCTCTAAGAGCTCGGGCATAGCGCTTGCTTTTATCCATCATATGGAAACATCTGCTCAAAATATCTACCAATTTTTAAAGAATGTGGCAAAGAAGTTTGGCTCTAAACCAGCGTTGTTTGGACGCAATTTGGACGATGCCAAGGGTGATTGGTATTCGCTAAGTTCTCAAGATATCTTAGAAAAATCCGAGAAGCTTGCCAGAAAGTTAATACGTCTTGGCATGCAAAAGGGAGATCGAGCTTTGATCCTGGCAAAGTCCCGACCTGAATTCTCAATTGGTTTCTTTGCGATCCCGCTGGCTGGGGGCGTGACTGTTCCATTGGATATTCGTCTGACGTTACATGATCAAAAGCACATTGTGGATTTCTCTGGAGCTAAATTCATCCTTTGTACAAATGATGAGACCCTGCATCTGGCACAAAGGATCTTGGCCTTTATGCCTTCCCATGGCTTGCAGCTGATCCGTATTGATTTAGAAGAAGATCCATCATCGTGGTCCGTTGATTTTAATCACACGTGTCCTAGCGCTAATGAGATGATGTTGTTGGCCTTCACTTCCGGAACAACAAGTCTGCCGAAGGGCGTGATGTTGAGCTGGGAAAATATCCACTTCCAAATTGAAGCCACTGCTAAAATTTATAGCGAGAAGTCCCAATTCCGCATGCTTTCAATTCTGCCATTGCATCACATGTTTGAATTGACCGCGGGATTCTTGATGCCTTTTTCTCAAGGCGGAGAAATTTATTACGCGAACTCTTTGATTCCACATCAAATCATTTCGTTCTTTAAAGACTTTAAAATCCGAGATCTTTTAGTTGTGCCGTTGTTCCTACGCACTTTGAAAAAGGGGATCGAAGGCGAAATGGAGTCTTCGCGTCTTAAGCGAGCTTGGTTCCGCACGACCTATAGTATCGCATCCAAGATTCCTTCAAGTCGTATCCGTCGCTTATTATTCTTTCCTTTACACAGAAAATTTGGTGGTGAAATTCGTCAGATGATTTCTGGTGCGGCGGCGTTGGATCAGAAGGTCGATCGTTTCTTCAATACGCTGGGTATTTCAATTTACGAAGGCTATGGAATGACAGAGGCTTCTCCGGTCATTTCTTGTAGTTCCCGTGGTTCCAAAAAGCCCGGGAGTATTGGTAAAGGTTTGCCAGGTTTGGAAATTGTGTTGGAACCAACAACGAATGAGATCCTGGTTCGTGGGCCCAGTATTATGAAGGGCTATTATAAAGATCAGAAAGCCACGGAAGCCTGCTTAACGTTGGATGGTTGGTTGAATACGGGGGACGTTGGTGAATTGGACGAAGAAGGTTTCATCACCATTCGTGGTCGTAGCAAAGAAATTATTGTTCTGGGTAATGGAAAAAAAGTAGTTCCCGAGGAAGTGGAAGAACGTCTGCGTGAAATTCCCGATGTTCAAGAGATTTGCGTATTGGGAATGCAGTCCACCCAAGGGCCGACCCGTGGAACTGAAGTTGTGACCGCTGTGGTGGTTCCGCATCCGCGCGCTTCTCAGCAGGAAGTGCAAAAGAATCTTCATCAAGCTTGTCTCGAGCTAAGTTATTACAAGCGCCCGACGAAGTTCGTATTCATGACAGAACCTTTGCCAGTGACGTCGACTTTAAAAATTAAAAAGAATCTAGTTAAAAACCTACTATTACAGCAGAGGATTACAGTATGAATAACATTTTAGTTTACTTGCTGATCTTGAATTTCATCTATATCGGAATTCTGCCGCGAATCTTTTTTAAGAAAGACGGGCGCTACAACATGATGTGGTGGGTGACAGCAGGTCCTTTGTTTGTAAATGCTATTTTAATTTTCTGCCAACATGTCGGTTGGTTGGATCTTGCACCTTTCTGGGCATTGCCAGCAGCAGGTGAGATCGCAGTGGTTGTGTTGAGTGCATTCTCTATTGGTATGATTTCTTATACTATGGGGACTCATCGCATCCCGTTGGCTTTGTGGCATCAAACCAACGACGCGCCTTCAAATGTGGTGACTTGGGGTGCTTACAAATACATTCGTCATCCCTTCTACAGCTCTTTTATCACGGCTCAATTGGCATCGGTTCTTTTGCTGCCTCATTACACGACCATCGCAGCGATGATTTGGTGTCTATTTATTTTAAATAAAACAGCGGCCCGTGAAGAAGGTCGTTTATCAGAGTCCAACTTCGGCGCCGAATACAAGTCTTATATGGAAAAGACAGGCCGTTTCTTCCCTAAGTTGGGAGCTTAGTGATGAAGCCCGTGTTTGTTGATAATCTAGCATTCTTTTTAGGAGATCAACGCTTCTCGGTGGAGCAGTCTTCAAGTGCGGGACGTTTATTCACAGATGCCACGCAATTTAAAGATGCAGGTTTTCAATATCACCGCATGAGTTCTGCAAGTCAAAATGCCTATGACTTGGCGGTGGGAGCGGTCTCGCAAATCAAAAACGTTTTGCAAGATGTGGATTCTATTATCTACGCAACTTGTCTGCCTTTGAATGGCAATATCGGTTCTTATTCTAAATTTCAAGAAACCAAGGACGTCAAATTTTTGATGGACTATCCTGCCAGTCACCTTCAAGCATCTTTCGGTATGGAGAATGCGGCAGTGATCGGGTTGAATCAGCAGGCTTGCACAAGCATGTTAGGTTCTTTGCGTTTGGCCCGTGCATTATTGATGGCCGAAAGTGACCAAAAGAAAATTCTTTGTGTAACGGCGGATCGCTTTCCAGAGGGCGCGTCCTATGAGCAAGCTTACAACGTGATCTCTGACGGGGCGGCGGCTTGTGTCGTCAGTACTGAGGAAAAGGGCTATCGTTTGCTTGCAACCCACGCTTTGACCAATGGCGCCCTTGCTCAGGCAAGTGATGACGAAACGGTGGGAAGCTATTTCAGTTATACCTACAGATTGCTGACGGAACTCTTTGAAAAATCAGGGGTACAAATGTCAGAAATAGATTGGATTGTCCCACAAAATACCAATGTGAATGCATGGGTGATTTTGTCCCGTCTTTTAGGTACGGACTATGAAAAAGTATTTTTTAAATCCATCGTTGAGGTCGGACATATTATCAGCTCTGACAATATCGTTAATCTAGTTCAACTTGAGCAAGAAGGTCTTGTGAAGTCAGGACAAAAATTATTGTTGTTCATGGCGGGCTTTGGCTTGAATTGGCAGGCCGTTATCTTGGAGAAGGTTTAATTTATGGCCCATGATATTTCACAAGTTGCCAAAAAATTAACTCAAGCTTCTATTAAGGGTTATTACAACCCGCACACATTGATTGAGTTCCCAGAGAAGATCAACCAAGACGCTTGGTTTACCAGCCCCGAGTTGATTTCAATCTTTGGCAGTCCCGAGTGGAATGCGTTGAGTGAAGAACAGCAACGTAAGTTG
>CAZPYX010000161.1:0-9986 GCA_964590635.1 uncultured Bdellovibrio sp.
TGCTTCTATAAGTTTTCTATGATCGTGGCAAAGGTTTCTGTCTGGGACTCCTATCTCGTGGATCTTTTTGATCTTATCCCTGAGTTCACTCTTAGTGACCCTTCGTAGGCATTGGAAAGAAATGCAGTTCTTCCTTATTTTATTTGCGCTGGTTTGTATCTTAGATGAACTTTTTATGACCTGGACAGGAAGCTATCCCATTAATCAGATAGCGCAGAACTGGAGCCTGCAAAATGCGCCCGCAGGTTGGGTGGAGATCAGAACACAGTGGTTGTGTTTTGTATACTGGCGCTGTGCTCTGTTGCTAGTTGGGTTTGGTCTTTTGCTTGTCTCCGTATTTTCTACGAAGTCTGAGTCTCCGCTTTCCCAAGATGTCGCTGCTGCCTTTTAGGCAAACTTGAGCGTTGTGCGTCGGCCTCTGAAGTGACTTTTCTTTTCACGTCTTCATCACCCAATCTTAAGAATTTAGGTAAATCAATCTTACCCGTGGCGCGGTAGTCGACAAGGATGAGATCTCGAGCTTGCTCGGCCGGCCATTGCAATCCTTCGGTCAAATAAGCCATGGCTGATTCAAACAAACTCATTAATGAAATTCCGAAATACTGAGAGTGGCGGGCTGATAAGTATTCAGTGAATGCAAAGAACTCCCAGAAGAAAGATTTGTCTTCACGCTGTTGCGAGCGTTCTTTCAAAGTGTTCACTAAAGTTTTGAAGTTCCCACTGTTCGCATAAAGATCCCAGAACTTGGCAAAGCGATTCATTTTCTGCAAAGTTTCAAAGTTCATGGATTTTGTGCGCAAGATTTGGAACGGCGGTTGATCGGCATAAACCATTTCCCACTCTTTATCATGACGAGCAATCGGTGCGCCTTTAAGACGCTTCAAGATACCCACTTGAATTTCATCGGGGCCAACCTCGGAAAGAATATCAAAACCTCGAGCGAAGCTGGGCAGGTCTTCGCCAGGAAGTCCTACGATTAGATCCGCGTGGGTGTGTACGCCTGTTTCTGTGGACAGGAATCGGAAGTTGTCCTTTACTTTTTCGAAGTCATTACGGCGACTTACAAGTTTTGCTACTTCGGTATTCCAAGTTTGAATACCAATTTCGAACTGCAAAGAGCCTGCGGGGAATTGTTTAATCAAATCGCGAATCTCTGTGGGCAAACGATCTGGTACCATTTCAAAATGCAAGAACAAACCAAGATGAATTCGATCCAAGAAGAACTGCAGGATTTGCGTGCAAGTTGTCGGGCTGAGGTTGAAGGTGCGATCGATGAACTTGAACTGACGTGTTCCGCGCTCAAGAAGATGCTCCATATCCGCTAAAAAAGTTGTCACGTCGAAGTTTCTTACGGATTTATCTAGTGAAGAAAGACAGTACTCGCAGCGATACGGGCAGCCTCTAGAGACCTCAACATAAATCACGCGGTTCTTGATGTCTTCATCAGTATAATAAGCGTACGGGGAAGCGATGGTCTTAATATCGGGAAGTGCACCAGAGATGAATTTTCTTTCTGGCAAGATACCTAAGTTCAAATATCCGTGGCAAAACTCATAGAACAAGAAGTCAGCTTCCCCTTTGATGGTGACATCCGCTGTTTGACAAATTTTTTGCGTTTCTGATTCGTGACTGACTTCAGAGCCACCTAATACAACGATGGTTTCAGGGCTGACTTTCTTAAGAAGTGATACGACTTCCAAAGATTCGTCTGCATTCCAAATATAAACACCTAGACCTATAATCTTCGGCTTCTTGCTTAGCAATGATTCGACGATGTCGCGCGGGGAGCGAGCCGTGGTGTACTCCACGATTTGAGCTCGCTCTTGAAGGTCTTTGAGATTGGCATACAGATAGCGCAATCCAAAGGAGGAGTGGGCGTACGACGAATTCAATGTGACAAGAAGGATATCGGTATTCATGGTGTTCGCATCCTAATGCATGTTGAAAAAATAAGCGAATTCTCTTTGCCAACATGCGGACATTTTAGATAGCATTAAGCCGTAGCAATCTAATTTTCAAAGGACTGAAATATGAAAACTGCCATGATGGCTCTTTTATTCGTCGCATCGTTTGCTCAAGCCCATGTTCCTGCTCTGGAAAGCTTCAACACAAAACCGATTTTGGCAGATTTGAAGGATCTTCGCGCTTTAAACATCCCTGTGATGGCTAAAGACGAATTCGCAGAGGTTGGCTATGCGGTTGTGACTCCGAAGATGCAGCAAAGAATTCAAGAGTACGCCCACGCCAATGGCAAATGTGGCGGTTTTGAAGATTTAAGTCAGGAAGCTCAAAGTTTGACAGGTGGATTCCAAGCCCTTCTCGGAAATCTGGCTGTATTGAAGGAAAAGAATGCTCTTTATGACAGAGCCCCTTTCAGAGCTTTGGCAGTTGAAAAAAATGAAGCTTTGGCATCTGCGATCTCTGAGATCAATGTGGATAACATGAAAGCCACTGTACAGTGGTTGTCTTCTTACCCAGATCGCAATAACCGCTCTGCTCAACCCAATGTGCATGTTGATGACATGAAGAAAAAATTGGAAGCAATGTTGGCTGGTTCTAACATTCCCTATGAAGTGACTTTGATTGATCACACAAGCACGAAACAAAAATCAGTGCGCGTTCGCTTGACGGGATCTGAAAAGCCAAATGAGATCGTTGTTCTTGGCGGTCACTTGGATTCAATCAATATGTCTTGGGGCGGTGGTAATAAAGCTCCGGGCGCTGACGACAATGCCTCAGGGTCTGCAAACTTGTTGGAAGCTTTGCGCATTGTAAGTTCTAAAGCTCAACCAAAGCGCACAGTTGATTTCTTCTGGTACGCGGGTGAAGAGTCGGGTTTATTGGGTTCTGCTGAAATTGCTAAACAATATAAGGCACAAAAAGCTGACGTCGTTGGTGTTCTTCAGCTGGACATGACGTTGTTCCCTGGTTCAGGCGAATTGGTGATTGGTAGCATGACAGATTTCACAAGTGCTTGGCTGCGTGATTATTTGAAAGCTGCTAATGACACTTACATTGGTGCTCGTATCGTGGAAGATCAGTGCGGTTACGGATGCAGTGACCATGCTTCATGGCACCGTCAAGGCTACCCAGCGATCATGCCGTTTGAATCAAAAATGCATGATTCAAACCAGAGCATTCATTCAGCTCGCGATTTGGTGACGAAGGATTCAAACTTCAATCACTCTGTGGCTTACACTAAAATTGCTTTGTTGTTTGCGATGGATTTGGCGAACAGTACCGCTCGTCAGCCTTACTAGTGTAGATTTATTTTAAGTTTTCTATGAAAAGGGCGTACTAGTGTGCGCCCTTTTTGTTTTGTCTAAACCCATTTTTCCATGGCTTGAACGGCATTCCTAACGTCACCAATGGCCTCGTCATAATGCGATTCCTTGCGCGCGATCAGATAAAGCATATGTTCCCAATATCCTTTTTTTGGGCCCACAGTTGCAACTTGTCCTGCGCGAATCTCTTCGAGCAAATAAGGCACGGGAAGAAAGCCGAAACCCGCGCCATCGACAATTGCTCGTCCTACGACAGACATGATGTCTGACTCTAAAACAATTTTTTTGCGCATCTTAATTTCTTGCATGTAAACGTCCACTTCGTGGCGAAGTTTTAGTTTGCTGGAAGGCATGACCAAGCCCCAGGGGGCGGCGGCGATGAAGTCCGCAGCGGAGGTGTTCTTAGATAAACGCATTTTAAAGTTCTTCAGACTTTGCGACGAAACAATCAACTTCACGGGCATCGCGACAGCAGCAAGCTCTTGCAAGTCCTCGGAGTAAATAGTTCGATTGGTCAGCAAGAGATCAATTTCTTGGCTGCGCAAAGCTTTAACGAGTTGCTCATCAGAGGAAGAACTGACTGAGAAGATTCTTTCTTGGCCTTTTTTCTTTTGTTGCACCAGGGGGCTTAGAAGATCCGCCACAAAGGGACGTTCAACTTGATCGCTGATTCCGATGCGAATTCTTTGACTTAGTTTTTCCGATGGAGACTTCAAAGAATCCGCAAAGTCTGCGGCGATGTCGAACATCTTGCGGGCATAGGCAAAAGCTTTTTCTCCTTCGCCAGTGAGCTGAAGTTTTCTGCCTTCCTTCTTGAAAAGCTTTTTTCCCAATGAAGATTCAAGAACTTTCAACTGTGAACTGAGTGAAGGTTGACTGATGTGAAGATAAGAAGCTGCGTTACTTACGCCGCCTAACTTCGCCGTTACATAAAAGTAATACAAGTGGTTGTAGTTAAACATTAAAACTAGACCCCCGGTTAACATGCATTTTTCGGCTCCCATTTGGAACCAGGCCCATGCTGCAAGCTTGTAAGTGCAGAAGAGCATTAGCTTATCTCTAACAGGACTCTTTTAATATATAACTTTAACCTAATTATGTCATTTAAATTATATATTTTAGAAAAGTGTTGCCTGCGGCGATAATGAAAGCACAAGGAGGTAGATATGCAAACAGACATCTACTACAGAGACGTCAGTCGTACTGAAAATTTAGAATCTTTCTTGATGGAAAGACTTGAAGCCGCCTGTGGTGACTTCTTCAAATACGATAGTGACGCTCATCTCACAGTGAGAGTAGAGACTGACAGACATAGAACTCATAGTCGTAAACCTAGTTATACCTGTGAGGTGATTTTGAAACCCACTAAATCTCGTGGCGTTATCAAAATCAGAAAATCAGATCTAAGCTTTAAACGAGCTGTCGCGCTGACGGTGGCATCGTTGAAAACAGTTTTGCGTCGCAGATCTTCTAGAAAAAATCAACATCACAGAACGGATCCGATGTTGAACCTGGTACCTGAGTGGCTTGAGGAGGATGAGTTGCTCAGCGTCGTACCGGCTTAATCTCTTAATCTTAAGAAAGACCAATTAATAACATATTATTAGTCGAGGACAGGAGCAGCTAATGACGAACACTCTACTTTTAAAAAACCAAATCGACAGCGAGCTTGCACGCAAGATTCGCAATCGCCTGAAATGGGACAAGAGAGTCAGTCCGGCTGATATTGATATCGTCGTAAGAGGCAGTGCTGTCATAGTCTCTGGCTTTGTCGACACGGCTTACAAGAAAAATGCCGCGATAGAGGTGGTCTCTGATACGGAAGGCGTATGGTCCATCGAGGATCGCATTGTGGTCCCCGCGGATTATTTCCGAAGCGACGAAGAAATCAAAAACATCCTTGAGAAACAAGTGGCAGAAATTATCAAAATCGGAGGAGAACACATTGAAGTCGAGGTGATCGATTCAGTAGTGACCTTACGAGGTGAAGTTTTCCGCCCTCGTCTTAAAGCGATGGCTGTGGCCTCGGCGTGGGAACTCTCGGGAGTGAGGGACGTCCTTAATCTCATCGCGATTATGGAGCCGCCTCACCGAGTTCCCCTTTTTATGAACAACGAATTCGAGGCAGTCTTTTTTATAGATAGAAAAGACAATGACGGACTCGAAGCTACCAACACCTTCTAAGGAGGTTTCTTGATGGCAGACCTTTCCCAAATATAGTGCGGTCCTTTCCTATTTATCCCTCCATAAGAAAAAAGGGCACCCTCCGAGGTGCCCTTCCCTTCAGGTACGGACACACTTTTGGTGTCGCATCTGCGTTATTTTCTGCTGTTAAGAAAAATAAAAAAAGGCTTCCTTTGGGAAAGCCTTTTTTTATTTTTAAATTTATGCTGAGCTTTTAGTTCGGTCTCGCGCATTCGCCTTTTTCTTGGCATTGCATCAGTTGCGCTCTGAGCTCCATCAACTCATCGAGGGAGTACTCCAATTCCATATCGAAGCCGTGAGCTTTTGTACCTTCTTGAGCGATCGTGATAAACTGCTGAAGACCTTTGAAGTTTCTTTCGCCGACATTGCAAGGCTTACCTGTGCAAGCCATTTGTAAAGATGTATTGCTTTTCAAGGCAGCAAGGAGTCGAGCTCTTTGTTCTTTTGCTTTTGCCAATCCAACGCTAGGTTTGTTGTAGCATTTTACTTCGCCAACCAGGATTGCCTTTTTGCTGGAGTTTTCAAAGACGATAACATCAAGCTCACCAACGACACGCTTCTTGGTGCCGTACTGAACTCCAGTAATGACTGTGTACTGAGGGGTTTTGTAGGTTTCTTCCATTTCTAGTTTTGCAACTTGTTCGCAAACTGTGCCGACGATGAAGTATTTTTCGCCGGAATCTCTTAAAGCTTCAAAAAGTGGTTGGATGTTCTTGGCGTGGGCTGTAGAAGCGGTCAATAATACGAACAACAAGAAGTATTTCATTCTGGATCCCTTCAGAAGTTTGAAGGTATGGGCTAACATAGGGATTCTAGGGCTACAAACCTTTATTGGTTAGGATTTGATGAAGATGACTGATTCTAAAAAAAATCTATTGGTATTGAACGGAAGTCCCTCTGGCGAGCAGGGTAATTGCGCGGTTTTGATTAAAAATCTTCAGAAAATTATTGGGAAAAGTGCTTCGATGGAAGTGGTGCATTTGGCTAAGAATTCCTATGGGGCAGGACTGAAAAAGAAAATCGAGAAAGCTTCTGGAGTTGTCTTTGTTAGCGGTACTTACTGGGACTCGTGGGGCAGTCCCATGCAAAAACTTTTGGAACAGATGACGGAGCTTGAAGCATCGCCCGCAATCATGGGCAAACCCTGCGCAGTCTTTGTGTTGATGCATTCCGTAGGCGGGAAGTCCGTGCTATCGCGGCTTCAAGGTGTTCTTTCAACAATGGGATTTTTAATTCCACCAATGAGTGGAATGGTTTATTCGCTAGTGAGTGATATTGCTTTAAAAGGCAAAAGCACTCACGCCAAAGATTTTTGGCAAAAAGAGGATGCAGAACTTATTCTTGAAAACCTATTGAAGGCTTGTGAACTTAACGTCGCGTGGACCACTTGGCCCGTCGACAAAAAAGATCCACGCAGAAAATGGTTAAGATAATAAGGGGAGCGAAGTCCTTGTTAACGTTTAAGAAGCTTTCTCCATGCTTCGACAACTGGACAAATTTTTCCCTCATGGGAGAATGCTTTCAAAATGTCGTTGGTCGCAGGATCTTGCCATAACAGAACTTGAAATTTTCTGAGCAATTCAGAAGTGACTTGGAGATGCGCGTATTCATCATTGGAAACAATTCTAGTGAGAATCATCGTGAACTCCTTTTGAAGGAAGCCCTGTTCGAGCTTTCAAAAAGGCTAGCAACCTAGGTTGAGATTGAGAATGCTTCTCTTCAATTCAAGTGCAGATGAAAACATATTAGGAAAGAGGCTGGACGAGGGGTCAGTCCTCGATTCGTTGTTGAATGTGTATTGATAAAGTCATGTGTTAACAAATAAAAAAAGGAGCCAGAAGCTCCTTTTTTTATTCTATTTTGACTCGAAAAGAACGAAGTGGTTTAGACCATTGTCTTTGTCAAATCGCGAACTTTTTTAGTCGCAAAGTTTTCTGAAACGAAGTTCCAGTTAACTTGTGACCACATAGTTTCAAGATACTTTTGACGAAGATTTCTGTAGTCAACATAGTAAGCATGTTCCCAAACGTCAGCAACCAATAATGGAGTTGGGCCGTTGTTAGTGAATGGAACTGCAGCGTTTGAAGTAGACACCAAGCTCAATTTGCCAGAAGCATCTGTGCACAGCCAGATCCAGCCAGAACCGAAAGTTTTTACGCCACCGTCAACGAACTTTGCTTTCAACTCATCCATTGAACCGAAGTCACGAGTGATTGCCGTCATCAAATCTTGAGAAGGCTGGCCACCTTTTCCCGCAGGTCCCATACCGAACCAGAAGAAAGTGTGATTCCAAGCTTGAGCCGCATTGTTGAAAATGCCGCCAGAAGAAGACAGAGTGATTTCTTCAAGAGATTTACCCTTCAAAGAAGCATCTGTTTCCATGAACTTGTTAAGATTGTCGATATACGCTTTGTGATGTTTGTCGTAGTGATAAGTCATTTGTTCTTCATTGAACAAAGGAGCCAAATCCGTTTTTGCGTATGGTAGCTGTGGAAGTTTGAACATTGTACGCCTCCTGTAGCACTCCAACTTCGTTGGAGTAGGTTTCTTACACTCCGACGAAGTCGGGGTAGTTATAGTTCCTAAATGAAACTATATTGAAAACAGGAGGCGGTCTATGATTTAAGCGTTATCGCCAAGCATCGTTCTGACGAAAGTAGGCAAGCTGAAAGCCGCCGTATGCAGGTCTTCATTGTAGTACTTAAGACCTTTGGCCTGAGAGAATTGGCGCGCTTTGTCTTTATTGAAGTCTTTTGCAGGATGGCTAGGACCTTTTACGCCGACTTGCAAACTCCACATGCCTGAAGGGTAAGTTGTCGCGTGGAAAAGCATCGTATGGACGCTTTTCTTTCCGAAAATACCTTTTAGGCACTGATTAAGCTCAACGAAGGTGCCTTCATGGAACATTGGAGATTCACCTTGAGTAACAACAAGGCCACCTTCTTTAAGTGCATTTTTGCAGTTCGCATAAAACTCAGCAGTGAAAAGACCTTGAGCAGGTCCAACAGGGTCAGAACCGTCGACGATGATAACGTCATAAGATCCAGGTGCTGCATCTTTCACGAACTGAATGCCATCGCCGATAACGAGATTCAATTTCGGATTGTTAAATTCTGAAGCGATTCCAGGCAAGTGAGCCTTTGAAGCACGAATAACGGCTTCGTCAATTTCCACCATCGTGACATTTTCAACGTCGTATTTGAAAAGTTCGCGAATAGTTCCGCCATCACCGCCACCGATAACAAGAACGTTCTTTGCATTCCCATGGGTTTGCATCACAGGGTGAGTGATCATTTCGTGATAATGGAATTCATCACGCTCTGTGCACATAACCATGTTGTTGATCGCCAAGAATTTTCCATGGGAGTAAGAATCCAAAACGCGAACACGTTGGAACGGATTTGTTTCATCGAACAAAACTTCGCCCGTGTAGCGCAAAGAAAGAGCTTGGTTTTCATCTTTGTCAGTGAACCAAACGTTGCGCTCGATTTGTACGCCTTTAGACAAATCGAAAGAAGGTTTTTCGCGCATGATTTTAGGTTGGAAATCAGATTTTTGAATAACGTGCAAAGATCCACGATTCAATTCCAATGCAGAGTAATTTGCTTGGAAAGCTTTTTTCAAATGTTCGAAAGAAACCCAAGGGTCCACAGAATCGCCGCAAGTGAAAAGATCCACAGCCGCATATCTGTATTCTGGCCAAGTATGGATCGCCAAATGGCTTTCTTGAATAACTACTACGCCGCTCACACCCCACGGAGAAAAATGGTGGAATGTAGAGTTAATAACTGTCGCGCCAGCAATCTGTGCAGCTTCAATCATACTTCTTTCGATGATAGAAACGTCGTTCAAAACTTCCGCGTTACAACCACTAAACTCAACCAAAATATGGCGACCTAAAGCTTTCAATTCCATGCCCTCCAAAGTGCAAAACGATTTAATTGTGTCGATTAAGAATGGGGGGGTTCTAGGACCTTTTGCCCCCCCTGACAAGGAATATTTTGTCCTCAAATAAATTCTTTAAAAAATTGTCTTATCAACAACTTAGTCAGACTTCGCGAGAGCGACTGAGTGAGCGTTGAAGGAGCACATTTGTGCCCCTTTTCGTCTGCTATTCATGCCATTCGTGGGCTTCTGGAAGATCTCCCAGAAGCATGCGAGCCTCTAGCGGCGTCGTCACAAACTGCTCTTGAGTCGTTCCCAATCCCTTGATCACGTGAGTGTCGCGTTGAATTTCCAACCCTTTTTTGTTGAGTAAGGAAATTGAAACTTCCACATCAGAACCAGCTGGGAAACTCTGACGCAACAAAGGCATTGTAAGAGCCTTCGTTGGAGTAGTCTTGCCGTTGATTTTTACAACAAGCTTCATCAACTCCTCAGTGTAATCAGCTCCTCCCGTAACGATTTCCAGCTTTTCTCCGTTTTGAACTAGTGCCAAGCTCACGTACACAGCTTCCGGCCGTTCCTGTGCCAAGTGTTTGTGCCGAGTAAAAACAA
>CAZPYX010000162.1:0-9874 GCA_964590635.1 uncultured Bdellovibrio sp.
AAATCCCACTCTGCAGATTGTGCCTTTGCTTGAACATAATGCTGTCTTAGGAAAAGAGCAGGGAATGTATTCCTTTGTCTTTAGTCCCAAAGAAAACCGTGTGATTGAAAAGCCCTTGGTCGCAACAGAGGCCTTGCTGTTGGATTTGCTACAGGAAGATCGCAAGTACAGTCAGTCTCAACTGGTTGATATGGCTTTGCTCAGTGAAGATATCAATGCGCAATTATCTAAAGCAGATTGGGAAAAAACTGTCGATGCTATGTTGGCGGCGGAGATATTGTTTCTGGGGGTTTAGGCTCTCGTGCATGTAAGAAATCTTCTTTGATGCGATCATAGAAAGAGTGCTTTTGCAGGACTCTTGAGATTCCGGCTGCAACCACGGCACTCACCATCATTGGAAATAGAGCTGAGTGGCGATCGGTCATTTCGAAAATCAAAATGAAAGCGGTGAAGGGGGTTCGCATGAAACCCGTCAGAAAGGCGATCATCCCGGTCATGATCAGAAGATGATGATTATGGGGCCAGAAGATCTGTGCGAAGAACGAACCCATGGCTGCGCCAATTGCCAACGATGGCGCAAATAGTCCGCCAGCGACGCCAGCAAGAGCCATCAATAGTGGGCCTGCAATGCGTACAAGAATATCTGAGGGCGTAGACCATTCGCCTTTAAATAGAAGATTCAGAATTAAAAGCTTTCCTCCGCCCACGCCGCCGTGACTGAGGAAGTATACGCCCAACCAAAAGATCAATCCGCACAATAAATTGAGTGCCAGAAGATTTTTGAAACCCGTGATCTTCTTTCTAAATTGAGAAATGCCATAAAGAGAAGAACCGAAGTAAGACCCGAAAGCACCAGCGATCAAAGAAATTCCAATCACATTGATATATGTAGTGATGCTAACTGATTCCAGGGTGGGAAAACCTAAATAGAGGTAGCCGCCCATGAATGTTTGCACCAAGATCCCCGTCGTGATGACAGACCAAAGCACATAGGTTTTAAAATTGTTGAAAGAGTCTTTGCTGAGTTCTTCCAAAGCATACGCAATTCCGCCCAATGGGGTGTTGAAGGCCGCAGCAAGTCCCGAAGCGCCACCTGCTAAGATGAACGTTCGCGAAGAAATTTGTTGAATCCAGCGCGTTGATTTTTCACCAATGCGATAGAAAAGGCCTGAAGCAATCTGTAAGGTCGGACCTTCTTGTCCAACGGCGCCTCCACCTAAGACGCAAATCAACGAGGCTAAAATTTTTGTGAGAATCACACGAATACCGATGAGAGTGCGGATTAAAGGCTTGTCTTGTCGAGGATCCAGCTCATTGGCAATGAGCATCTGTGGGATGCCGCTGCCACCAGCTTGTGGTGCTATTTTATAGGGAATAAACCAGCTTAAAAAAATGGTAGTCAAGGTCACAGTTAAAGAGATCGACCAGTGTGTTTCGTCAATCAACCAGAGCGCTGCTTCTTCTGCTTTAAAGAAAACCTTTGAATAAAGAATGGCGGTTCCAGCGGCCACTAAGCTTGCAATAAGGAACGGGATAACACGAAGGGAACTCTCGTATTCAAATTTTTCCAAGAGATATTGAATTTTTGAGCGCAGTGAAAAAGTTAGCATCTCCTTTAGGGATACTCCTCGAATTTAAAATTGCAAAGTATTTTTAAAGAAATGCGCGGGGAGAGAAAGAGGTCTAAGGAGAAGTCGCGTTAGTCCAGGGACGGCTGCGTTTTTTATAAAATTCGTCGAAATCTTTGCGGAAGGTCTGACGAAGATCAGCAGAGTGCCAATCTTCCATCAGCTTTTTGAACTTCGCCGTGTTGGCGATTTTTTGCAAGGTGGAATCTAAAAGCAAAATAGTTTTTTTACCCCAAGGGGTTTTGCTGCAGGCGATATGGACGACGACGGCGTCTCGCTGTTCTTGAACTTCTGCAAAGGCCAGATTTCCAAGAACCATTTTGTTCGCGATAAGATAGTTCACCACTTCAGGGTATTCCAGAGTGAAATCAAATTTCTTCGCGGAGAGCATATTTAAAAGACTGGATGATTCTGGGGAGCCCGTCAGTATCTCGACATTTGGATTCTTCTTTCGACTTGTCAGCAGACTGTCTAAGGCCGCACCGTAAGAACGGGCCGAAGAAAAACCTCCATGCAGGTTTTTCTCGTCGAGAATGCGTGCTAAGGAAATCACTTTGGCTTCATACAGCTTTGTCTTCCAGTCAGCTTCGCGAAAGACCAGTTGCGGCGGTGGCTGAATATAGAAGGCTGTAAAGTAGGCGATTTTTTCCCGTTCTGGAGTTCTAAGATGTGAGACGTTGCAAGTATTTGGTTTTTGCAGTCGCATTTGCTCCAATGAATTGAGTGCGTAGTAGGTAGACTCGAATTGCACATCGGGAAGTTCGCTTTGCAGATAGTTCAAGAGCTGATCAATATACCCCTGTCCCGTTTGCGGGCCCGAGGGCTCAAAATAGGGCGGCCAATTTGGCTTGTACCAAATAATTCTTTCGTTGGCTTGGGAAGACGTCAAAGTTGTTAAATATATGAAAAGCCAAAGCAGCATGAAGACTCCGCAATTGACTCTATTTTAACGGGGGCGAAGTTACTGCACACTATGTGTTTTGACGGGCTTGATTTCAGAGAACGGCCATAGGATCTGCACCCAGCGAGAGGTGTTGTGATCGGGGAATCTGCGTTGAATTTCCTTTGTGTGAATTATCACTTCATCAGTTGTAGAGAACGAAAGCATCAGGTCCGCCGTGGAGTCGTCTAATAACTTCAAAGAAAGACCAAGAAGCACTTCGGTCCAATTCACTTCGTGGAGTTCTGTGCGCCATTCCGGCGCAATAAAAAAGGAGCCCTGTCTAAGTAGTGTCTGAGGTGTTTGCGATTGGAGTTGCAAATGTTCAAGCTGCGATAGATTTTTGAGGCTCTGGTGTTGCCATGAAGATTTTAAACGAAGATCCACATAGCTAAGAAGATGAAAACCGACAATTTCGTTGTGACAAAGAATGACACCGACCTGATCACAATGAAGGAAGTCTTCAGATTTTTTATCTGACTGTTCCGGAGTTTCTGAAGAGGCTTGAATCCATTGATCATAGACTCGATTGAAAAGTTCGACATGAGTCTGAGGTAGCGATCGTGGATTCAATAATAAATATTTAAATCCAAGCATAATTCTCTGATCGGAAGATCTAGAGGAAAATAGAGTCCTAATGCTGAAACCTGAGAGGGACTTTAAAGTCCCTTCATGATCTCATTCAAAAACTGAATATGCTGAAGAGGGTGTTTGCCGACGTGATCGAGCATGAGCTTTTTCGCGGCGTCTTGTTTAGGGATTCCCTCGAAAGTGATAAGGCGATCCATGGCGTTGGCGGTGGAGACAATAACTGATAAGGGGTCCATGTCTTTTTCACGTAAACCCAAAGGACCCGTGCCATTGGAAGTCTCTTCGTGCTGAGCGATAATGTTGATCACGGATTGGTCAAAATGCTTTTTATCTTGAACCTTTTCCGCACCAGCTTGGGGATGCTTCTTCCACAAAGCCAAGTCTTGGGGGCTCATCTTGTCGAGGGGTTGGTTGATATTCAAATTAGAGTGATTGTGGCCATAGTCGTGAAGAAGGGCGCCCAAAGTCAGAAGCTGGGTTTTCTTCTGATCTGTGATACCTAATTTTTGCGCCAGGGCGATGGATAAAGTCGAGACCGTCACGCCGTGATGGGCGATATTTTTATCAGTATTTTCGATATTCATTACTGAGGTCAAAGCCTGCGCATTGCTCATAATAAAGCTGACATACTTGCCAGCAGCATCTTTCGCGTAGTTGTAGGATTCGACATTCTCTGGGTTCTCAAAAACTTCTTCCGTGTTGTTTTGTTGCGATCCTTGAATGATCTCAGCACGAGTTTGAATGTCTTTGTTGGAAGTGTTGTCGTAAGCAATCTCAATATTTTTTTGCAGATAGTTGCGATAAGTGATTTCCTCATCAGTGAGGATGTACATCTTTTTAAGTTTTTTGTCCTTAAGGCGCTGCAGCCGATCACCCTCGAAACTATCACCACGACGAAGGTAGAGGATCATTTTCTCGTTGATCTTGATATAGGCGTTAAAGTCGATCTTTTGATCACCACGCAAAGTGCTTACGCGAATAGAGACATAATCCATTGCCTAGAAATCCTTCGGTTGCTATCGTTAAGCGGATGTCGATTGATAAAGAAATTGTAGAAGATTTTGTGGCCGAGTCAAAGACCTTGATTGAAGAGTTGATAGACCTTCTCGAAAGTATTGAAGGTGATTTTTCTCGGGTTCAAGAGTTGGCCAATTATGGCAACAATGTGGATCGCATTATGGGTGGAGCAAAAAATCTTGCACTCATGGCGACTGACAACCATGCCTTGCCGATGATTTCGGATTACGCGGCTCTTTGCAAAGCCGTCGGGTATAAGGCTTCTCAAATTAAAGACAACGAACAATTTTTTAATATTTGTTTGGCGCTGCTCTTGGATGCCACGGAAACTTTGGAAGTTTTGCTGGCACATATTTATGACGGAGCGGACGTCCTACGCAGCATTATTCCTGAGGCTTTCATCGAACGTTTGCGTTGGGTGTCGCAACAGTTCTCTGACGAATACAGCATGAGTGTGAATACAGGGCAGTCAGAGAAGAAGATGAAGCAATCAGAGATTGATGATCTTCTTAAAAAACTAGGACTGTAGAATTAATTTAAGCACACTGTCGCGATATCAAGAGTTTATATTGCGATTTTTTCTAGCGTCCAGCGCGCTAATTCCCCTAATTTTTCGTGGGAGAGCAAGCTTTCGACTTCTTCACGAAGTTCATTCATGTTTCTGTTTGCTATGACCAGCAAAGCATTGCGTTTTAATCCAAAAGAACCGGCCCGAGCTAGAGGGGTTCCACGGAAATCCTTTTCCAATTTTTTACCAGATGAAATCAGAATGTAGCGAAGATCTTCCGTGAGGGATTTCTGTTCATCGTCAGAAAGAGAGAGCATTGTCTCAATGGACAGCTTCCCTTTGAAAACTTTTTGATTCCAAGGGCAAACTGTTTGGCAAAGATCGCAGCCAAAAAACCAGTCGCCGATTTTTTCACGTAAGTCTTCCGTAGCAACAGTCCGTGACTCAATGGTTAAATAAGAAATGCATTTTCTTGCATCCATCTTACGTGGTTCGATCAAAGCCCCTGTCGGACAAATATCAATACAACGAGTGCAGGTGCCGCAGAAATCGGGAAGGGGTTCAAAGTCAGTGGTCACTTTTAATGAAGTGTAGATTTCACCGATAAAAAATAAACTGCCTTTTTTCGGATGAATCAAACAAGTGTTCTTACCAACCCAGCCAAGCCCAGCGCGTTTTGCTAAGTCACGCTCAAGAATGGGGCTGCTATCCGTGAAAGATAAAAACTCTTCTTCGGGGAACTGCTCTTTAAGATTTGCACAAAGCTTTTGCATGCGCTCGCGAAACCAAAAATGATAATCCATGCCTTGGGCATAAAGACTGATGCGGGCGCTTTTTAAAGGGAAATGGGTGTTTGCTTCAGGGTGAGGAAAATAAGGTATGGCAAATACCAAAGCGGACTGGGCGCGGGGCCACTTGATTTGTGGGGACTCTTTGATTGGGGCGTGCTCCTCGAGATACTTCATATCCCCGTGCAGTCCCTCTTCCAGCCATTCCTGATAGAACTCAAAACTTAGGGGTTTTGATAAGGCAGAGAAGCCGAAGTGGGAAAACCCCAATTCGGTCAGCTGATTCTCTATAAGTGCGGTCATCTCCTGAGGCGTCACAAGAACAAATTCTTTCTTTCAGTCCGGTCTTTCTCTAAACTGTTTTCAATGAGTCCAGCGCAACAAGTTAAAAAACTTATCCACTCACACCCTCATTGGGCTGCCGTGCAAGCAATCTATCACAGATTGATTGGCAAAGGCTACTGTGCCTTTTTGGCTGGAGGTTGCGTGAGGGACGCTCTATTGGGCCTTGAGGCCAATGATCTAGATATTGCGACGGATGCGACCCCTGATCAAATCGAAAGCCTTTTTGAAAAGACCGTCAATGTCGGTAAAAGCTTTGGCGTGATGCGAGTGATTGTCGAAGGGGCGGATGTCGAGGTTGCGACGTTCCGTACGGACGGAGACTACAGGGATGGGCGCAGACCTGACTCGGTGGTTTTTTCATCCCCAGAAGAGGATGCACAACGACGTGATTTTACCATCAATGCCTTGTTCTTTGATTTACAGTCCGAACAGGTTTTAGATTTTGTCGAAGGTCAGAAGGATCTTTTGCAAAAGATAATAAAGACCGTTGGAGATCCACGAAAGCGATTCCAAGAAGACCAACTTCGACTTTTGCGGGCGGCTCGCTTTGCAGCACAATTAAGTTTTCCTGTTGAAATGCAGACTTTAGCGGCCATGAAAGAACTGGCGGGCACAGTCAAGAACGTCAGCGGAGAGCGTCTTCGCGATGAAATGGGGAAGTTGTTAAAATCTAAGAATGTTTCTTTAGGTTTGCAGGTGATGGATCAAAGTGGCTTGATGCAAGAGTTGTTTCCATGGCGCCAAGGGCAAACAAACTGGGCGAGTCACAACAGTTCTGAGTTGTGGAAAAATCTAAGTTTATTCTTGAGGCAAACGGGCAAAGTGGATTTCATGAAGGGCTTGGATCTTTTAAAGCTTTCCGTGAAGGATCGTCGGGCGATTGAAGAAGCCTGGGGATTGTGGCAACAGCCGGAATCTTTTTTTTCTCAGCGTGTGGGGGCAAAACTTCAGTTATTGCAAAAGTCTGGAGTTGCCTGGGCCCTTGAGGTTTTGCAAAGTGAGCAAAAATACCAGTCAGAGATTCACGCGGTATTTTTAGAAAATGCCAGCTTCGGGGATTCTTTGCCGAAGGCCTTTTTGAATGGCGACGATTTAAAAGGGCATTTGCAAGGGGAGTCCATCGGACGTTGTTTGCAAGAAGCCTATTGGCTGCAACTTGAAAAGCAACTTCGCAGCCGAGAAGAAGCTATGCAGTGGTTGCAACGATATTTGAATAAAGGTTCTTAAATGGAAGATATCTACGTACCGAGTACCTGGAAAAGATTATTTGCCTTTGGCATCGATCAATTTTTTATTTTATTGTTTTACATCCCTTTTGCGAAAACTTTTGTTCAATTGTTTTTCACGGATGAAGATGTTTACGTTTCCCTATGGAAGCTCTTGGTGATGTTTCTCGTTCCAGCTTTGTATGAATTTTTATTTTTGATGATCTTGCAGGCGACTCCGGGAAAGTGGATGTTGGGGCTTCGGGTTGTGCCGGCCTATAATGCCTATGCGGATTTGAACAGCTTCCAATGTATTCTGCGCCCCTTGGTCAGTCGGATGAGTTTCTTTTTTGCTTGGGCGATCTATGCTTTCGCCTTCTTTAAGTATGATCGCACCCATGTGGCGGATTGGGTTGCAGAGACTCGAGTCATTCAATTCGCACCAAGGGTAAAACGCCCGCAAATTCGTTGGATTCTGGGTACTTTTTTGGTCTTGTCCTATACCTATGAAGGATTGGTCTATTCATCCTCTGTTTTAAGTCAAATTGATTGGGCTAATAAACGAGTTGAATTGCGTTCTCTACTTGATGTTTCTGACATGGTGGATGTGCAGACAGATGGACAGAACGATGGAGATGACGATTTTTAAGGTTTAAAACGTTTAGAGATTTGCGTGCTCATGACCAAGTCGATGTCAGCCTCACCCGTAAGAGCATTTTCTTTAAGTGCAGTGAGAGCTAGAGCAGGGCTTTTTGCCGCTTGACCCTCTTGAAGGGCAGTCATTTCGTGAAATTGATAAGCAATGGCTAAGAGCTTCCCGAATTCTGAGATGTCTTCGGCGACAAGGCCTTTGGGAAAACCTTTTCCGCGCAAGCTTTCACGATGTTGTCCGATGCCGTCAGAGATCTCTTGGGAGATAGGGACTTTCTTGCTTTTCACCATGACAATGGATCTGTCAGGATAGCGTTGGTACTCTTTCAATTCATCGGCTGTCATTTTTGCGAAGGGTTTCGCTGCAATGGTCGCAGGGAGTTGCGCAAGTCCGATGTTGTGTAGCAGGCCTGCAATGCCTGCGGATTCCCTTTTTTCAGGCGTCCAATCCAAGAGCTGCGCAAAGTAAGCGGCATAGGCAGCGACACAGATGCAGTCGTGGTAATAGGTGCGCGTGTTGCCTGCATAGCGACACACTTCATCGTAAATCTCTGCAGGGCTAAGTGTTTTATTAAGCTCGAGATCCATGACAATGGATTTACATTTATCAAAAATCACTTTTCCCTCGGCATAGTCCGTACCCGCGCCATTGAGGAATTGTCCCATGAAATCGTAGATAGTTTTCATTGAACGATGAAACTTTTCAGTCATTGATATAGGGAGGGGGATATTGCGCATGCTCATAATTGTGCGCGCATATTCAAAGAACTCTTTCATCTGAGTTTTTTTGACGTACATCTGTTGGCGCATGGCTTTGAATTTATCAACTTGGCGCTGATCAATCACGTCACCAGCTCGGCGCATGACGATGGATTTTTGGTTCGCGGGAAGGTGAGCATAGACATCAAAGTTGATATTCACTCCAGCTTCAATATCGCGCAAATCCACGGGCATCAATGCAGTGATTGGAATATGATCGCCATCCATGTTGATGGGGGCTAATTGTAGGACCATGTCCGTGATGAACTCACGGTCGAAGTTGATATGCATCACTTCCGACGCGCCATTTTTTTTAACGATATTGAAGTCCAGGGGAGCTTCTGCTGAATGCAAAACAATCAAAGGACAGTCGGGATTGTTCATCTTGGTCGACTGCACCCATTCATTGGTTTTTTGTGTTCCGTCTTGGCCATCGATAATGGCAAGGATGGGCGTGAAGTTCTCAGAAGAATAGTCAAGCAATTCGTCAACAGAAGAGAAGAACTGCAATTTATAGGGATAAAAACCACTCAGGATAGACTTGATTGTGTCAAGGAAGCCCTTTCGAGAGCTTCCTACGATGACATCAACAGTCTTTCCTGAGTTATCGGTCATTATTGCACCGTGATCTCCACATAGAAAGTGGATCCATTGGTCAAATTGAAGGGGATAACAAGAGTCGCGCCTTTGTCGGCGTGGGAGATCTTGAAATCACCGGAAATTACAGTTGGAATAGCCATTTCGAAATTATAACCCAACTGATTTAATGTTGTCTTTGCAGATCCATAAATCATGTTTGTCATTTCGCCAACAGCATCAGACACCTCGCCATTGATCTCTGTATGCTTTTCGCCCAGCATGTTTTCCAAGATATGGAAGATACTGTCTTTGCCATAAGAAATCAAAAGAGTGCCTTTAAGAGGCGGGGCCACCATTCCAACCATGCCCGCGATTTCGCCTTTCAAAACGAATTTTGGTTCGATGAAGGGTTTGCCTGGGCTAGCGTCAGTTGATGCGATTGTTTTGAGTGTTTTTAAAACTCCGTCGATGAAGGCATTGATCAGCCTTTTGTCAAACAGGGGATTGAGTGCTTCCACTTTGGGTGCAGCAGACATTGAGATTCTCCTAAGTTATTAATTCTTGCACAGCCTCAGGCTGTCGTAATTATGACGCTTTGGCAGCTGGATGGTGTTTCGCGAACACTCTTTCCATCTTGCCCTTCAGAGTTTGGGAGTTGAAAGGCTTAACAACGTAGTCAGAAACTCCGGCTTTTGCGGCTTCTAGAATATGTTTTTGCTCAGACTCTGCAGTTACCAACATGAAGGGTGTTGTTTTAAAGCGAGGGTCTGCTTTGCAGGCCTTTAGGAGGTCAATCCCTTGCATTCCCGGCATATTCCAGTCAGAAATGATGAATTCGTAAGGCTTGCCTTCGTCATGACCGG
>CAZPYX010000163.1:0-9857 GCA_964590635.1 uncultured Bdellovibrio sp.
GGCGAAACGCAGCAGCCGCCGGCAGCACCTTAATGTTGCCTTAATGGGTGGCTTTTTAACGGCGAAGATTCGCAGCCGCGATCGAGACCTTGTGAAGCGCGATGAATACAATCGGTCTTTGTATGAGCTGGTAAAAGAAATGGCTTCGGCATTGACGGTGACTGAAGCTTGCTTCAGTGCAGAGCAAAGTTTAGAGACCATGCTGAATGGAAAGATTAAAGTTTTACTTACGAACTCAGAAGGTAAGTTGGTACGGAAAACATACAACTCTGCCAAGTTGGATGAAAAAGATTTGGCCCTGGCTTTGTGGTCTTTTGAAAACAAAAGAAAAGCAGGATGGAAAACCGATACTTTGGCGGAATCCCGCTGTTTGAGTTTGCCTTTGAAAGGCAAAGAACAGCTGGTGGGAATTTTGCTTTTTTACCCACGCAAGAGTGATGTTCTGAGTCTTGATCAGGAAAATCTTTTGGAGACCGTAGTGGTGCAATTGGCGATGGCCATTGAACGCCTCGAGTTGCAGGAGAAATTGCAAAGCATTAAAATCTTTGAGGCCTCGGAGCGTTTGCATCAGGCTTTATTGAATTCAGTTTCCCATGAATTGCGAACTCCGCTGACGGCTATCATCGGATCAGCTTCAGCTTTGCAAGACGATCAAGTCAGCAAACAAGAGTCTGTTCGTAAGCAGTTGGTTCAGGCTCTTATGGAATCATCACATCGCTTGGATCAGGTGGTTGAGAATTTATTGGATATGTCGCGCCTAAATTCTGGTGTGCTGACGCCTAAAAAAGAATGGATTGATCTTGTTGATTTGATCGAAGGGATTGCTCGCAAAGTCCAACATGCAGTGGTTGCTCATCATTTGAAGATTGTGAGCAAAGTGGACGAGTGCTTGATTCAGGTCGATGAACGTTTGATGGAGCATGTCTTACTAAACCTTATCACAAATGCGGCTCGTTATGCGCCTGCGGGAACGACGATCTTAGTTCAGCTGGAGCGTGATGGCCGACGTGTTCTTTTGCGCATTGTTGATGAAGGGCCGGGAATTCCTGCTGGAAATATTGAAAAAATATTTGAGGCGTTCTATCGCGTTCCCGGCAGTCCTGCTGGGGGAGTTGGTTTGGGGTTGGCGATTGTGAAAGCATTTGTTGAAGCCCACAGGGGCCGGGTTTATGCTAGCAATCGTGTGGATCGATCGGGGGCTGAATTTGTTATTGAGTTTCCTTATGAAGATCCTCCACGGCAATTGTTGGAAGGGCGTTAAAAATGAAAGACAGTCTCCGTCGAGCCTTGGTCATTGATGACGAATCTTCTATTCGTAAGCTTTTGCGAGTGAGTCTTGAGGCCAATGGTTATCACGTCGATGAAGCCACTTCCGGTGGTGAGGGTTTGCGGATGGCCGCGACGGCTCGTCCAGAAATTATACTTTTAGATTTAGGTCTTCCTGATAAGTCAGGGTTGGATGTCCTGCGTGAGATCCGCGAATGGTCCCAGGTGCCAATCATCGTATTGACTGTTTTGGATTCAGAGAATGATAAAGTGACTGCATTAGATGGCGGTGCAGATGACTATGTAACGAAACCTTTTAGCGTTCCTGAGTTGTTAGTGCGCATGCGTGTGGCGATGAGGCATGCGAGTGGTTTGCAGCAGGATAAAAAAGATATCACCAGTGGGCCTTTGACGGTGGATCTTCCAGGACACACGGTTTTGGTTGACGGTGAGATGTTAAAGTTAACGGCCACCGAATTTGACATTCTAAAAGTGCTAATTAAGCACAAGGGCAAAGTGGTCACACACAGAATGATCTTAAATGAAGTGTGGGGGCCTAATGCTGTCGAACATACCCATTACTTACGAGTTTATGTAGGCGCACTTCGTAAGAAGTTGAAGACCCGTGAGGATATTCCTGAGCTGATTGTTACCGAAGCTGGAGTGGGTTATCGGCTTTTGGATTTGGATTGATCTGGAAAAGACGATCGCAGGCACGCTGCGATCGTTTGAAATAAAGACCCTTAGTTTTTCAGGATAGAAGATTTTAGATGAGCCACACCGCCATCCGCGGATTTACCTAACCAAATTGAAAAAATCTTTTCAACAAAGCCAGCAGGTCCTTTGATTGATGAGACATTGCCTGAAGTTGTTTCGTAGATAACTTCCTCTGAACCATCTTTAAGTTTTGCGCCAAGAATAGTTAAGGCTTTTCCTTCTTTAGCTTCACCACCTTGAGAGACGCTATCCAGGAATTGTTTTACGCTGGCATCATCAAGGTTTACATCGTTTGCCTTAAGGGCTTCTTTGAAAGATTTTTGAACATTTTCAGCATCGACGTTTCTGAGGAAATGGAGCTGAATTGCGATGGTTTTTTGATCTTTAACGGAAGCAAGAGCTTCACTTTCGGATTTCTTAAATTTCTCTGGAGAAGATACAAATAGTTCGCCCACGTAAACTTTTACGTTTACGAAAACAACTTTTTTGGCGCGAAGGCCCGCACCAATTTGGGACAATTTGATTGATTCGCCTTCAACGTTTGTTGTGCTGCCTGAGGACAGACTGATGCCATCTAATTTACCTTTGCTGCCTTCATTGGTTAATTGAGATGCAGAGGCGATGACACTTGTGACGCTTAAAAGGAGGCAGATGAGGGATGATGTAAGTAGGTGTTTCATAAAGACCCTTTCCTTTTCTGGCCTTTACCGGCCTTTGGTGTTTCTCCAGGATTTGGGGAGGACACTGAATTGTCAATGATGAAAAGAATTGTTGGCAGGTCCGAGGGGTCACAGTAAACTTTTCGAGTACGACATGAGTGAAAAACGCCCGGCACCCTTATTTCGACAAAAATTGGAATTCTTGCTGTTGACCCAGCGGGATGATGTTTTGTCTCGTGCGAAGGCCATCATTTCTCAATATTATCTGACTTTTAAACATTTTGAAAATTTGGAGTCCTTTGAGGGATCGCCTCGAGATGTCAATCTGGCGCAAATTGTTTTAATCGCACAAGAGGAAGGTGAAAGTCTTCATTCCTTTTCAGATCGCATTGAAGTTTTGTTGAGAAAATTCCCGCGTGTCTCGTTGGTCACTGTTCTGCATGAATCCTCTTTACGCGAAGATCTTGAGGGGACACAGAGAGATGGCTTGATTCCATTGTCTCCGGCGGAGTTTTTTAACTCCTTGAAGTTTGCCTATATTTGTTTGCAAAAGACTCGCGCACAGTATTTTGATATTGTTCCGTCGGATCTGTTTCCCATGTCGACATTGCCATTTACGGTTTCGGTTCGTTTGCATCTGAATCAAAGATTCTTAGGAGTGGCATTTCGAGGGGTGGTCTTGTCTGAAAATAAATTTCAGCGCTTGTCAGCGGTGTCGAATATCTATTTTCAAGCTAAAGACGGTCCTGAGTATTATTCCTATATAAATACTTATTTTGATGCTTCTGGAACTGCTTTAAAAAAGAAGGCCCGTGCGGCATTTTTAAGTGTTTGTTGTCTGTGGATGGAAGCGAATGAGAGTTTGCTTTTTGATTTTAAGTCGATTTCAGTAGAACAAGTTCAAGAAAGTTATGAAAAGCTTTTGAAGCAAGTTGAAAGTTTGCTCCCACTGATTCAGGGGGAGGAAGTTCTTTGGGATGTCTTCCGCGAGACGGCACAGAATGATTTGTTCACTATCTTTAGAGCTCCGTGGGTGGCGGTATATGCTGCGATGATTTGCTTGAAGAGTGGCCAGGGAGATCCGGTGGTGACCTTTATGGCGGCTCTTTTTGCAGATGTCGGCTTGTTTGATATTCAAGAGCAAACTGCGGTTAAATATATTCGCGAAGGCGTGGGGGATTTGAATGAAGGAGAGCTTCGCGAGGTGGGTAAAAATCCAGTTCTTTCTTTGAATCGTTGTCTGATTAAGAAGTTGCCACTGAGTGAAGCTGTGAAGTCTGTTTTGGTCACGGTCCATGAAAGAGCCGATGAAAAAGGTTATCCGAATCAAGTTCCCGCGGATAAAGTTCCCTTTGAAAGTCATACGATTCGTTTCGCCGCGATGATTGATCTAGGTGTTCGTACAACCATGGCTGAAACCGGTGTGGGCTTTCGCTTCTTAAAAGAAAAAATATGGGAAAAAGAACATTCTCAACCAGGGAATTTCAGTCTTGAATTCCTAAATGCCATCGCAGACAGCTTGATCTAATCCAAATCGTTTTGACACTCATAGTAACGAAGAGAATCCTTTTGCTCCTTTTTGCTCCTTTGCATTTAATAGGGTGTTGATAAAACTGAAATTCAGCATAAGGAGATCTGTTAGATGCTCAAGAAGTCAGCATTAGTTATGGCCATATTGGCTTGCACATCAGTAGTTCAAGCAAAAGAACTTACGAATCGTTTGGGCGTGGGTGTTAAAAGTCATGAAACTTTGGATCTTCCGGAGTTGGCTGTCGTGTACAATCCAACAAAAGAAATCGCAGTCACTGGTGGACTGGGGATTGATACGAAGAAGGATCAATCTAAATTCGCAGCTAATGCAGGTATTCGCCGCATTGTTTTTAAAGAAGACAACATGAACTTCTACATGGGCGGTACTTTTGGTTTTGTGAATTACGAAGTTGCTGGAGACAAAGAATCAGGAATTGAACTGGATGCAGTTTTCGGTGGCGAGTTTTTCTTGCCTGGTTTGGATTCATTGGGTTTCACCTTTGAAGGTGGCGCTGGGGTGATCTCAACAGATAGCGTTCGCTTTAGAACAATTGCTGACAGTCCATTGCGCGCTGGTATTATTTTCTACTTCTAATTTAAAAGGAATATTTTATGAAAAAAGTTATTCACACAGACAATGCTCCGAAAGCAGTGGGTCCTTATTCTCAAGCCGTACAAATGGGTGATTTTCTTTTCTGTTCAGGTCAAATTTCTATCGATCCTAAGACAAATGAAGTTTTCACTGGCGATATAAAGACACAAACGGAAATGGTTATGAAAAATGTTGAAGCTGTTTTGGCAGCATCCAACATGAATTTCTCTAATGTGATCAAGACCACAATTTTCATCACAAATATGGCTGATTTTGCCACTGTGAATGAAGTTTATGCGAAATCTTTCAGCGCGGCTCCTCCGGCTCGTTCGACTGTTGCGGTTGCGGCTTTGCCTAAAGGCGTGAACGTGGAGATCGAAGTCGTTGCTCATCGCTAAGAAACTTCTTCGCACCCGCACGTTTTGGCTTTTGGTGGTCATTGGTTTGATAGTGCTTTATCGCTTTATCAACGAATACCAACGAGTTCAAAATGAGCCCATGATCTCTTGGACAAAATCACAGACCGCTGATTGCGCTGTGGTTTTGACCGGAGGTGCGGGGAGGGTGCGTGAAGGTTTTGATTTGCTTGTAAATCAGAATGTTAAGAAGTTAGTGATCTCTGGCGTGTATGCCAATGCACGTCTGCGGGAGATTATGCCGCCATGGCCTTACTATGGAAACTTGAACGAAAATGATGTGGTCTTAGATCGTCGCTCTGAGACGACCTATGGAAATGCTCAGCAAAGTTTGCCCATTGTAGAGGCCTTGAAATGCCGGGATATCTTGCTGGTCACTTCGAGAATTCATATGTACCGCTCTTATAAAACCTTTCGAGCATCCTTCCCTGAAAATATCTATATTCAAAAGCATCCCGTTGTAGGCATGCGCTACGAGCCTTCAGTCTTGGAAACCAGTTTTGAAGCTCTAAAATCCTTATTTTATTCTCTTTGGGCTTACTAAAACCAGACCATAGGGCAGCCAACAAAAGATCGTAAAGGGCCGATAAGTTTCCTAGGAAAAAGGGAAGAGGCTCATGGATTCTTTGCTTACGCAAATAGATTCCTTAGGTAGATTTGTTACCAAAAACGTGGAGTACACATTGCGTGTTCTCTTGATGGTCTATCTTTCCATTCGTGCGACATTTATGGATCGCACTCAGGGCTTGCGCCAAATCTTCGGTGTTATTTCAGCTCAAATTTATTTTACCGGATGGCAGGCATTGCCTCTGGTTTCGGTTTTGGCCTTAGGTACCGGTGGTGTTCTTATTCTTCAATCGCTTTCTAATTTGACGATGCTGGGTGGAACCCAAATGATCGGGAACTTCTTGTTGGTGATGGTACTGCGTGAAGCCGGTCCTTTGCTAGTGGCCTTGGTGGTTATTGCCAGATCAGGAACGGCCGTGGCCTCTGAATTAGGAAGTATGCGCGCTAATCGTGAGATCGAGGCTTTGGAGAGCATGGGAATTAATCCGCTGAGCTTTATCGTTTTTCCGCGAGTGTTGGGCGGCGTGATCAGTGTTCTTTGTTTGGCTTTCTATTTTAATTTTATGGCCCTCATCGGCGGCTTTGTAATTACTCGTCTTTTCCAAGATATGCCATTTACGTTTTATACGGATTCTTTGATGAGAGCTTTCACTAAGGAGGATGTCTTTATATTTCTTCTTAAGAACAGCTTTAGCGGAATGATCATTTTTGTGGTGTCTTGCTATCAAGGCCTGTCCGTTAAGAAAAGTCCCCATGAAGTTCCCCAGGTTACAACTCAGGCCGTGGTGAACAGTATTATCTTTGTCGTGATGTTTAATTTAATTGTTACAGCTTTGTTTTATCTCAATCAACTTCGGAATCTGGGGGTGGTCTAATGAAAATCGAGAGTCTTAAATTTGAGGGTGTGTCGTTCTCCCATGATGGACAGGATCCAGTGATTCAAAATGTGGAATTCGATTTTCCGATGAATGAAATTCTTTGGGTGAAAGCTGAAGAAGGTGCGGGAAAAAGTTCTTTGTTGCAGATATTGGGTGGTTTGCAAATTCCTCAATCGGGCAAATATTTGATTAACGGTGAAAATGTCGTGGATATGTCTTTCGAAGAGTTTTTACCTTACCGATTGCAGATCGGATATTCTTTCGATTACGGCGGCTTGATAAATAATAGAACTTTGTATGACAACCTCATGTTGCCATTGCTTTATCATAAGATTGTTTCTCAGCAAGAGGCCAAAGAACGTGTTGATGAAATCATTCGTCTTTTTGATTTGGATAAGTTTGTTAATGAACGTCCTGCCCATGTGCCGGGTCGTATTAGAAAGCTAATATGCTTGATGCGTTCGGTAGTGATGCGTCCGCAAGTCCTTTTGTTGGATGATCCGAGCGTGGGTTTAGGACAGGACAGTGTTTATACTTTTGTAGACTATCTTCATAAGCTGCGCCAAGAAGGTTCTTTGAACCATGTCTTCATCAGTTCCTATGACGATAAATTTATGAGTCTCATGAATTATCAAATCATCCATCTTGATGAAGGTCAGCTGTATTTCCAAGCGGTCGATCCAGAAAAACGCGTTGTGCATCTATGAGGATTCAATGAGAAACGTGAAGTTCAATAAATACGAGCGAGTTGCGGGGCTTTTTGTCCTGTGTGCTCTATTGGGCGTAGCCATCACTGCGGTGAGTGTTGCGATCAAGCAGGGTTGGTTCGAGACAAAAGTTTATTACTCCACGGTATTTGAGAATGCTGACGGAGTTCATCAAGGTACTTTGGTGCAAATGGCTGGGCTTCGCGCAGGGGCCGTTGAGAATGTGGAGCTTGAGGCAAACAATAAAATTCATGTGACCTTCTATGTTTTAGGTAAGTTTCAAAACCGTATTCGTCAAGACAGTGGAATTCAGTTGATTCGTCCTTTTATCATTGGTGAACGAGTGATTGATGTGAGCGTTGGAGGGGAACAAAGCCCCGTGCTGGCAGCGAACAGTTTTGTGAAGTCCACAGAGACGACGGATTTTATGACGTTAATGAGCGGCAAAAACTTAAATGCGTACCTGGGTAAACTGGGTGGTATTCTTGAGAATATGCAGATGCTTGTTGAGGCCTTTGCTGATAAGAAGCGCGCCGAAAGTATCGTTCGTATCTTTGACCGTATGGATCCGTTGGTTAAGAATTTGAATACGATGTCTGTGGAGGTTATTAAACTTTCCAAACAGGCAACCCATGATGATGGCGTACAAAAGCTGGTTGGGAATCTTGCTGAAACAACCAATGAGATCAACAAGATTTTGCCAGAGCTTAATGAAGAGAATCCGAACTTAGCGAAGGATCTTTCCGTAATGACACAAAATTTGGCAGTTATGACCAAGGCTTTGGGGCCCGCAGTCAAAGCTGTTGAGCCTGAATTGCCTGGAGCCAGTGTGCGCCTTGTCGAGGCTTTGAATGAGACTGTCGTTGTTCTTAAGGCCATGCAGAAGAGCTTTTTTATGAAAAGCAATGTGCGTGAAGTCCAAGACGAGGAATCTTTGCGTCGCGTTCCTGCGAGTCACAAATAACTTCTTGAAACTCAAGATTGAAATACTATGATGAGGGGATGCTAGTTGGGCATCTCTTCCGTCATTTTATCTTTTCAAAACGCGCCGGCGCGCTGGTGAAGCGTATCGCCTGGTTGTCCATGGGCGCGATTTCGATCAGTGTCACGGCATTCCTTGTTGTCTTGTTTGTTATGAACGGGATGAATGCCAGCATTAAATCTCGTATCGTTGGATTAGAGCCTCATTTATATTTACAAATTCCAGGCGTGATATCTGTGCAGGCTTTGGAAAATCATCCAAGCTTTCAAAGACTCAAAGAAGACGAAGGCAATAAAGCTTATGTTTTTGAAACTCAAGACGTGATTATTCGCAGTCAAGATGGTCAGTTCCGTGGAGGTATTGCCCGGGGAGTTTCCAAGGAAAGTCTTGGGCACTTTATTCAACAGCTACAAACTTTGGATAAGAAACCATCCACAGCTAAATATGAAACACCGGCTTATGTTTGGGATCCGCAAGATATTCCTGATGAGGGCGAGGTTATTTTAGGTGTCGACCTTGCGCAGTCTTTAGGAGTGTTCGAGGGAGATTTCATTACTATTGTTTCCCCTGCAGGATTGTTGCTTCCTCCTGGCGAGACTCCCAAGTTTGAACGTGTGCGTATCAAAAAGATCGTGACCACGAGTTTGGCCGATGTAGATGCACAGGCATTGTTTTATCAACGGGGTAAAGCCTTGAAGGCTTTGAATAATGAAGGCCTTAAGAAGATCGGTATTGAAGCTTGGTTGGCTGATGAGTCGAAACTGGATAGCATGAAGGAAAGTCTTTTGAAATTTCCTGATGTGCAGGTTGAAACCTGGGAAGATCGCAACGGAGCTTTGCTATATGCGCTGAAGCTTGAAAAGTTGACTATTGGTTTCTTTTTGGGATTGGCGGGGATGATTGCAGCGAGTTCCATTCTCACGGTCTTAGCTTTGCTTTTATCGCAGAAACGACGAGATATCGCGATTCTTAGAACCATCGGTTACTCGAGCAAACAAACGGTGCGCACATTCACACAAATGGGTTGTTTGCTTTCAGGGGTGGGTGTTCTGACCGGAACTATTTTTGGAACAGGTATTAGTTTGTATATCCAAAAATATCCTATCAATTTCTTGCCCCAACAAATCTATTACGATGCCTCGATTCCAGCCTTGGTGGATTGGAGATTGGTATTCGGAGTGATTGTAGTGAGTGCCTTGATTGCCTGGTTGGGATCTTATATCCCATCACGAACTGTGGCTGAAGTTCAGCCTTCTGAAGCTTTGCGAATGAAGTAAAAAACTGCACTACTAGCGTGGTGCTCGGGTATAAAACCTCAAAGCGTAACTCGGACTACACTCTTCGTTTAATAAGTTTAAAAATGTCATTATATTGAACTCAATCTTGCTGAGACTTCGGTTCAGATGTCTCAGCTCTCTGTAAAACACTACCAATGCCCCCATTGTGGAGAAAAGTCCTTTTCCAAGCGAGGCCATTTCTATAAACGAAGTACTAAAACATATATCCCTAGATACAACTGCCACGGGTGTAAAAGATCGTTTTC
>CAZPYX010000164.1:0-9812 GCA_964590635.1 uncultured Bdellovibrio sp.
TTCTTGGAGGTCTTCCGAGGTTTTTTTTGCACTTAGAAGTGCTTCAGGTCAAGGGAAAAACAGTGTAGGATGTGCGGATGAGTCAAATTAAGAGCATTATTCTCGCATTTCGCCCTAAAACATTAACTGCCGCTTTGGTTCCCTGTTTAGCTGGAACGGCCCTGGTAAAAGCTATTGGCTTGTCTTGGGATGGCCATGTTTTGTTTTACGCCTTGGCGGCCTCTTTTCTAATCCAAATCGGAACGAATCTTGTGAACGATGCGGTGGATTTTAAAAAGGGCGCAGACACTGAAAAACGCATTGGGCCTCAGCGTATTACCCAGGCGGGAATTTTGACAGCCAATCAAGTGATGGGCTTGGCAACTTTGTTGCTTTTCTTAGCGGTTCTTTGTGGCATTCCGTTGGTGATGAAGGGTGGCATGACCATCGTAGCCATTGGCTTGGCGTCAGTTTTGATGGCGTACTGTTATACAGCAGGTCCATTTCCTTTGGCGTATCTTGGAATCGCAGATCTTTTTGTGATCGCGTTCTTCGGCATTCTTGCGGTGATGGGGATTGTGTTCCTCAATACTGGCGAGTGGATGATTGAAGCCTTGGTTTTAGGTTTGCAAATTGGTTTCCATGCGACGGCTTTGTTGTGTGTGAATAACCTTCGTGATCGTGAGGGCGATAAGCTCGTGAACAAAAAAACTTTGGCAGTTCGCTTTGGCGTAACCTTCGCACGCTGGGAAATTGCGGCCATGTGCTTTTTGCCTTTTGTGATGAATCTCTATTGGTGGTTCGAGGGTTACAAAATTGCAGCCTTGGTCTCCTTACTAGCTCTGCCGTTGGCAGTGAAGTTGACTAAAAATGTTTTCACGACAGAGCCCAGCCCTGTTTATAATAAATTTTTAGGTCAAGCTGCCGGACTTCATTTGGTCTTCGGTATCTTGCTGACGTTAGGATTTATTTTTTGATTAAGCTTAGTTACAGTCCTTATACGCTGAAGCCTGTGGCATCGCTCAATGCTGTGAGTTTAGATACTCATCGTGAGGGCGTATTGTTCAAGGTGGAGTGGGATGATGGACTGGCAGGGTATGCGGATCTTCAGCCCTGGCCTGAACTGGGTGATCCCACTCTTGAAGAGCAGCTAGCCGGTTTGCGTGCTGGAAAAATCAGTGTGCAGATGGAGCAAACAATTTGGTTGGCACGTCGGGATGCTGAAGCTCGCTCAAAAAAACGCAATCTGTTTGATCTTGGAACGCCACTTAAAAATAATTATCTGCTAACCCACGCTGAAGATGTGAAGCCGGGGCTTTTGGATGAAGTTAAAAAAGAAGGTTTCGATACTATTAAGTTAAAAATTGGCCGAGATCTTCAAGAAGAGACCGAGGCATTGATTCATATTGCTGCCGCTGGATTTAAAGTTCGTTTGGATTTTAATGCCTTAGCAAATTGGCAGATTTTTGAACGCTTTATGAAGAATCTAGATCCAAAAGTGCGTGCTCAGATTGAGTATGTTGAGGATCCTTTTCCTTACGATGCGACGGCATGGATGGATGCTAAAGAGTTAGTGAAAATTGCCATTGACAATCAATATAACAAAGTTCGCTGGGATCAATTGGATACACAAGCGCCGTTCGATGTGATTGTGATTAAACCAGCCAAGATGGATGTTGATAGTGCCATTGGCCATTGTCAGGACTGGAAATTAAAAGCCGCCGTGACAAGCTATATGGATCACGCTGTGGGAATTGCCCATGCGATGACTATCGCTATGGAGCTGAAGAAAAAATATGGCGATATGATTCTTGAGTCGGGATGTTTGACTCATCGAAACTATAAAATGGATATTTTTTTCGCTGAACTAGACACCAAGGGACCGTTTTTACGCCGAGTACGAGGGACGGGCGTAGGCTTCAATGAACTTTTGGAGGCTTTGCCGTGGTATCACATCAAGCTCCGTTAGATCTTTCTTCGGACGATAATGTGATTCTTCTCAATCCGCGTTTTCCTAAAGCGGACTTCGATAAATTGTACTCCCTAGCAGAACAAGTCCAGCAAGAACGAGGATTGCAAGCTCATGTGTGGATTGCAACTTCGGGTTCCACCGCGGATTCCGCGAGCTCAACCAAACTTGTAGCTCTTGGCAAGAAAGCTTTGATCGCATCAGCAACAGCGGTGAATAAACATTTACAAGCCACTGACAAAGATGTCTGGACTCAAGTGCTTCCGCATTTTCATGTGGGAGGCCTGGGCATTGAAATCCGCGCAGAACTTGCGGGATCACGAGTTGTGCCGGCATTAAAAGACGGCAAGTGGGATGCCCAGCATTTTTATCAAACAGTTCAAAAAGAAAAGTGCACTCTTTCGGCTCTGGTACCTACTCAAGTTTATGATTTGGTGGCGCACAATCTTCGCGCACCCTCTTCATTGCGGGCCATTGTTGTTGGGGGAGGAGTTTTTGATGCTCCATTGTACGAACAAGCGAGAGCATTAGGCTGGCCGGTATTGCCAAGCTATGGAATGACCGAAACCGCTTCACAGATTGCAACCGCATCTTTGGATTCTTTGCAAGTCCGTGAATATCCTGAGATTGAACTTTTGGAGCATGCAGAGGCTCGCACGAACGACGAGGGCTTCTTGGAAGTAAAGGCTTTATCGCTATTTACTTGTTATGCTCAAAATGCTTCGCAAGGCGCACGTCATTGGGACCCTAAAGTGAATTCTTGGTTTGCCTCTGAAGATCGCGGAGAGGTGCAAGATCAGGTCTTGAAGATATCGGGACGAAGTAAAGACTATGTCAAGATCGGTGGCGAAGGAACGAACGTCGCAAGACTTCGGGCGGTGCTAGAGCAATCGGCTCTTGAACTGAATCCTCATTGGCCTTTACATATAAGTTTGTTGGATATGCCCTCGGACCGTTTAGGGGCAGAGATTCACGTGGTGACGACTTTAAGTCCTGAAGACGCAAATAAGATTGCGAACTTGTATGGCGAAAAAGTTTTACCCTATGAAAAAATAAGAAAGATCCATTTTGTCGCAGAGATTCCACGCACTGATTTAGGTAAGATTCAGTGGAACATTCTAAGGAGAAGCCTATGTTAAAAAAAGAAGAAACACCATGGTCCGAAGGTGTCGTGCTTGTATGCACAAAATGCCATAAGTCTATTTCCGCTTCTTCTTTAAAGGAGGAAGGCAATGCCGGAGAAAATTTAAAAACTTTTTTGAAGAGAAGTTTTAAAGACAGCGGCGATCTTTCAAAAATCAGAGTGGTCACATCAAGCTGCTTAGACGTTTGTATTGACGAAGTTCAAGCTCTGACTTTTGCTGGCACTGATGGTAAAACAGAAACCTTCACAGTCCATCCAGAGAAGGACCGTGACGAGCTTTTTAAGTTACTGAAATCGAAGATTTAGACTTATTGAGCCCAGGTGATACTTAAAGAATTACTAACGCTGGTTCCGTTGTTGAATGTCACACTGAACGTGCCATTCGTTATTGTTTCAACCGTTGATGATTTTAAATAAACCGTATAAGAGTTATTGGACGGGCTGAGTACGTTGGAGCTGGATCCAGCTGCCGTGGTACAAGCAGAATCAGTATAGAAGTGGGATGCACTTGCATATGTGCCACTGAAGCTATATGCAAATGTAATATTTCCCGTAGCAGGAATCACACCGATCGCATCTTTAGGGGAAAGTGTCATAGGGATGCAAGTATTTTTAGTCGCAGTCGCTGTTATGGTCAGATTGAAATCACTTGCATTGGGCTGATCAATTACCAAGTCTCGAGTTGTTGATGTATATCCAGAAGCAGAAACAGTCATGCTAAATGTTCCGGCCGTTGTTGAGGGAGTACCTCTAAAATAAACGTATGAAGATGTCTTGCCTGAGGAAATAGTCACACTCGATGCTATGCTGCCAGAGCAATCAGATGAACTGTAAAAGACCCCGGTTGCTGTTGACGTTAGATTAACCTGTATATCTGAGCTTGCAGGTATCTGGGCATAGTGATTGTTTTGAGCAACGGCCATAAATGCGGTACAGTTCGCACGATCTATTTCCTTTGGTCCCCACAGATCAATTTGGCTGGCTACTGAAGCTCCTTGAACATCTATTTCAGCAGTGAATGGAGCGAGATCGTAACTAGAATCAGCACTAGTCAAAGTGACAGGAATTCGTACGTCGCTGGTATCTGTAGCGTCTGAGTTGTAGCGGACATAGCCAGTAACGGATGAAGAATTTGCAGTAATTGAAAAAGATGACGTCGAAGTCGCGCAGCCAGTATCGCTATAAAAGTTCAATTTAGAATTTGTCGATGACAGTGAAATATTCAAAGCCGTAGCGGAAGTGTCATATCCTCCAGAGTAGATGTGGCGATTGAATTGTATAGGATAACAAATGTCTTTGTGGAAACGATTGCCTCCATTGGGATCCATCGCGAGCCAACGATGAATTGTCGAAGAAGAGTCGCGTAATGTCACGGAACTTGGGTTTCCAGTAATCAATCCTGTGCTTGTTACACTGAAACTAAATACTTTATCGAAGTAGCTCGCGTCAGTTGGCATCGGCACCATCAGTTGAATATTATTTTGACCTGCTGGAATGGTGAAACTGTTAACACCTGCAGTGGCTCCGGTGGTGTAAGCAGCATTGCAAAGATCCCAAGACGTGTAAGCAAATGTATTTGCCGAAGTGCCGCCTACAGCCTGTGAGAGGTTGAATGTGACTGGTGTTGAGGCTGAAGCGCCGTTGCCATTTCCATCCGTCAAAAACACATTGAAAGATTCGCAGTGTCCAGAGCCAGCAAAGCCACGGGGCCACTGCTTCTCAATCACGATTTTACTAGCAACGTTATTGCCACCAGTTTTAGGGTCAATCAAAGAAAGAATTTGGGTGTCACCAATAAGTGTCGCACCTTTTAGGTAAATAGCATCAACATCGTTGTTATTGGAACTGCCATCAAAGCCCCATAAGGCATACAGATCATTTTTTGTAAGATAGAAATCAAAAACTCCATCAGCACAGTTCACATCATTGGTGATTGGACCAGTCAAAGATGTTCCTGTGACATCAGGGCTGCTCGGAGGTGTATGCCATTGAGCAGCGCTGGCAATCTGTGCGGCAGTGGGGCTTGTTGATCCAGTTGTTGCACTGCTCGTAGAAAGTTTAAAACTCACAGAGAGATCGCCGACGCGATTGTCACAACTGCCGCTGATATGAACGTATTTTTGAGAATCAAAATTTTGATCAAAGGGACTTGTGCTCTTTAAAGCGGGAGCAGAAAGTTTTTTGCCTAAAGTCCCAACCTCAACGGCGGGATCATCACAGCCCGTGAGGGTCGCTGTTGCCAGGCCAAGAATGCACAGATAGGTGGTGAACTTTGAGCTTACGTACTTCATGCAGTACTTTTCGTCAGTTCAGCGGGGGGGCTAAAGACTCAAAATGAGAAACTTAACAGGATTACAACGCTTGTAAGAATCCTGTCTCGCTTATCGACATTGGGGAAATTACTTGCCCCAACCTTCCTCACTTTTGAGTTGATCTCGAAGCTGGGCTTCGATTTTTTCTGCGGAGATAACAGGTCCACGTCCCACTCCGGGACAGAAAGCTTTAACGTCTTTTGCCCAAGACTTTGCGTTCATCACTTCCGGCCAGAAGGGCCAAGTGCGACATTGAGTCGGGCGAGCTTCATAGACGCCACAGCCTTTGCCTTTTAAGAACATGCAGTCGTGATTCTTTGGATCTTCTTTGAGATGCCAGATGCCGCCGGTTTTTTCACAATATTGTTTTGTGAACTCAGAAGTGCGAATTCCCAAATGTTTCGCGAAACGTTGACGATCTTCTAGATTTAAATAAACGAAACCATACTCACCATGTGAAGTGCAGCACTTGCCCGAACCTGTGCATTCAAAGCGAACACCTTCGCGCCACCATTCTTTACCAGTGAATTTAAATTCTTCCATTATTTGTTCGCTCCGGATTTATGCTCCGACGAAGCCGGAGTTTCTAAATATTTTTCTAGACGTGATTTCATCGTACCAGGAATTGCAGTTTTTTGCTTGGTTTTCATATCCAAAACCGCGTGGACCATGGTCACGATTGCGTGGGTTTTTGCGCCTTGAGTGAAGACGTATTTCATTTTGAAGGAAGTCTCACCAAAACTTGCGACGGTGACGGCAATGTCATAGGTCTCACCGGGGAAAAACGGCGCTAAAAAGTCGGACTCTGTATGACGAAGTGGGATCGCATAGTTTGGATCATGGAAATACTCTTTCCATGTGTAACCGGCATCAACGATGAATTGTTCAAATGCATCGTGGGCAAAGCCGAAGACATTCCCGAAAAACATGATTTTTGCGGGGTCTGCTTCCCTGAATGTCAGGGTCTTTTTGGTTTTAAAGACTTGATTCATAATGTCTCGGACTTTAAGGCTTCTACTCCCTTGACAGCAAGGAGATATCTCGCCATTTTGACTTCATCTTAGGAGTTACAATTGTCGCGCAACGTCATTGATCTTAAAGTCTATGATTCCAGGGATTTCCCTGCCTACCTACCAAAGCTCAACAAGCTTTATGACGACCTCTTTGCGGGTGGTAAAGGATTTCGTGCGAAGTTGATTCGCATGATGGGTTCGAACCTTTCTTTGGATGCAAAAGCAGAACATCTTCTAGCACAGACCATCGAGTTTATTCACAATGCTTCTTTGTTGCATGATGATTTGATTGATCGCTCGAATCTTCGTCGCGGTAAAACCGCCGCGTGGTTGAAGTATACTCCCGAATACGCGGTGCTGGCTGGTGATTACTTGTTAGCACGTGTGATGGTGAATCTTTCTGGTCACGGCAATATCAAACTTGTTCAGTACACGGCGGAAGTGATTTCAGATTTGCTTGAAGGAGAGTGGTTGCAGGACTCTGTGGTCGGCGACTTCTTTGTGACCCTGGAACAGCTGGATCGTATTCATAACTTGAAAACTGCTAGTTTGTTTAAATGGTGTATCCGTGCTCCTTTTATTGCGAAAGAAAGATACAACGAAGAGCTGCATCAAACTTTAGAAGAGATGGGCACTTTGTTGGGGCAACTTTTCCAACGCAGTGATGATCTTTTGGATTACGACATTCGTAACGACGAAGGCAAAGCCATCCTTGGCGATTTGAAATCAGGCTATCTGAACTCTTTCGGCGCTTTTGTTTGTGCCGGTCGCAGTCGTCAAGAGATTGATCAAATCGTTAAAAGCAAAAACTTGGAAGAGTACTATTCAAGCATCGGCGGTAAGGCCCAGTTTGATCAAAAGCTTGCACAGTTCGATGAAATGAACCAAGGCTTGATCAAAATGTATGACCATCATCTTGAGAGACTTAAAAAACATTTACAACCTGGCGAAGAAAAATTGATTGAACAGCTTCGTCCTTTGACAGAGATCTTGTACTGGAGAAGGAAACCTTAGTGAGTCACTTGGTCACACTTTCTAAAGACTCTCCAGAGTTTGAATCTTATTTGCTAGGAACGTTTGCTTCGGATAAGCGCGCCTTGCCGGTTCAGTCTTTGAATGTGAATTCGGCATCCGAGACAGTTACTTTTAAAATCATTCCTTTAAGCGAAGTTGTGCGCCCTTCTTGGTTTGTCGTAGCGGCAAAATCTTTGAAGGCACGCAGTTTTCTTTTACTTCTAGTGCCATTATTTTTGGTTTTAACAAAAAACGTTGTTGATCACACGATTCGTGATTCTTTGACAGCAATTATTGCGACGGTGGGTTTGATCTTCGCGTTTATCTCTGTGAATTTGCGTAACGACTTCATGGACCATGTTAAAGGCGTCGATCGAATTATCGCCAACAGTGGAAGCCGGTCCATTCAAAATGGCTGGCTGACGGCGATTCAAGTTAAAAACTATTCGTCTTTCTTTTTATTGCTAGCAAGTCTTTGTTCTTTGCCGGTGATCTTCGCTTTTCCCCATGTTGCGGTGGTTATTGCCATCGCGGTCGGCGTGGGGCTTTGGGCTCAGTTCAAAAAAAAGAACTCGTTCAAATATCAAATCGGTGGGGAAATCGCGCTATTTCTTCTGCTGGGACCCTTGTTGACCATTGGTTATCAACTTTCGATGGGCGCAGAGCTTGATAAAGAAGTTTTCTGGTTGGGTTGTTTGTGGGGATGGGGAGTTTTGTTTGTTGTTCACCTTCGCAATTTCACAAATATTTTACCAAGTAGCCAGGCGGGCTTTCGCAATACTGTGAACTGGTTGGGCTTTGATAAGGCTCGCCGCTTGTTGGCTTTCTGGTGGTTGGCTTTTGTTTTGATGAACCTGGCCTACCATTATATTTTTGCCGGAACTTACTGGGGCTTCTATCTTTCAGTGGCGGTCCTCTTGGTATCCGTTAGTTTTATTGGCAAATTAAAAAATATTTCAAGCCCTGTGGGAAGTGAACTTCGTCAGGTCTTCAAGCATGGTTTAACTTTATTCCTCATCACCATAGGCCTTTGGGTATTTGAATGTCTGTGGTACCTGATAGCTTAAATTTAAAAAAGATTTGCATTGTTTCAGATCAGGCGGGAATGGCCAAGGCCACCCAATGGTCTGAATTCTTTCAATGCCCCGTTAATCCAGAATCCGTGGAAGAGTTCTTTTTCCGCTTCAATATTGAAGGCGATCGGGTGTTTGTGCGCGATGCTGAAAAACGTCTGCTGGAAATCGACTTTGATAAAAATCATCTCGATTACGAACGTCGTGGCCATCAAGGAAAGAACGAATTGATTGCGAAGGCCTTGGGTTATGCTAAAGGCTGCCGAAAGGTCCTAGATCTTTCCGTGGGCATGGGAATCGACAGTGTGTTCTTGATGCAGTTGAATTTCCAGGTGATTGGGGTTGAAAGATCTCCGGTTCTTTATGCTCTTCTTAAAGAAGCTTTCGCGCGCACAGAAAAACAATATTTAAAGTCCTATCAACTGCATTTTGCCGATGCATTGACGTTCTTACGTGAAAACAAAGGCAAGCTTGATATCGATGCGATTTACTTTGATCCGATGTACCCGCATAAAAAGAAATCGGCCCTGCCGAAACAAGAAATGGTGGTCTTCCGCGATCTCGTCGGACATGACGCCGATGCGGCGGAAGTTTTGAAGGAAGCTCTGACTTGGCCTGTGCGCCGAGTGGTAGTGAAACGCCCAATGAAAGCTGAAGAGCTTTTACCTGGAGTGATTCATTCGTTTGAAGGAAAGGTGGTTCGTTATGATTCTTATGTGGTTGGGTAGTTTTGTCCTGATGATGTTTGGTCTGTCCTCCTCTCAAAAACATGCTTCAGAATTTTTTTCAGATTTACAAAGGAAGTTCTTAGATAAGGGCTTGGAAGTGAATCTGCGCCAAATGTTCATTCGGGCTTTGGATGTGGTGGTCTTAGAGGCTTCTCCGCAAAGATCTTTGTATTCTGGAATCGGTCTTTATAATTTACGTGTTTTAAGTTTAAGACCCAGCAGTTTGATGATGTGTCTTAGTACTTTGGGCGCTTGGTGGGTTTTGATTTTGGGCTTCTTGTTTATGAGCTTCAATGGACTTTTCCTGATGGGACTTTGTTCAGTGATGTTTCTAAGTGCTTTGGTTTCAAGCCGACTTGAAAAAGTTTTGAAGTGGATTTTCTCAACTGGATTATTTTTATTGGGTGGCGAGATCATGCTTCGCAATTCCAGCATCTTGCAGACTACTTTGGGCGAGAGTGACTTTGTTTTCTTTTTGGCCGACGGTAGATTCCAAGCCATGTTTGGCTTTTTTGTTGTGGTGCTTTTTTTTATTTTTATTATTTCAATTTTTATTTTGGTTTTTGTTTTTTAGTTTGTT
>CAZPYX010000165.1:0-3228 GCA_964590635.1 uncultured Bdellovibrio sp.
TCTTTTTTACTTGAACCCGGTCTGGAAACAGATCGGGTTTTTTATTATCTTTGATGTAAATAATAAATAGTTTATATGGTTACCTTGAGCTTCGATTAATGGTGATGCTCTTGGGAAGTTGGAGGAGAAGCTTTTTCCCCAGCTTGAGCGGATGGTGTAGCATTTGCGGCTGCTGCTCCTTGGTCACCGGTTGATTGAGCTGGTGTTGCTTGTGTTTGAGTGCTTGTTGGTGTCACTGAATTGTTATTCTGGGCTGCTGGTTGCTGGGGTTGTGCTTTCTTATTTGTGGGCTCCTCAACCTTTGGCTTTTCCGGTGGAGTTTGGTGATTGAGGTCATTCATTGTGTAGGTACGACCGATTTCGAAAATTTTATTTTTGCTTTTAATATCGAACAGACTTGCTTGGATGATGATTCCAGGATTTGTTTCATCTGGAAGATCTAATATCTCCATTTCTAAATAGCTTGTTCCGTTTTGCACTCTTTGTATTCCGGGTTTTGCCTTACCTAAAAGCGCGCGTGCTAGCTCAGAGCCATTTCTATATTCAATGGTTGCGATGGAGCCCCATTGTTTTGGAAGTTGTTGGGCTTGGCCAAGCGCTTTGAAGTCATCATCGATGAGCTTTACGAGTTGTTCTGCGGGGGTGAGCTGAATACAAGCCGGTTCACTCTTTTGAGTGATCTTCTTTTTGATATTTAGAGTGCCTTCATCTTTTAGAGTTAGAAAAGCGATGGAAGCTGCTGATGCAATGATGAGTGCGCCAATAATTTTGTAGAGCATGGTGAAGTTCCTCTTTGCTCCTTATTATTGGTAACAATGACCGAGGGCTCAAAGGCTTTCGTCACTGCGCCCAAAATCGCTCCTTCGGGCTAGGTGCTCTTAAAATCGTAAATATCTGAAATTGTTGGACTTAATATGCCATTCGAAGGGCTTTGTCTAAAGAATCGACAGATCCGACGGGCTCCTTTCTGTTTTGAAAGGTCAAAAAAGACGTTTAAAATCAATGATTTATGAATTGGCTGTGATTCTGGCATCAAGGTTGGATATAAGAGGTTGAGAGAGGTGTCTTATGAATGCGCTTACTAGATTTGCTGCTTTGTCCTTTTTTGTAGGACTTTACGTGGGATGTTCCCCAGTGAAGTTTTCGTTGGACGATAGCAAGTGTAAAGATAGCGGATGTGTCGTTGAAAACGGCAAGTATTCTTTTAATTACTCCGTGACCGCTGGAGCTGGAAAGGTTGATATCCTGATTGTCGATGACAACTCAGCATCAATGTCTTTTGAGCAAAAGCGTCTGGCACCTCGATTTGCTAATTTCATTCAAAATCTTGATGCAAGAAGTGTAGACTATCGAATTGCAATCACGACGACGGATGTGAGTGGTGGTCCATTCCCTCAGGGTGGCAAATTGATTCCTTTTGACGATGGCAGCACTTATTTGACTCCGGGGAATACCGATAGATTCAATCTTTTCAATAAAGCGATTCAAAGACCAGAGACATTGAATTGTGAAAACTGGATTGCTCAGAATTTCTCATCTCAAAATACGGCATGGTATGCAAGTACGTATAGTCAACAGTGTCCTTCCGGCGATGAACGTGGCATTTATTCTGCGAATCTAGTAGTGCAGAACAACCCAGGCAGCTTCATTAGAGATAATGCTCACTTGTCGGTTATCTTCTTGGGTGATGAGGACGAAAGAAGTGGTATGTACAGAAATCCTGATGCTGGTGAGCAATTCGGCTATTCTTCTGGATATGCTTTGAGCAACATGGATCAACCGGCCACACTGGTGAACAATGTGAAATCTATCTACGGTAATGGAAAATTCAATTCGCTAAGTGTTCATGCTATCATCGTAAAGCCAGGTGATACGGCCTGTTTGGCAATGCAAAATACTCAGACTCTTGGGAATCCACCAAATCCGAATACCTATGGAGCTGTTTCTGGCAGTTACGGAAAGGCGTTCCAAGCTTTCATTGATGGAAACTGGGGCGTGTCTGCGAGTATTTGTTCTGAAGACTACACAGGACAATTGGGAAATATTCAAACTCGTATTGAAAATGCGCTTAAAGATATCATGTTGAACTGTGAAAACCCAGAGGACCTCATTGTAACTGTATCTGGTGCTCCTGTAACGCATACATTGGTTGGAAAACTTTTGAAGTTCAGCCAATATCTTGCCCCAGGTACGAGTGTGAGTTTGTCGTACAAGTGCAGTAGCTTGTAAGACGATTGAAAATAAAATGAAGAGTGAAGGCAAGGCCCTAGAGACTTTTTAAAAAGGTCTCAGAATGAGGAGCCTTGCTTTTTCATTTTGAGACGGTGGTGTAGAATGTTGCGGAAATTGTGGAATTTTTAAACATCAAAAATTCGAGTATTGTTCAATCCTGTTAATCTTTTTTTATAAGCAAAATATCCTGGTCTCAAGCTTTAGTCTTGGGGCTCGATACCGATAAAATTGCCATGGGTATGTTAGATCGATATAAGAAAAAAGGCGGATTTTATCAACTGTTGCAGCTATTGGAGACTTCTCCGATGGCTAAGCGTGAACAGTTCCTTTCTTTGATAGCAGGTGAAAGCCCGGTATGGGAAGAGGCTCTTCGCAAAAGAATTCTTACTATTACGCGTGTCTATAGTTGGGACGGTCAGTATTTGGTAGAGATCTTCTCACGCGTGCAACCCATGACATTGGCTTATGCTCTTCATGGAAATCCTCCTGATCAAATTGAAACTCTTTTGAATTGCCTTCCACCTATTTCAAAAAGAAAGATCACTGATTTAATGGCGGAAACTAATCCTTCTCCGGCAGAGAAGGGGACGTGTGTTTCTAAAATGATTTCTGAAGTGCGTGGGTTTGTTTCTCAAGGGATTATTCGTCTTGAGAAGGTCGATCCTGAGCTTCATATTCCAGAGAACATTGAAGAGATCCTAAGCTCGTCTGTTCATTCTGTTCCAGTTTATGCAACTGATGTGGCGAAAAAAGATGGAGCGCCTAATATTGTTGGAGACTCAGAACCGAATCCTGGTGGCCAGCAAGAGATGGAGTTTTTAAAAAGAAAAATGAATCAATTGGCTTCTGAAGTGAATGCTTTGAAGCATGAGAACTCAGTTCTGAAAGATAAGCTGACTCAGATAAAAAAGATTGCTTAGGGTTTGGCTTGCTTGCAATAAAATATTTTGAGTTAGAAAAGGCTTGCTCTGAGGGTGAGCCTTTTTTATTTTTTCT
>CAZPYX010000165.1:3328-9788 GCA_964590635.1 uncultured Bdellovibrio sp.
CATCTCATCTCATCTCATCTCATCTCATCTCATCTCATCTCATCTCATCTCATCTCATCTTTGATTGTTGAGCGGCGAAGTGAAACTGAATAAGTTTTTTTTTATTTTAGGAAGCAGGAGTGCCGAGCGTGAGTAGGTTCTTTGCTGGGCCGAGTATTTTGAATTTAGAGTAAAATGTCGAGTCTTTTGACAAAAAGAAATCTGACTAAACTCGTAAAACCCGCCACCGATAAGCTTCTTGTAGTGCGTGGGGTACAATATGACATCAATGAAATTCAACTTTGTGTTGAGTGTTTTTTTAGTTTCGGTAGCAACTCAAGCTCAGACTGTGAGCTCAAAGAATGATAACAGGGAAGCTCAATTCCTAATTGAAGTCGCTAAACAAGCAGATACAGACGAAGCGACAACACAGAACTTCTTGGAAGAAATTCCAGATGGCTTGAGTTCTAAAGACATCAGTCCGTCTTGTGATCCAAAGCTGTTTGAAGACACAGTACTAAGCAAGAAGCGCTCTAGCGCTGAATATTTTAAGCTGGCTAAAGATTACTTCAAGAAGTGCGAATCAGAGCTCTCTGCGAAGTCACCGAAGGGTGTCATGGCCTTGCTAAAGTACTCAATGTATAAATATCCATTCTTGCAACATCCGCAGGTGACAGAGTTCACTATGGATCTGCCAAATGGAATTCATCTTCCGGCAATTATGGCGATGAAACAAGATGGACGCCCTCGTCCCTTGATCGTCGTTAAATGCGGAACCTTCTGTTCGGCTTCAGAGTCTCCTTCCATGAAGGCGTACTTGATGAGCCTGTTTGACCAGAGCCCTTTCAACGTCGTTTTGGTGGCAAGCCAAACGGGACTTGATTATATGGCTTTGAACCATATCGTTTCACTGGGCGGTTACTCTGAAGGATATGAGGCCCTTCTTGCTGGAAAATGGTTGAAAGAAAAATGGGTTTATAAAGACCGTATTTCTAGTCTTCATTTGATGGGTATCAGTCTTGGGGGGAGTGCTGCGATCTACGGCGCTAGTTACAATGATATGTATCCGCAAACAGATGGAAAGAAAGTCTTCAGTTCTGTGGCGGCAATTTGTCCAGTGGTGAGCTTGAAGCCAACTTTGGATCATCTGTACAGCAGCTTGATTGTTGGTCCGATCTTCGCGAAACTTACGAAAAATCAGTTCTTAGATGCACGTGGTGACTTATCAGACGTCCCAGATCTTTTGGTAGAAGGACGTATTCCAAAGAAGTCAGCTGAGATGGCTGACTTTATCGGAGACTTGGCTTCGACATCGTTGCAACGTCGCGGAATTGCGAGCACACCAAGTGCATACTTTAAATCAAATAACTTTTGGAATGTACCTCAACGAATTCAAACTCCGATGCTTGTATGGGCTTCTAAAAACGACATCATTGTGAATAATAAATTAAATGCTCAAGTGATGGAGCATGATGACTACTATGAGAAGTCTCCGAATGTTGGTGTTCTGAATCTGGCTTATGGAAGTCACTGTGGATTCCATGGTGCCTATGGTCCGTTGGCGGCTTCGACAGTGTTGAGAACTTTCGTTATGTCTCACAGTCCAGAGTTCTCTGCAAATTATCAGCAAAATACAGTTCCGTGGAATTTTGGTTTTAAGAAAATGTATTCCGTTGAAGAGCATGTTGGTCAATCTTTTGAGTTCGCATCTCGCTCTGGTGATGTGAAAGTATCTTTCCGAATCTTCAATTGGAGTGGCAATAAATGCCATGATGAGGGGCCGTGGGCCGGCAATGACATGTGTGTTTCAACGAAGACTTATACAGTACCAGTAGCTTCATTGAAAGCTTTGGGTGCCCGGGTTCCGCGCAATGCTATTGAGGCTCAATCTTTAAGCCGTGAGTTCAATACTAAAATTGAATTTAGAACTAAGGATCAAAAGCCTTTAAATGGTTCGAGTACTTCTGAGTTTGTAATGACTTGGAGATCTGCGTTCGAATAGTTGACTGGAAAACAATTTATTTTTCTAAAGCCCTCTGATCACAAAGAGGGCTTTTTTGTTTTTTTATCCTTCAAGGAAGCTCTTCTAGAGCTTAGATACCTTGTGAGTTACAAGGAAATACAGCGAATTAAATCATGGTTTTTGTCAAAAGAGGATGGGACGGATTTTTCCGACGTGTTCCTCAGGTTGTCTGTTTTATTGTGACAGTAAGTAAATGGTAATTTAACGGAAGTAATATAAGGAGGAAGAAGATGAACGTAGCACTTATCGGAGCTTCAGGCTTTATTGGTTCGGCAATTCTGAATGAGCTACTGAACCGTGGTCACAAAGTGACAGCGATTGTTCGAAATCCTGAAAAGATCAAATCTCGAGAAAACTTGTTGGTTAAAAAGGGAGATGTCACTGATTCTAAGCAAGTTGCTGGGCTCATAAAGGGCAGCGACGCGGTGATTAGTGCTTACAATCCTGTCGATGACATGAAGGCAACAGCGGCCCATGCTATCGTAGCAGGGTTGAAGGAAGCAGGTATTAAAAGGATTCTTATTGTGGGCGGGGCGGGAAGTCTTTATGTTGCTCCTGGGGTCCAATTGGTGGATACCCCTGAGTTCCCCGCAGCGTGGAAGGTTGGCGCCAGTGCCACCCGGGAAGTCTATAACTACATTCGCACTGTGAATGACTTGGATTGGACTTATTTCAGTCCTGCGATGATGATTGAAACTGGAACTCGAACTGGTAAATTTCATTTAGGTAAAGATGAACCCATCAAAGATGCAAAGGGTGAAAGTCGCATCTCGACTCAGGATTATGCTGCGGCCATGGTTGATGAACTTGAGAAAGGTCAGCATCTTAAAGAGCGTATGACAATTGGCTATTAACAGTCTTTGGAAGATGAACTGATTGAAAAGAAAACGCGGCTTTGAGCCGCGTTTTCTTTTAAGATGAATGGGCCTTAATGTGACCTATTGAATACTTGCAAGTGCACTGCGAAGTGCATCTTCATCTTTTACACCAACGAAGACTAGGTCTGTGCGACGATCAGCTTTTATCGAACCACCAGTTGCTTCAGCAGCACCTTTACCGACAGCTGTAACTGGAACATTTTTAAGACCGTTTCTTTGCAGAATAGATTTAACTTGTTCTGCTCTTGCTTTAGAAAGTCTTTGATTTGTTTTGGCGCTACCAGTGGAGTCTGTGTAACCAACAACTTCAACTCTTTCTAAAAGATCACTGTGCTGATTAAGAACTTTTGCAACTTTTGACAATTTCTTTTGATCAGTCGAGCTGACATTGTATTTGCCAGAAGAGAACTCGATGGCACCAGCCGTCGCTATAGAACTGTAAGCGACATCACGTAGTACCGGAGTAGTCTCTGCCATTGCCGCAGCTGGAGCATGTTGCTCTGTCAGCATTTCTGGCTCTGGTTTAGTAGTCTCAGCTTTTGCTGATTTTGCGGAAGTTTTGTATGCGTACGGATTCCAACCAATCTGCAAATCTACAAGATACATATAAACATCATTGCCAGTATTATTTGTCAGAGCCATCGCGCGACCGCCCAGACGAGCGAGCCATGCGGGAGCCAAGTTAAACTCTTTTAGTACTTGTAAACCTACGAATTGCGCATCGGCTTGATTGGCTAAATAGTTGGCACCTTGTTGGAAGAACTGATCGGCAACAACGCCCATTTGCCAACGACTGTCCGTGCGATAACGAGCGGCGATTTCAACGGCCGCATTATTAATGCTCGAATTGATAGCGCTAGATTGAGTGAAGGATTGGCTATTAAATCCATATCCTAAGTCCGCAACCCAAGGGCTTTCAAAGTAGTAAGAGCCGAGTAATTTTAAAGTTCCTGGCGTACCTTCTGCGGAGCCATTTCCACTGCCATCATAACCAGTATAACCACCACCTGCCCCAATGAACGGAATGAGACCTTGCGGATTGGTTTCAACAGCTTCTTTGGAGAACTGAAGAGTACTGGAAGTAGCAGATTGGTCTTGAGCCTGCGCCAAGGATCCTACACATAGCAACGAAGCAAGAATGAGTTTTTTCATGGGTGTCTCCTTTATAAAATATCAACTTTAGTATCTACCTCATTGTCTTTACGTCAAATTATAGGAGGCTCATAAACTCATTTGTGTAGTCATACATGAAGGCATCTTGTTTGATGTCACTGGCTCGATCTAGATACATTTCGTTGAGGTAACTTTTTAGACAAGAGTTAGAGGCAGAATTGCCGCCAGAATTACCAGTAGAGGCTGCGCGGATTGAGTGAAGTCATTCAAAATTAAATAGGGGCAGAAGAACCAAGCGAATGAGGATGCTGGTCGCTGATGGGAAGCCTAAGATAGTTAGTAAGCTGTGGAGAGAGCAGTCCGTGAATCAAGATGCTTTCTACGAGAGAACTGAGGTATCAGACTTGATAGATCCAGAAGCCAGCAAGTCTGATTATGTATATGTATATGTATATGTATATGCGGATGCTCGTTTGAATGGATTTTCACTAATTGGCTAAATCAAAATTGCTAGTGAACCTCTGCCTTCGCAAAACTTCAAATTAGTTTTTAGAAGGCCCTTGTTAATTAGCAGGCTTAACGGTTATTTGAATTCAAAAGGAAGAACCGCAGTGTCCACAACTTTTCCATTCTGCTGAATACGTGCACGAATCTCCCAGGCTCCTTCCATTGAGAACAGAACTTGCGTGATATGGTATAGGCCACTTTCCTTATCATCTTTTTTTAAGATGACAGGTTCTGAGCCATGGCCCATGGCAGGCATGTGCAGAGAAATAAACAAAGACTTTTCAGTTGGAAGATTTATGTAAGGTCCTGCATTAGAACCTTTTTGTGAGTTCCAAATTTTTACATCAAAAGCAGCTGCATCTTTAGCAGTAGGTGCTGCTACAACGACAGCTTTTTTCACCCACGTCAAAGTTCCACAGAGCTTTTCTTTTTTAAAAAAGAAATCACAACCGGTGGGAGGTTTTGCCAGGGCCAAGTTTGTAAACAGAAGAGTGAACAAAAGAATCATTTTTTTCATAAGGGTTATCCTTTGATATTGTGTAGTTCAGTGTAATTGAGAAATTTTGAATCGCCAGAAAAAATATGCCGTTATTGGCTTTTTTCGGGAAGGCCGACGGTGAAGCATCATGTGAGTGACAATATTAAGAGCGCGCACAGAAGTTATATTTCTTTAAGTGTATCTCAGGAGGTCTGTTTGTTTTCAGACCACCTTTTTTATTATCGTAATTCATCCTCCTAGGAACACTGACCTCTGTGGAGTTACCAAGCAAGCCTCTTCCGGATGGCTCATTCTGCGGTTAATGAGCCTTTTTCCAATTTTGCGTCTGGTTATTTTGCAGGCATATAGTTTTTGCTTGAATTCGCTGATAAATATAGGGTACACCCCTATCTTATAGGAGATGCTCCATGGGTCATACTTTAAAGAACAAGGTTAAGATCACATCACGCGTGAATCGGATTATTGGACAGTTAGAGGCATTTAAAAAGGGCCTTGAGGCTGGGGATGAATGTTATCAAAACGTCAATCTATTGTCCTCGTGTCGTGGCGCGATCAACGGTTTGCTATTGGAAGTTCTTGAAGATCATATTCGCGAACATATTGTGGACTCTGAGAGTAAAAAGGGTGCTGCCGAATCAGGCGAAGAGCTCATTGATGTTTTAAAAAGTTTTATTAAGTGAGGTTGAGATGAATCCATTGATTGAGAATCCATTTACCTGGGTCTATTTTCCAACAGCTCTTGCATTAGGTGCCCTTCACGCACTTGAGCCGGGACATGCAAAAACTCTTACCGCTGCTTACCTTATCGGAATTAAAGGTACGAAGAGAGACGCATTCTTTCTGGGACTTTCGGTTGCAGTCACTCACAGCTTTGTTGTGATCGCTATTTCGGTGGCGGCGCTTTGGCTTGGACGTGAAACATTCACGCAAGACGTGACCCGATATCTTCAGATTGGTAGCGGAGTCGCGGTGATCATTCTTGGCGCATGGATGATGACTAAGCGAATTCGTCAAATGATGGCCACTAAAAGACGCAGTCAGGGGCATCACCATCATCACAGTCATGCTCATGGTGATCATCATCACCATCATTCTCACGATGAACACGATCATGATTTATTGAGCGACGATGATCATGCTAGGGCTCACGCGGAAACGATGCCTGAATACGCTAAGAACGGGGAGAGACCTACTCTTTGGCAGATAGTCACTTTCGGAGCGGCAGGTGGGATGATTCCTTGTCCTGCTTCAATCACCGTGATGCTTTTAGCTCTTTCTATTGGCCAAGTTGCTTCGGGATTGCTTGCTGTTGCTGGATTTAGTATCGGGCTGGCGATCACGTTGGTTGGTGTGGGACTAATCGTTGTTATGGGTCTAAGTAAGTTGCAAGGAACAGGACGCTTCCAGTGGATTTCTTCAAAGGCGCCGATTTTTAGTGCGGGTATCGTAATGTTGTCGGGG
>CAZPYX010000166.1:0-3198 GCA_964590635.1 uncultured Bdellovibrio sp.
TTCGTCCTGTCGTTTAGGCGTCAGCTACAAATGGACGCAAGCGATTGGCCGACCAAATCCTGACTGAAACCTGTAATAAAGGATACGAGTGTTCCCCAGTAACAAGAACAAGCTCTTTGTATATTAGTTCGACAGAGTCTATTCGAAGAATTTGAAATTCAAAGCAAAACTTCATTCACAAAACGTAAGACTTCGAGGTCAAAAATGACGTCAACCTCCGCAACCAAGATAGCATTCAAGCGGGCCGATCCAAAAAGTCGGCCTCATCTTCTCTTAAAAATCAAATTTACATCACTGACTCTTTATAGGCAGGCAACTGCGCTATGATCTGAATGCAGGTAACTGCATTATGAACCGACAGTAAATGTTTTCCTGGGATTCGAAGGATATTTCGCCACCGTATTTTCTTAAAAGATCGGCACTCATCGTTAGCCCTAATCCCGTCCCCTGTCCGGGCTCCTTCGTCGTAAAGAATGGTGTGAAGACATTCTTTTTAGCACCCGTCGACATGCCCAAACCATTGTCTTCGACAGATATGATGACTTTCCCATTTTTTTCTTCGATCACAACTTTGAGCAAAGCCTTCTCTATCTGCGCTTTTCCCCACTTCTTCCAAAGGGAATACAAAGAGTTGTCGAGAAGATTCAAGAGTATGCGCCGCAAATCCTCGATGTCCACTTTGACATTAGCAGCCCGAGGAGAAGTCTTTAGCTCCGAGGGCATTGAGACCTGATGCTGAATCTGGAAGGTCTTTAGTAAAACCTGCAAGCTTTCCTCTGCCAACTCATTCACGTCTACAATGACTCTTTGTTTGGACTCTTGGCGCGCCGACAAAAGAATCGCCTTCACCAAGGAATCAATGCGTTCCGAGTGTTTCACAATCATATCTGCAAATTCACGCGCTTCTTTGAGGTCCACCTTCGATGGGTCTTCAGGCAGATAGTACTCTTTTAGAAACTGTGCCGAATTGATTACTATATTTAATGGATTTTTAATCTCATGGGCCAAGCCTGTGGCCATCACTCCTAAGCCTGCCATTTTTTCCTGCGCAATCAAACGATCCTGCATGAATTTTATTTCGTTTATATTTTCCTCTAGAGCCCGCGTCCGCTCTTTCACCTTGTCTTCCAGCTTTGATTGCACGGCAATGGCCTCTTCGTATTCATTTGATAATGACTTGAACTGACGCCCAAAATAGATAGTCACCATGGCAGAAACAACAATGAAGAACGATGCGAGCAAAATATAATAAATCTTCCAGTACTGCACAAACTGTCGCACATCAGAACGGGGGCTGAATATTTGTACCCTCCAATCCAGACTCATAGGGAAACGAGAACTTTCAACGGGAGCTTCAATCAAAATGCCTTCCTTAGAATTCTCGTCACCAGAGAAAGCACCTTGCATTCCATAGGCCGCAAGAACTCGACCCGAAGCATCCACCACTCGAATGGCGCTGGATCCTAAGCCAAGTTTTACGAATTTTCGATACTGTTCTTGTACTTCTAGGGTTAGCCAATCCAAATGCGAATGACTGACCACCACGCCCGCGGTTTTTCCTTTTCTTTGAATCAGAGCAGAGAATAAAGCTCTAGGGGAATTGTCTTTATAGACCTTAATAACTTCGGGATCAGAATCTTGCACATAAAAGTAAGCGCCTTGCAGATTGCGACCCCGGTCCTCGGTGAAAACTCCGGCCATGGGTTTTGTAAACCAATCGGAATGCGCGATATCCATCGAGGAGAACATGGTTTTAGTCAATTTGCCCCCCATCGCATCTTGACTGTTCACCGCAATAATCCTTCCATGAGTATCAACAATCATCATAAGGTCATAAATTCGATAGAGTTGTGCGACGTTATTTAGAAGGTCCACCAAATGGCTTTTCGATTCAGGGGTATCTAGAAAAAGTCCCACAGTTCGAGCTAAAACTTGAATGTCACCGTAACGCTCAAAGAACTGGGCCCCAATTTGTTCACCCACGGATTGGGCTTGTGTTTTATAAATTTTTTCAAAGTTATCTTCGACGGAACGAGAAAATACAGACAGGACAAACCAGGCTGATGCGCAGACCAAAAAGAACAGCGATAAAATAAAAAATGAAACAGTCAGAACAAGGCGGCTCTTTCGTTCCATGATAAAATCTTATCATCCCCTCGGTGCAAAGCTTACGGACTTATGAGCCCAGTGTAATGAGTCAAAAGCTAGCCCCTTTTGAGTGTTAATGAAAACTTCAGTTCTCCCGATCTCTTTCATTCTTGTCCGTGCTTTATGGATCAGTGATAGAATCATTCCTCTATCAAACATTAGAGGCATAATACGGCGCCTATCATGTCGATGACGCACAACTTCCAAGACTTTTCCCTTAAACGACGCTCAATTTCGCCATCCAATCTTAGACAATCCCCCGAAAAAACGCTAAGTTAGATGAATTGTCGAAAGGGCCCGGAAATGGAAACAGCTAAACAAGCAACACTTGTAAAATCACTTTTTAGAGACACCGAAAAATATCTCGATAAGGAAGTTCATCTTTCTGGTTGGGTCAGAAAAATCCGCGATCAGAAAAGCTTTGGTTTTATCGAGTTGAATGACGGAAGCTTCTTTAAAGGCGTGCAAGTTGTTTTCGATTCAAATCTTGCAAACTTCGAAGAGATCGCAAAACTTTCCATCGCTAGTTCTGTTTATGTCACTGGCAAAGTTGTTAAGTCTCAAGGTGCGGGGCAATCCTTTGAAGTCATCGCTTCTAAAGTTGAGATTTATCAAAAAGCCTCTGCGGAATACCCGCTGCAAAACAAACGACACACTTTTGAGTTCTTGCGCGAGATCGCACATCTAAGACCGCGCGGAAATACATTCTCTGCCGTATTCCGTGTTCGCTCTGTTTTGGCTTTTGCTATTCATAAATTTTTCCAAGATCAAGGCTTCGTCAATGTTCACACGCCTATCATCACGGGTTCTGACGCTGAGGGTGCTGGTGAAATGTTTCGTGTTACCACTTTGAAACTGGACAAGCCTCCTCGCAACGCCGACGGAACTATTGACACCACTCAAGACTTCTTCGGCAAAGAAACAAATCTGACAGTGAGCGGTCAATTGAATGGTGAGACGTTCAGTGCTGCTTTCAGAAACATCTATACCTTCGGTCCCACATTCCGTGCAGAAAACTCAAACACCTCCCGTCACGCGGCGGAGTTCTGG
>CAZPYX010000166.1:3208-9783 GCA_964590635.1 uncultured Bdellovibrio sp.
CCTCCCGGACAGCGGCGCGAGTCTGAATGAACGGAACAGAAATAGACTTTGCCGATTCGTCAGCGAATATGGAGTTGAGTGAAGCGAAGATCAAATAAATCATTCGCTACGTCATGGAACAATGCCCAGAAGAGATGGAGTTCTTCAGTCAATTTATTGAAAAAGGTCTTTTCGAAAAATTGAACAATGTTTTGAACAGCGATTTCGGCAAAGTGACTTACACTGAGGCTGTTGAAATCTTGAAAAAATCTGGCAAGAAATTCGAATACCCTGTCGAATGGGGTATCGATCTTCAATCTGAACACGAACGCTTCCTGGCTGAAGAGCATTTCAAAAAGCCCGTGTTTGTGACGGACTATCCAAAAGAAATCAAAGCCTTCTACATGAAGTTAAACCCAGACAAGAAGACTGTCAGAGCCATGGATCTTCTAGCTCCTGGCATCGGTGAAATCATCGGTGGTTCACAGAGGGAAGACAACCTAGAGCTTCTAGAAGCGCGCATGAGAGAAGTGAACCTTCATCCTGAAGATTACTCTTTCTATTTGGATTTGCGCCGTTATGGCAGCTTCCCGCACTCAGGCTTTGGTCTCGGATTTGAGCGCATGTTGATGTATATCACTGGCATGACCAATATTCGCGACGTTATTCCGTTCCCACGCACGCCAAAGAACGCTCTCTTCTAGAGTCTTCAGCTGTAATGAATCATCACTTAGGCCCATCTGCAGTCTCAGATTGGGCTAATATCTCGATTTAAATTCACAAACTGCCTTGATCTCTGTGGCAATGGAACATTTTCCCTCGAATTCCTCTGTCAGTATTTCATTTTATCTTTTGCTCCCCAATAAAGCTCCGATAAGAGCTCTATGAGAAATGGAACGCTCGCGTATTTTCTTGTGCTCTTTTTAACAGTGGGTTCCGCCTTCGCGTCTCCCAATGTTCTGACTTACCAGGGGCGCATCATTCGTGACGACGGAACCGCTTTAGAATTCAATAACGTCAGCTTCACTTTTTCGATTATCAATATTTCTGGAAATTGCGTTATCTATAGAGAGCAACGCGATCACATCAACATGCAAGGTTCTAAGGGTGTGTTCGACGTTCCCATCGGATCTGGCGGAACGAAGATCTTCCCGACCACAGCAAGCTTCAAACTTCGTGATTCTTTTAATAACTCCGTCATTCAAAACTGTGAGGGCGGATCGACATACACCCCCGCCGAAGGTGACGGCCGATTGCTTGCGGTGCAATTCCACGACGGCACTGGGTGGAAAGACATCACTCCCAATTCAGAGATTCGTTCTGTTCCCTACGCTTCTTTCGCAGATTCCGCAGCGAAGCTTGGAGACAAGCTTCCTACTGACTTTGTTGCGAAAACAGATCTCACCAGTTGTACTGCGGGACAGTATCTTACTTATGATATGTCGGCAGGATTTTCCTGTGCTGTAGATGCTGGCGGTTCAGGCATGATCAGTGACGTCAACGTCACAGCTCCCCTGACAAAAACAGGAACGGCCACTTCTCCTATTATCAATATTTCAGTGGGCACCGTCACAGGCACCGTGGCTGCCGGGGATGATTCCCGCTTTGGAAATGCTTTGAAAATTCAAACCGTAGCTGTCTCAGCAACAACTCCAATGACAGATCAAGTTTTGAAATACAGTTCTGGTTCTTGGGTGCCCGCCAGTATTGATGCCTCCATGGTCTCTGGTCTGCAGACAGCGCTGGATGGAAAAATTAATACCAGTATGTTCCCGACCAGCTGCACGGCTGGACAATCTTTGGTTTATGTTTCTCCTTCAAATGTTTTTGCCTGCTATGACATTCAGATCTCTGCGGCGCAAATTACTGGCTCCATCCCCGGAGCAAAAATCAGCGGAAATATTACTGGCAACGCTGCGGGCTTCACAGGAAATTTGTCTGGCGATGTCAGCGGAAATCAAGGAGCCACGGTTGTTGATCAGATCAAAGGTGTTGCGGTCGACAGCACAGCGCCAACAACAGGCCAAGTTTTAAAATACAATGGCACTAAGTGGGCGCCGGCTGCGGCTGCCACCGGGACAATCACGGGAGTCACTGCGGGCACCGGCCTTAGTGGCGGTGGCACCACTGGTTCCGTCACGCTGAATCTTGCGAACACAGCGGTCACTGCTGCGGCCTACACTCGCGCAAATATCACCGTCGATGCCCAAGGACGAATCACTGCAGCGGCAAACGGTGCCAATGTAAATCTCGCTTCTGAAGTCACTGGAGTCCTTTCACTGGCCAATGGCGGCACCGGTGCAAATTCAATTACGGCAAATCGTTTAGTTGGCAGCAATGGCGCGGGTTCCGCGTTGCAAGCTGTGACTTGTCCCTTGAGTCAAGTCTTGAGCTTTGATGCTTCCGGGAACTATGGCTGTTACACTGTGTCTTCGCTCTTTTCCGGTTTCGTCAATGGCGGAAATTCTTTTGGCGCAGCTTCAAGTATCGGTAATACAGACAACTATGATCTCACTCTTAAAACTAACAACCAAGCTCGCTTAACTGTGCAAGCTGGGGGAAATGTCGGTATTGGCACAACAACTCCTGCTTTTGCGTTGGATGTAGCTGCTTCAACAATTGGCTTCAACGGCAGTCTTGTTATGCATCAGGGTGGTGGTAACACCAACATTTTTGTTGGTACAGGCTCAGGGAACTCTTCAATGACCGGAACTTATAACTCTGCGATTGGTAATGCTTCTTTGGTTTCAAACACTACAGGAACAGATAACGTGGCGATGGGAAGCGGCGTACTTTATTACAATACAACGGGTTCAAGCAATTCGGGCTTTGGTGATGGCACCCTTAAGAACAACCTCACAGGTGGCAATAATGTGGGTTTCGGAAACTCGGCTCTTTATAACGTTGCAACCGGAAACAATAACACGGCTGTGGGTATTAATGCGGGTTACAATGCCAACGCAGCTTCATCTGGAAACGTGTTTATCGGATACAATGCGGGACCTTCAGCCGCTAGCGCTGTTTCCAATAAACTGTACGTTGCGAATGCGCCGGGAACACCATTGATTTACGGTGACTTCGTTGCGGGGAATGTAGGAATTAACACGACCACGCCAGCATCCACATTGACCGTCGCAGGAACGATCGTCAGTACACCGCCTTCGCCTATTTCTGGCGCCACCGTAGATCTTGCAAAGGGAAACACTCAAGTTCTGACTGCAGTAGGTGGATCAGCGATCACTCTCAATAATCTTACACACGGCGGAACTTACACACTCGTTATCCAAGATACCACGTCACGCACTTATACATTTACCGGTTGTAACTCGAGCAAATTTTCTCCACCGAATACTGCGACAACGGCGGGAACTCCATCGATCTATGCGATCTTGTCTGTTTATAACGGTGCCACTTATGACTGCTACATCACCTGGTCTTCAGGTTTTCAATAGAGGTCTTAGTGAAAACACTTTGCAAAACAGTTTCGCAAATTCTTTATGTTAACCTGCTCCTAGGATCTTCTGTCGTTCACGCACAAAATTTATTTTTGCGAGGCTTGCTTACCGCCGATGCGCAAGAGTGTCGAGCCCTTTACAGTCCACAAACCCCTGGCTTCAACTCAAATCTTGTCGCCTACTGGCAGCTCAATGGAACCGTGGGTGTCATTGGGAATGGCGCGACACTGAATTCCGCGATAGCAGGAGGTCCTTCGGCAACGGCGACAATATCTTCCAATAGTCTTGCCTACACCGCCTCGGGAATCATTGACGGGGACAACACTGCAAATAGAACGGACGCTGACCCGATCAGTGCCGGCACACCTGCAGCTTTAAATGATCTACCTGCGGCAACGTGGATGGCCTGGATCAAAGTAGTCCCGGGAACCTCCATGAGGATCTTTTATAAAAGCGACAACAACGGTTCCGCAGGATATTTCTTTCTTCTAGATAGCGATGGTAAGTTTAAATTTGCGAAAGTTCACAACGGACAAAATCTGCAAAACTTCACCTCGGTAATAGCGTCCTCTTACTTGTCAAACACTTGGCATCAAGTTGTCGTCACATGGGACGGAACTTCAGTAGGCACCGGAGTAAAAATATACATGGATGGAAAAGAATTAGCTTATGATCCAGCGGATCCACGCTTTGATACAACCAGCGGAAATAGCAGCTACATCCAAAATGGCACAAGTGGTTATGGTCTTGATGCCAGCGTTCCATTTCTTCTTTTAGGCAAACCCTCTAACAGTTCGACAAACCCGAATTCAGGGGCTTTCTCTGGCACCATGGATGAAATGGCCATCTGGAATCGTGTGCTAACAGCCACAGAAGTTGCTCGTCTTTATCGTCATCAAAAATGCAATTAAAGTCGCCAGTGAGATTTAACTAGCACATTCGTAACGGGTCGCTTGCTCCATGACATGGGATTCACTTTCCCGCTCATCGCTTCCCTTTAAATATTGTATATCAGTATACATGGATGCCCTCAAAGACCGTCAGGTTATCAATAATTCATTTTATGACAGCCTTCACGACAAATGGTACACGGCCCAGGATCATGCCATTGCCGTACTCCGGGCTGAAACCCGTGAAAAATTAAAATGGGCGTTGCCCCTGCTACAAAAAGAAAATGTGCATTCCGTTCTTGATGTTGGCTGTGGAGCTGGATTCGTTGCAAATTTTCTTGCGCAAAATAATTTTCAAGTAACAGGCATTGATTTCTCACAACCGTCCTTAGACATTGCCAAGAAAATGGATTCCACCGGAACTGTTCGCTATATCCAAGCCGACGCCTATCATCTTCCATTCGAAAATAATTCTTTTGAGGCCGTGATCGTTTTCGATTTCCTAGAACACGTGACTTCCCCGCAAGCCATTGTCACCGAGATTTCCCGAGTTTTGAAACCCGGTGGACAAATGCTCTTTCATACTTTTAGCAGAAACTGGTTTTCCTGGTTGATCGCCATCAAAGGTATGGAGTGGTTTGTGAAAGGGGTTCCTCCAAAAATTCATATCTTGTCGTTATTTATTAAACCCCATGAACTTGAGATTTATTGCGATCATGCCAGACTCAAGGTCACAGGCTTCATAGGGGTTCGGCCTGTCTTGGATAAAGCCTTCTTTTCCCTTCTTCTCTCTGGAATTGTTCCAGAGAATTTAACCTTCAAACTAACTTCGAAAACTTTTCTTTCTTATTGCGGACAAGCGATTAAATTGTAATTCGTACAGAGAGAAATTTCAACTTCCTCGCTCATCTAAAGTAGGTTTTCTTAAAGTCCTAGCAACACTGCTTCAGGATACTCCATCTTGTTAAATAAGCGCAGCAACACTGAATTTAAATGGCAAAAATTTGAATATGCTTTTTTAGATGAGGATCACTTAAAGACTGGAACTCTTTCGAGTTCTCAGTTCAGATTGTCAGACCAAGCATTTCGCTGTGGCTTCAACTCCATCTTTCCTATAGGGACCATCGAGTTCTACAAAAATGGCGCTCTCAAGTCCCTGAACATGAACAGCGAAGTTCCGCGTCTTCGATGCTTCTAAGGACACACAATCGAAATTTGCTGTTTCGCTGAACTCACACTGAGGTCAATTCCTGAATCACTTTCAGAGAAAGACTGAGTTCCCGTTTGCGATGTCACGGCGGCAATATAGTGCCCATCGGAAGTGGACAAGCTTAAATTAAAACCTCCAATGTTCCCATGAAATGCATAAGCCGCAAGATCTGACTGCGGGTAGGTTTGAAGGTTCAATTCTACCACCGTCGTTTTCACTTCAGCGCCGTCACGCAACTCGATCGTGCATTGAGGTAAGTCCGCCGCCAAAACAAACTGAGGCGTTAAAACTGCAAATCCCACGAATAAACCAGACATCAAAGCTTTCATAAAATCTCCTTGGGCCGGAAACTATATCAATTGCGTTAATTAGAAAATTGGATTATTTTTAATTTATTTATAAGAAATACTTATTATGAATGAACCCAATATTTACCATCTCAGATACTTCGCCTCTGCGGCTAAGCTTGGCAGCCTTGCTGCTGCGGCAAAAGCTTGTAATGTCAGCCAACCGGCCATCAGCCAAGGCATTCGCAAACTAGAAGAGTCCCTAGGCTGCGAGTTGATGGTGCACACCAAAAATCGCTTCAAGCTGACCGATGAAGGAAAACTCCTCATCACAAGGGCCGAAGAGATTTTTCAAACTCTAGCCAATATTCGCAGTGAGCTCGACAGTTCCTTAAAAGAAATTTCTGGAGCTTTGAAAATCGCCACATCCGATACCTTAGCGCAAAGTCTACTTCCAAAGTCCCTGCAAAAGCTGAAACAAAAATACCCTCTGCTCTCTGCAGAAATCAGCTTTGGTGACGTCCCTGCGATTTTGCAACAGGTTCGTTCTGGCCAAGCCGACCTGGGAATTCTTGTGGACGATGGCAAAGTGCAAGGCGTTCATAAGACTATTTTGCACGAGGGAGTCTTCTGTTGTGTCGCTGGCAAAAATCAAAAAGTCGTGGTCGACGACGCTTCTTTCTTAGTGACAAAAGAAAGTCCCGGAATTGAAGAGCTGCAAAAGATCTACAAAAAGAATTTTGGGAAAGCAGCC
>CAZPYX010000167.1:0-9757 GCA_964590635.1 uncultured Bdellovibrio sp.
TATCATCGGGCGGGTTGTGGACATCACAATTGGAGGTTTCTAGATCATATTTTATTTTAGATAGATTCGACGTGGAATCTGCTAGCAGCATGGCAATGAATTGTTTGTTCTCTGCCGCATCCACGTAGCTTGCCGCTTGAGTTCCATCTGCTTCATCCGTCACGATTTTCACTGACGCGTGATTTGCATCAACCTTCGTGAAGGTGCGAGATTCCGCATGGGCTATTATAGACACGAATGAGCAACACAAAAGAACTAAAACACTTTTCATAAATGCTTCCTTTATCAGTATTCCGCGAAAAAAAGGAAGTCATATAAGACCTTGCAAGAGATGTAAACATCCCAAGAATTTCAAATGAGTAAGATGATGAAGACTTTTAAATTGCGACGAGGCCTAGCCAAAAAGGTGTATTCGGGGACTCTTGGATCATACGATTTGTAATATCGCCAATATCTTGCTGATAGGCATCGCGAGTCCACAAAGAGTTCGCAATTGTTGGGCACGCTAACAAAACCAATTGGTCACCTTCGCGCACATAGGTATGACCACACTGAATGCTACAAGTTGGGTCCAACCCCAAGAGCTGTCCTGGCAAAGGCGGCAAAGAGCCCGGCACTTCAGTCAGTTCACTGGAAAGATCGACGCCCATGGAAAGTGGCTGCAATCTTTGGCTGTTTCTTTGAAGAAGCAAGCTAGGACAACCCACCTGAGCATAGGCAACCTGAGGGCCCCTTTTAAAGAGAGCTAGAATTTCAACACCTGAAAAATATTGCGCCCGATTTTCACTGCGATAAAGCATATCGTTCGCAATCAAAATTCCAGTGCGCACATAATTCACTTCATCTGTTAAGCAGCTTAAGAACTCGAAAGGAGATGTGACTTCAACGTCGGCCTTCGCTGCGTTGACATACTTCACGACCTCATCCAAGGCTCTTTGCGCATGCTCGGGCTGTCCCCATGAAGTCGCGATCACGATCAAAGATCCATCGTCCTCTGCATGAATCAGTGGCTTTGGACGAAGAACTTTGGTGCTATAGGATCGTTCTTTCAACTTCATTATAAAGCCCCGTATTTTTTCAACTTGATGTAGGCCTTTTTATAGTACTCGCCATCTGGAATATCTTGATCAAGAATCTTCTTCCACTTGTCTTTAGCGCCGATCTTTCCTTCACCGCCATCGACGTTGCCGAAGCTTTCTTCCAAAATTCCTTCTTGATAGAATTTCATCATCTCTTTACGCAGTTCACCTACGTAACGATCTATTTTAGGCACAAGTTCGTCGTTGGTTGGATCAACTTGACGAGCTTTACGCAAAGCCAAGATCGCACCTTTTAAGTTTTGCGCCTGATAGAGCTTATCCGCTTCCGCTTGATAGCTTGCGGTTTTAGTATTCATCATCTGACGAATCGCCGCGATATTTCGTTGCGATTGGCCTTTTAAACCACTCGGATCAGGAAGCTTCGAATCAACAACCTTTTCATAGCTTGCAATAACATCCAGCGGATTTTTTGCGGACTTGTGAACCGTCTGTGCTTTTTCATAGATAGACTTAAGCTTCGCGACCTGACCTTGGTAAACAGCTTTCTCTGCAGCCTTTGCATCCCGCTGAACTACGATGGCCTGCACTTGCATTTTCAAATCGTTGATCTTTGGATGATCTGGATTGAACTGCATCACAGAACTCAAACAGTCTTCGATCTCAGCTTCTGTGATCGAAGGGTTGATTTTCTTTTGGCACTCCGCCACTTGTTTCACAATTTTTTCTTCAGCTTCCGCTTTCGATTTCTCGATCTCATCTTGGCGACGTTGCTGTTCTTGAATGAACATCGCCTCTTTAGAAAGACGCTCGATCTCTTTCAAGTCTTCATAATCCGGAATGATCTCACGGATCTTAACAATTTCGTCCTGGGCCAATTGATATTTCCCAGCCATGTATAAGTTCTTCGCGTCCTTATAGCGTTGACGAATCAAAGCTTGCTGCTCTGGCTTCAACTTGGCAAAAGCATCTTGTGGAGAGCCTGGCGCAGCTGGGCCCGCAGGTCCCGCAATACCCGGTTTCGGTGCAGTATCATTTTTACTTCCGCCAAAGAACCAAGCCAAAAGAATAACGGCCACAGCACCGATCAAAATCTTTGAACGATGCTTCTGGAAATCAAATTTGCCTGGGGCCGCCACTGGAGCTGGAGCCCCCATTTGTGGATGACCCTGATAGTTTGCCGGATAATTCGGCTGATACGGCATAGGCGCTATACCACCCTGATAAGGCATCAACTCATGAGAACCTTGCTGTTGATACTCCATCGGCACAATATCTTGAGAGACCGGCAACAAAGGACTTGGCGGAGCCACATTCACCATTTCCAAACGACTTTGGAAATTGGAATCATGGAGTTCAAAGTAAAGATAATTTTCTAAAACAGTGATCGCGTCACCACTCTTAATCGGTGTCGGCTCTGAAGATGAAATTGGACTGCCATTAAGAAATGTTCCATTCACACTGCCCAAATCAATAATATGAAAATTCGATCCTGCTCTGCGAATTTCAAACTGACGACGACTTACGCGTTGATCACGAATTTGAATATGGCAAGAAGGATCGCGACCGGCGATCCAAGATTCCCCGGCATCCAAACGAATCAATTCTTTCACTTCATTGCCGCTGTCGACAATTTTCATGTACGCCGCTGTCGGCGCAACGCCAATAACAGTTTTTTCTTCACCACCACCGAACTCATCTCCCGCGGATGGATCCCCAGAAGTCACCGCCGGAGGATAAGCAAGTTCACTGCCACCACCGGATTCACCACCATGAACACTCATCGCAGAAGGTTCAGCCATAGGACCCACATCTGCGGTCATTAAGAAATCAAACTCATAAGGGGGAACTGTAAATGAAGAGCCATGGCTCAACTGAAATTGTTGAACCTTTTCGCCGTTCTGAATCACATCCCCATAGCGAGAAATTACTTCTACAGTCCAAGTTCCACTGACAAGTGAAAGCTTGAAATGCTCTCGTGAAATGCCTTTTTCAGGTTGCAGAACGATATCGCAATCATCCTTACGACCGGCGATATAGGCGCGGTCTTCGGCAAGAGCGACATCGTAAACTGTTTTGCCACGCAGGCGAACTTTAAGGCGTGCCATTAGAATCTCCCAGTCTCCACATTCAAGCTGCATTCTTCGTAGTACTGTTTAGCTTCCTTGAAGCTTGGATCTTCTTTACGGTTCTGTAGCATGGTCATAACGTTTGAGTAATTCGACTGGCACATACGCCAGTTGCGTTTTTCTCTGTAGCGGTTACCTTGAATCATATTGAACTTCACTAACTCATCAAATTTGATTTTCGATAAATGAAAATAGCGCTTCGCCAACTCATTGTCTGGATCCAAGTTCAAAACAACTTGGAAAGCTTCTCTCGCGCGGGCGTACTGTCCCTGTTGGAAATCACGGAAGCCACGAATAAAGTTTTCCTGGGCTCTGCGATATTGAACAGAATCATACTTATCTTTTTTAATATTAGCCAATTCCTGTGTGCGCTTTTCAGCGTCTGCAATGTCTTGCATTGAAATAGCGGAGGTGCGAATCGCATTGGGATCTTTGCCCGCTTTATTTTTAGAACCTGACAAGAAGAACCACGCCACCAAACCAACGGCAACAATAATTCCATAGAAGCGAACCTTTGGATTCTGTAAAAGGCTTCCACCAGAAGAAGCACCTCGTCCCATGGCCGGGCCACTCGCAGGAGGAGCCTGATAACCACCATAATTCATACCATTATTGTGTGGCATGCCTGGCAAGCCACCCGCCTGTGGCATGGATGGAGGCATGGACTGTTGGAATGCTGGAATATGCGCACCTTGTGAAGGCGGCATTTGCGGAGTCGAAGGCATCTGCGGCTTCGGTGTAAATGCAGGGGTCGTCGTCACCGGAGTGAAAGGACTTCCTGGTCTTGGCGCCGCTGGTGCACCTGCTGTTGGCACTGCCGCAAGAGGAGCTGCGGCAACCTCTGGAAGATCCGCGATAAAACGAATTTCCGTGTCACCAATCTGAATGATTGAATCGTTTTTAAGTATTTCGGATTGAACACTTTCTCCATCTAACAAGATGAAGTTTTTCCCGCTCAAGTTAACAACTAAAAACTCATTTCCACGCTGTTTAATTTCAGCATGTTGACGGCTCACACGAGGATCGCTGGAAAGAACAATATCATTCTCTGGACCACGCCCAATCGTCGCGTTGCCCTTATTGAAATTCAGACGAAGACCAATATGTGGCCCCTTCGTCACTTCAATTTCAAATTTCAATCCATCCTTCATGTTCGGAGCCGCACTCATCATGAGCCTCCGTCAGTTGGGGATACGGTGATGAGATAATAATCCACCTCTGTCGGTGATGAACTCATCGCCTGACAACTCAAAATACATAGATGTCCGCTGAACTCCAACTGATCCGTATGAATCACTCGAGAGTTCTCGCGACTTTTGCCAACTAGATGTTCAATGTTTTGTTGAAGGGCTGCATCTGGAATCGCTGTGTACATCTGTCCTTGTAAAGCTGACAGCTCAGAGTGCGCCACTTGTGCAAACGAAGGACTGCACGCGATCAAACGACCATCTTTCGCAATGGCCACTGCTGGGAAGCCGATCATTTGCACCAAGTTTTCAGCCTCAGCGTCTTTATTTACAAAGTTTCCGCCAGCGCCACCTTCGTCACGAGCTCCGTTCACATAACGAGTCAAAAGACTGTTGATATTGCCTACCAAAGCCTGCAACGGAGGGAACATAAAGTCCACTTCAGTGCTGTCTTTCTTTTCCCTCATGGCAACGTCCAATTGGGAGTTCAAACTCGCAATTGGGTATTCGATCAACTTATACATAAAGAAGAAAATCAACAAACCCACAAGACTTGCGATCACCAGCGTTTGCATAAACAAACTGATGGCACGACCGTCGTCAAAGGCCAAACTGCCAATATCATAAAGGACAATGGCATGGGCTTTCACTGACTGCTCGCCGGTATTTGGATCAAATAGTCCAATGGGGAAGCTTGCACCGATAGTCGAAGAATCCACTTCCACAGATTGTGGGCGCATTTCACGTCGAGCCACGTGCACAAAAGGCAAGTCCGGAGTTGTTCCCGCCCGAGTCGCCGGAGCCAGGATCATCCCGTCTGATTGTTGAACAATCAAAACTTGTTTTACGCCGTCTTCGGACTCTGCTTGATTTGTCGTTAAAGTTGAAAAGCTATTCTGCAAAAGAGCTGCTTGATTCATCGTCGCCACCGTGCGCGCAATCGAAGCCGCACGACGTTTACTTTCGTTGATGATACTCGCTCTAGAAATCGCGACCATTGGAATCATGGACAGCAAAGTCGTCATAAAAATAAATAGAACGACAAAGCCCAAAAGAACCATTTTAAATTCTATCAACGTTGGTAACTTGTAAACCCCAGGCAACGCGACTTTATCAACATAGTCCATGACTTTATCGACAATCGCTTTCACACCACCCGGATGATAAGCCGGCGCAGGAGCTGGATTCGCCCCTGGAGCAGCCCCCGGCATCCCCGCCATCGGTTGTGGCATACCTTGAGTATACTGTGTTTGCTGATACATCTGTGGAGGCATTTGCGGCGCAGCTCCTCCGCCATAATAAGGCATTGGAGCATGACCAGAAGGAGCCGCCTGCGAACGAGGTGCTTGAGCCCTTACATCTGGAGCTGGAATAACGTCGGCAAGAACATCGTGAATTCCCAACTTGTCACCAAGTCTCATCACTCCTGTTTGCAAACGAATTCCGTTTAAGAAAGTTCCATTGCTAGATTTCAAATCTGTGACAATGATCTTTTCTTTATAGACGGTCACTTCGGTATGTTCTTTCGAAACACCCGAGCTGGTGATTTTAATATCACAACTTGGAGCGCGACCGATCACATTTCGCCCCATCTTTAATTCTATTATTTGACCGGCTTGAGGGCCGGTTAAAACTCTAAGCGCCCACATAGAGTTGATCTCCTACGCTGATCTTTAACTTGCTGCTGGTTCCAGAGGCCATTTCAATCACAGAGCTCGCACCCCACACCGGAGGCACCAAACGCCAAGGCTTAACATCTTGGTAAATGGCTTTCACTTTCAAACTTTTATCTACAAATACACAATCAATAGAGAACTGCATAAAACATGTATGAATGCTGTTGCAGCGATGAATCCACAATGCTTGGTCTTGGGACAAAGACTTTCTGCCCAATAATCCTTTGCCGCGGGTCCAGAAGTTTTTAGCAACTTCCAGGTTCTCGACAAGAGTGACGTTTGTAGATTTATTACCCAACACAGCCATCATTATTTTCCACCATACATGAATGAAACCGCCACAGGACCAAACACCATAATGAAGACCGCAGGAAGAATAAACATCATCAACGGAATCAAAATAGCTTGAGATGCTCTGGCACCGGCTTTCTCGGCACGGACGAAACGTTCCAATCGCATTTGCTCTGATTGGTCTTTCAAGACCTGTGAAATACTCGCCCCGGTCGATTCGGCATCTACCAGAACCGCCACGAAACTTGTGATTTCATTCATATCTAAACGCTCTGCCATTTCTTTTAATGCTTGAGTTTTAGATGAACCGATCTTGATATCTTTCAAGACGATACTAAACTCGTCCGCCAAAACGCTGTCTGAATTCGAAGCCTTATCCACAATTTTCTGAATTGCAGAGAAAAAGTCCAAACCAGCTTCCACCGACAAAGCCAGAAGATCGATAAAGAATGGAAGATCCGCACGAACGGACAGTTCGCGTTTCTTCTTTTCACCCTTTGAGTGAATTTGCGGCAAATAAAATCCAATCAGCCCCATCCCCAAACACATGTACGGCGATAGTCCCACCTGCAAAGAGAAATTCATGATCAGCAAGAAGATCGGGAACATAATGCCCCAAAGAAGTTGCAAACCAATAAACTCGTCTTCATTCAATTCAGCTGAAAGCCCCGAGGTCTTAATAAACTTACGAACCTTCTTGCGATAAGATTCACTGCGAATTTTCAAAGCATGCTGCAAAGTAAACTGATGCACCAAGGGACGAGAGAAATTGATGATTGGGTTTTTTGATTTTACCGGCTCATCATTGTTGGCCCAAGATAGTTGCGCTTTATCTTTATTGCTTGCGAAGATCGAACTGACAAAAAGGAAAACCGCCACTCCTGCGAGCAGCAATCCTAGAATGAGCATTAACTCTGCACTTCCCATTTTCGCCTCTTTGTGTTCAAGTGAACTCATGATACCGATCAAGCCAAAGTTGATACTTGCATCCGAGTCTCCACGCCGAAGACAACTTCTTACCGAAGCTGGTTTTTCATTCGACGTGGTTCCAGTTAAAGTATCGGAAATTCCTGACAAAAACCTGAATGTAAACGATCAGATTTTAGATATCGCCAGACGTAAAGCGAGGCATGCTTATGCCCTTCTAAAGGCCAGCCGTAACGACGAGTTTATCGTCATTTCCGCTGATACTGAGGTCATTTGGGATGGGGCTCCCCTTGGAAAGCCTCTAGATCGCGACGATGCCTATCGAATTTTAAAACTTTTGTCTGGAAATGTTCATGAGGTGCTGACTGCCGTCTGCATAATCAGCTCACCTTCAAGCCAAGAAGTGTCTCAGGTTGAGACGACAAAAATTTTCTTCAAAACATTAAGTGACGATGAAATCTGGACCTACATTGATACAAAAGAACCCATGGACAAGGCAGGAGCCTACGGAATTCAAGGCCATGGGGGAAAATTTGTGGAAAAGTACGAAGGCCCTTTCGACAATGTCGTAGGTCTTCCGATAAGTGTAGTGCGGGACCTTTTGGCGAAGTTTTAAATCTCATTTCGAGTGTTAGGAACATGAAAGAGTATGATTTAAATTTCTACTTCGATGACAATCTCCAGGAAGTTGCTACCAACCCTAGCGACATGGAGCTTTACGTTCACGAACAGAAGATCGCTCTTTCCACAGCCCAAAACCCCGTCGACCGCGTGAAGATCCTGGGCGAGATCGGCGTCTACTTAAGAATTCTGCGGCAACTTTCCGAAGCTCAAGACTATTTACTTAAATCTTTGGAAATCATCGCACGCCATAACCTGGAACCTCATTTTAAAATCGGTCAGCAGATTCGCCTGGCCCATGTTTATCAATGGCAATGTCAGTTCGAGCTGAGTAATTCGATGTTTGACGAGCTGCTTCGCATCTCAAAGTCCACGGACCTGGGTTATCTGCATGACTTTATTTGGCAGCATGCGGGAAAAAATTATTTTGATCAGCTCAAATGGAAAGAAGCCCACGATTGCTTTCAAAAAGCTCTCAAACTGCGCGAACTACGCCATGCGCCCGTTGAACAGATTCAGTCTTCTCTTCTATCCATCAGCGCCGCCTTGCAAAGAATGAATTAGAAAAGTTTATCGTAAAACCAGCGGTTCTTTTTCTTTATCCGCAATGATGTTCTTCTTCTTTTTATTCGCCAGAGGTCGTTTTGCTGGTGGCTTATTAAACCCACTTCTGACTGTCGACCAGAAAGAGCACCATGGTTCTTGCTCCACACTCATTTGCCCCGAAAAAGCATACCGTCGACCCTGCGCCTTTTTCATGGACTTCTTTAAAACCAAATCCCCCAACGCCTGAACACCGTCGCTGAGATAACTTCTAGAGAAACGATTGTTCCAGTTTACACTCACCGCATCGACATTTTTAAAAAACGGAGTTAAGTAACCGCGCAAATTTCCATCGGTCATGAAAACCTGCGAGTACATATTCATCTCGCCATTTAAGAAGTAATAAGGTCCATATAAAATGAACGTATTATTGAGTTTTGCCAGATTCAGAGATGTCACGTTCACTTTCGCATTCAAAGATGGCAAAGGTCCTTGAAAGTCAAACTGCAGGTTGCCTCGCAACCATCCGTCCCTTTGAATTCGCGCCGAAAAATTCATCTGGCTTGGTAACTTACGAAGAACTCTTTCGGTGTTATGAATGTTGATTGCTGAAATATAGACCTTATCCAAGGACACCTGCACTGGGCGCTTATAGTCTTTATTGGTAAATAATAAACTGCTGTCATTCACCTTCACGCTTTCCAAATTAAAAGGAATCAGCGTATTTAGAAAATGCCGCCAATCGCTCCCATCCCCGAGCTGCTGGTTGCCCCGCAAGATACTGTCGATCAAATTCACCTTAGCCCGGGTCACTTCCAAAGAACCCAAAATCTTTTGCTCCAACAGCAAATGCGTAAGAAGCGACACTTCCAACTTATCAACTGACAGCAGGGCATCATAGTCCGCACGATCTTTCTTCCAAATACGCAACCCCTCAATATGATAAGAACCCTTATAAAAAGAAAGTCCGAAGGATTCAATACTTCCGGAATAATTGGGCAAATCATTTTTCAGACGTTGATTGATGGAGTGACGAATCCCAAAAGGTAAAAACACCCTCAAGAGAACAACAAGTGCGCAAACAAGAATAAAAATTTTGTAGCGAAAACTCATCCCTCTCAGGGTTCGCTCGGTGCGATTTTTTTTCAACTGCGAGATCACTGGCACTCAACAGGATTCGCCAATTCTAGACTGTCTCAAACTGAGATTGCTTACGACAGAGGTCTGAATTTTGTCACTTCTCTGGAAGATCGACATGATTGCTCGAGCGAAATGAAACTTTTTTGAGTTGAGACTGGCACAATCAGTGAATTGTATTTCTCTGACGGGTCTCTTAGAAGTAACTT
>CAZPYX010000168.1:0-9733 GCA_964590635.1 uncultured Bdellovibrio sp.
AACAACTTGAGCTGAGAGGCAATTTTCACGCGGGGCAAATTGAGCCACGAAAAAACCCTTCTCTCAAAAATTAATCCCACACCTAATGCCAAAATTAACAAGATGACAATGGCTGATGGAATTTGCTGCATCAGAATTGAAGCGTCTAATTTAACAGCGGGATTCGTTTGTTGAACCTTCTCTGCAAATTGTTCGACCAACTTCTGAACTTCAGCGTACGTGTTAATCCCATTCACTTTGAACGCGCCATAAATACTGATGCTTGCAGCACCGGCACCTAATAACACACTCAGAATTCCTGAGAGCCACCACCCAAGACCTCTTTCTTCCATTTCATTGTATGCGCCTAAAGTCATCCAAACGGAGCCAATGAAAAGAGCAAGCGGTTGAGCGTTGAGGAGCCACGCAGCCCCTGTTACCGACAATCCTAGGATCCAAAAGGCCCAGGGACCGTAAGTCTGGCGTAGCACACGAAGAAGAGGAGCGCCGAAGATCACAGTCAACATCGACAACAAAATCGAGAGAGATGAAATTGTGATGAATTTCTGTGGGCTGGCGGTCTTCTTCATGAGTTATACGCCTCTAAAACTATTCGCGATCTGAACGATCAGAACGGTCAGCTTTAGCAGCAGCAAACGCCGCTTTACGAGCTAGCATTTTAGCTTCGCGCTCTTTTTCACGAGCAGCAGATTCAGAAAGACCTTTTTTGAAGCCTTCCACGAATTTAGCCAAAGATACGCGCTCATCAAGGCGAGTATGCATAAAGCGAAGAACTTTGTCGTTAATACGCATAGTTCTTTCAAGCTCAGCAATAGCTTGAGTATCTGCTTCGAATGTAGAATGGAAGTAGATAGCTTTTTTCAACTTACCGATTTGAGTCGCCAAGTTGCGTTTTCCCCAAGTTTCCAAAGAGTTTACAGAACCTTGGAACGATTCGATTGTTCCTTTGTTCTTTTTGAAAAGCTCTTTTTGTTCTTCGAGAGTTGAATCAGGGTGCATAAGCACAACAACTTCATAAGGTTGTTTTGCAGTAGTTTTTTCCATGTATTTTCCTTTCGGTTTATAGCCCCCACCATACAGGAGCGGGAGCAAGGATGACTTTTATAAAATGTTTAAAGGGTTTAGCACGCCCAAAGCCCAAGCACAAGTAATAGGCAATTGAATACCCCAGAATCCAGCCCTATCATTTAAGGATGGCTACATTTATTGAGATCGTTGAAGGCACAAATGAAGGATCGCGGATCCAAGTCACCGAGGGTATGACCATTGGACGCAGCAAGGCCGACATCGTCATTAAGGATCCTAAGGTCTCAAGCACCCACGCCGAGATAGCCATAAACACCAAAGGACAACTCGTTTTAGTCGACCTCGAGTCCTCCAACGGCATTCACATCAGTGGTCGCCGTGTAAAAAAAGTGACCTTATTACCAGTGGTTATCTTTGAGATCGGACGCACCCAGTTTAAAGTCATTGTTGTTGAAGAAGAGCAGGCCGCTAACTTCGAAATATTCGTAACTTGGCGCAGCAAGGCTGTTAATGGAGTTCGCAATGCCGCCATTGAAGACTCAAGAAATGCCACAAAACCCGAGAGATTTTCACCAGCTTTGAAGCTTCAATTCGTTCAAGGCATCCAAACCGATGAGGAAATAATTTTAGGGTACGGTCCCCGCCAAGCAGGGGCTGACTCTTTAGATATCGAGCTCATGGATGAGGAGGCTCCACGGGAAGCCTTTGAGCTTCTGCCGGGCCCGGGCATGGTTAAACTAAAAATAAAAGCCCTGGGCCGGGTGACTCTTAACAATAAAGCGATAGATGCCGAAATGTTAAAGGATGGAGACTTGATTTCTGTGGGCACAACCCTCATTAAAGTCTCTTATCTTTAGAGATTCTGGGAATAAAGGGCATCATGGAGACCACATCAAAAACAACGGGCACCTTTGAAAGTTTCGACGGCACGCCGATCTACTATGAAGTGCGTGGTGAAGGTGATCCTCTTGTTTTGATTTATGGAATCGCCTGCCCCATCAATCACTGGCACTATCAGATCGAATATTTCTCTAAAAAATATAAAGTTATCGCCTTTGATTTGCGGGGCCATCACAAAAGCACTCCCATCGCTGACATGAGAAATCTCACCATGGATGCTCTTGGTAAAGACCTGATCGGATTGTTAAGTCATTTAAAGATTAAGCGAGCACATTTTGCAGGACATAGCTTCGGAGCGCCTCTGTTGCTTCATCTCTATGAAATGAAGCCTGAAGTGATTCGCTCTATGATTTTCATTAATGGTTTTGCTACAAATCCTATCAAGGGAATGTTTGGTCTTGATGTTATTGAACCATTTTTTTATTTCATCAAAACCCAATATGAAAGCCAACCAGACCTGTGGAATACTCTGTGGAAATTAGCTGTTGATAATCCCATGTCAATGTATCTCGCTGCCCTAGCGGGTGGTTTCAATTTAAAAGTAACCCACTTTAAGGACATCGAAGTCTACACCCGCGGTGTTGCGCGAATGAATCTTGAAGTATTTTTGGGTCTTTTCGAAGAACTGATGAAATATGACGGGGAATCCGTTCTTGAGAAAATTGAGGCTCCGGTGCTTATAATTTCCGGCGAGCGAGACATGGTCACACCGATCCGATTTCAATATCACTTCAAGGAAAAAATTAAACACTCCGAATTCGTTCTGGTTCCCTATGGATCACATTGCACTCAACTTGATTTTCCGGATTATACAAATTTGAAAATAGAGAAGTTTATCACAGAGTCCTGAGTCACCCATTCGGACTAGGACCTTCGGTTAAAGATCTGTAATTGTTATCTGTTGCACTTTGGCAATAATCCTTCCACTCCATGTTTACCCAAGGAGCATTTGAGGAATTATTCGGTTTAGAAACCAGCTACTTAACTGTGTTTTGATTACATGTTTCGCATCTTGCCACTCTGGGACGATGTATAACAGACAAAAAATTTATTCGTGTCCTATTGTTAAATGCCCATCAAGACTGTATCACTGCTCTCCATTACAAAAATGAAATCTGGATGATCGAGGAATTCTAGTAACTGCATCGAATCGATCTTCCAACTAGTGATAACGGAGAAATTTAAATATGAAACTAAAATCCCTTATGGCGATTTTGGCCGCGCTTTGCCTAAATTCAACTGCGTTCGCTGATGAATTCGACGGTGGCAGTGGTGAGTTCGATCCAAAACCTCTTCCTAATTACACTGAAGCTGAAATTCAAAAGAAAATTGCCCAAGAGATGGAAGTAGCATGCTCTGGCAACTTGTGCCGCATCGTTGGAACTGACAGCTCAGGAGAGGGTTGGACTGTTTCTTTTAACGTAGGTTACGGTAATGGCGTAGGCAACAGCGGCACATCAATCTATATCGGCGACAAGTATAACAACAATCCAAATGATACGACTTGGAATGCTGGTGTGACTGTTACTTACAAAAACTATAAGTGCCAATCAAATCTTCGCGTAACTCCAGCGGTTTATCGTTTCGTAAATACATACATGTACAACATGGTTAACAGCGATGGATCTACAAAAAGAAATTTCTCTCCTGCAGATCAAACGGTCATCTTGTTCTACACAACGATGTTGAACAAAGTTGATTCTTGCGCAAACGCGGCGAAATAGTTTTTTCTTAACGACGGGAACACTCTCATGCTTTCCAAAAATGCCTTACTGACATTCTGGATTTTCGCATCAGGTCTGATGTTCTCGTCTATTTCTGGCGCGCAGGTGTCAACATCTTCTCAGATGAACAACCTGCGCATCACGAATCGCGCACAATGTGCGATTGACTCTGACTATCCAACAGCATCTGCCTTCCTGATTCTCGATGGTTACAATGCTGGTAAGCTTGGTAACTCTTTGGCTAAAAATATCGGTCTTGATGAGGCACAAACATCCCAAGACACGATGAAAGAATTCCGTCTTTCGGTAAGCCATCTTACTTTGACTATTATCAACAAGATCATGACTGGTAAGCTGCCGCTTCTTCCTATGAACTTGAAAGACGCAAAGCTTGCAAACTATGCAGCTCTTGCAAATTCTTGCGGTGATAAAGTTTATTGTGCGGAATTGCAAAAACATCTTTCCAGAATTTGGGCTCTTTCTGAAAACACAGCAGTGACTTCTTCCAGTCCAGAGTGGAAAAAAATTGATAACTTTTCTTCTGCTAATTTTATGTCTCAGCAGGGAAGTCGTCGTGTTGGTTGTTATTACTTGAAAAGATTTTCTCCTCTTCAGGGGCAACTTCACAATACAACTCTTGATACGGCCTCACTTCAAGAAATGGCTGTAGCCTACCTAGAACAGCAAAAATATATCACAAGCTGCTACGACACTGATGCAACTTTAGATTCTCGCAATACTGCTCTTCAAATTGATATTAAAACGGGCGAACTAGATAGTTGGAATGCAAAAGGTTTCGACTTCTGGAATAGTGTGAAAATCTATCTTTCATGGGCTTGGCGCAATACCGACGTGGCCAACCACATGAGCCCTCGTTTCGGCGAAGCATTCAAATCTGTGGCTTTGGAAGAATCAATGATGCTGATTCCAAATGGCTGTAAGAGCATCACCAAACCTTCTTGTGACAGCGAACATTTAGCTCTTAATAATCTTCGTGAATTGGCTAAACAAGACACGAAAGATTCTGGCTTCAACTCACAAGTTCCACAAAGCCCCGACAAAACAATGCTTGAGCGTGGTGCTCGTGCGGTTAATAACGACTTCCTCAACACCAAAGGCTATATGACCGCAGGTGAATGGGTTGATAATTTCCGTAAGAACTTCGTACAAACTCGTGGCTCTGCGAAAAATCGTCTGCAAAGTTCAGTTCAATTCATGAACATCCTTGCTGACTCCATGAATGCCGATGCTTTAGTGGAATATGTAAAGCCATTGGCGCTTGCTGCAAACATGTCTTCACTACAAAGAGATGAGCTTTATTATTTATGTACAGAGGCTCGTCTTGCTGGCGATAAACGCCTTGATTTCATGAAGTCTGACATCGACGGTATTGCTGGTCTTAAAAACATGAATAAGGCCCTGGACAACTCGAAACGATCTGTTGAGCAATTTGTCGCTTACTTCGATGCTGTTTCTAAAGGTATTATTCCTTTCTGCGATCAACTTGAAAAAACAAACATCTGGCAAGCGGCTGGATACACAGTAAATAAATCCGGTTTTAAACCTTGGGCAAAGGAAATCCTTAGCACACCGACGGAAGAAACACCGTCTACATTCCAACCACAAGTTTATGGCTCACCCCTTCTTGTGTGGAACTCTGATTTGGGCGCTCAAGAAGGCAACGTGATCTGTGCTTCTGGTATTGACTGTGCTCGCGGTGTTATCAAAGCAATGGTTGATCTCTATGCCGTTGCTCAATATGCAGACGCTTTCTTACCAATTTCCTCAACTGCGGCCTCTCCGGATGTTTTCAATCCCTATTCTGAGTTGAAAGCCTGTAAGATCTACGATCCTTGGTACCAAACCAAAAGAGCGAACCGTGTTTTTATGGCTGACTTAGCAAGTACTGCATTGTTTGGTTGGAGCTTTATGCCGATTTATATCGATGCTGATTACACTCCGCCAAAAGTAACTTCATTCCAACGTCTTCTAAAAGATGGAGTGATCAAGTTTGATGCAAATATCGAAAAATCCAAAATGGTTGCTTCGTTGTTGGCGGATTTTGGTCCTCTAACTGGTGCTCCTTGTGCGGTTTCTATTGCTCCGAATGCCAAGACTTTCAACTTCCTCGCCTTTGATGGCATCTCTGTAAATTATTGTGACAGCAGAAGTTCTGGTGGTGCCGTCGCCTCTGGAGCTAACAATATATCTACGAATCCAGAAAAAGTTCGCTCTTATTGTGGTGGATGCTCCATCAACTTCATCGGTGTTGCTTCGGCAGCATCGGTGACCGGTGCTGCGACTTCTTTTAATCCAATCAAAATGGGCGTTTATCTTTTCAGAGCCATCTATCGTTTCGTTAACGCAAAAAAAGATCCTATCAATGTACCTATGGCCTATAATGTGGATCTTGCAAAAGTAGCGGATGCTTATCGTCGCTATGGAACGATCCCTAAGGATTGCGTAAATCAATTGGGCCAGGGCTTAAAGTGCTTCCAAGATATTTGCTCCGCAAAAGCCGCCGACTTCTTTGAGCGTCTGACCGGTGGAAAAGTAACTACGATTTCAATTCAAGATGCCAATGGTTTTAACGATGGTGGTTTTTCAACGAACTCTTATCAAAGAAGAGCCTGGGTTAAGTCAGATCTTTGCACTGGCGAAGCTGTCTTTAACTTCGCTTGTCGCGACGATGGATCAGGATTCTACGTAGGTGGTTCCGACGGAAATATGTGGGGCGCGAGCGGCACCTGCAAAAGCTTCATCAGAGAAGGGCGTTGGAAATGATTTTTTCTAAATTACTTCTAACTTCTATAGTGGCTCTTAGTTCTTCTTTGTGTTTCGCATTCACTGTGAACAGCCGCTACACCATCAATGATAAGGGTGCCTACGTTAAAGAAACGCAGATTCTTTGCGACCTCAACGAATCTGAATATTGCCAAGTTCTTTGCAAGCAAGATAATGATTGTCGCAGAGCCGAGCCCTATTGTCTTAACTGTGCGGGAACTTCATCCACAGTCTTAAGAACTCTCTTCAGTCAAATTTCCCAGAGCTACGTGCCAACTCAAACTGAGATTCCCACTTCCGCTATTGTTCGTTATTTAGTTTCAACGAACTATATTCTGATCGGCGCAAAAAGTGTCTACAACTATTACAAGCCTCTGAACTCCGGCGAGTTCTTAAGTAACCTGCAAGCACTTTGCCCTATGCCTACTGACGATCCTCTTCTTGCAATAAAACTTTCGGCAGTGCAAGAGCCAGAAAAAATGAGTTTCATCTTTTGCAAAAATGCTGAGGGAAAAACTCAGGCCTTCGATGTAAGTCCTCGCCAACCCGGCGTCGGCAATCAGGTACTGGGTTCGCAAATTAAACTAAGTCTTCAATAAATAAGTTATTAAAACAAACCCCCCAAATGGGAAATTAAGGAGAATCAATGAAAAAACTTATGATGATGCTTGCTGCAGTAACTATGTTCGCAGTAGCTCAAAATGCAAACGCGATTTCTTTGCGTTTCAAATTCAAAACTTTCAGCTCTGGTCCAAGCATGTACGCATGTAATGCAGGTATCATGACTCCGGCTGAAACAAAAAAAGTTTGTTACTTTGAGGGTACTACAAACACTTGTACTCCAACTACTTGTGATAACACTCAAGCAGTTTGTGACACTCGTTGCGTTTGTACTGGTGCTAGCGGTGGCGACTACTTGATGAACTACGGTAAAGTAGAATATCAAGACTGGAAAGACAATGGCGACACTTCTACTGCAACTGGAAATGGTTCTGCAACTTTCTCTTCCGCTTCACCTAACCAAAACAACTGGACACAAGCTTACGATGATTCATCTGCTTGGGGCCGTACAATCAAAAACCTTTCTTTCAACTTGGGTTCTGAGCTTTATGGCGCGAAATATTTCGTAGACATCTGCTTCCGTGGTCCTCAAATTGAGTACTTCGAAGACGGCGTAGTAGCTTCTTTCAACTTGAAAGCTCAGGCTAACGCGACTGATTTCTTGGCAACTGGTGTTAACGGTGGCGACAACAACCGTGATGGCTTGGTTATCCCTGGAACAGTTGACGGCAAAAAATACACTGAGCTTGCTGGTTTGAAAGTTCAAGCATTCGTAGTTTGTGATAAACAAGGCGAAGGCGCTTACAAATATTCTCGCAACAATTCTGGATCATACAATACAACTATCAATGAGGCGATCTTTGCAGGTTTCACTGCAGCTGGTCTTCCGACAACTGGCGGTGACTTGTTCGTAGCTGGATCTCAAGCAACTCTTGGAACTGGTAACGTTTCATTGGTTGACGGTTGGGTTAACAGCGGTGATACACACGCTCCACGTTTCTGCAAAATCCGTTATGTATTCACAGAATCAAACGCTGCGACTTCATCTCCAAACTTCAGAAAATGGCAACGTCACGGTGCTGAAATGTGTACTTTCACTGACATCGAAGAAGGTGCTTCTTCTGAAGGTCTTAACTAGTTAGTACTCTCGGCAAGGATTTGATTATGATGAACACAAATTTTAAAAAAAGCGTGATCGCAGTTTTCACACTTCTTGCCGGTATCCTTCATGGCAGCGGGGCTTTTGCAGGTTGCAAAATGTCCCGCGACCCTAAGATGAATTACTTCATCTCTTACGAAACAAAAAATGTCGGAATGTTCTCTGAAGCTGCTGAGTCTCCTCAAGCACCTTCTATTATCGAACGTTGCCAATTAGATTCTGGTAAGTTTTTAATGCTTTCATTGGGGGTACGTCGTCCCACTTTGAACTCTGACGTTGCCGACGTGTCATTTGATGGCAAGCTCATCGATACAAAATGTTCTATCGAAAATTCTTTTCTGAAAGAGCAGCCGGACTATTCTGAGCGCAGTAAAATTATTGATCAACAGCACAAGGTTTTGCGCACTTGTACTTATATGCAAATTTTCGATCTCGATAATAAACCCATCGACTTCAAGCCCGAGCAAAGCAATTGTAAAATCACGCGTTTGCCAACAGGCTCTCTTAAAGCTGAAGGCGACTTCTGCTTTATTCGTATTCGTCCTATCAATCGCTTCGCGGTTTCAACTGTTCTTAAAGATGAATGCCGCGATGTAAATTTCCTTAAAGCTAATAATATTGCTCCTCAAGATATTGAAGCAGCTCTGAATGCTTATGTTGTCGGCGATGACAGCGGCTTAAGTACTGATGTCGATCCTATAGGCTCTACCAAAACACGTCTTTATATCGCTCCACACAGCAACATGTTAAAGCTCTCTGACGATTTCGGTCCCGAGACCCCACGGTTCCCAACCGAGTTCAATGCTGACGTGCACATGGGTGAATTAAAAATTCGCGGTGCCAACGAAACATTCACTATCGATATGTCACTTCTGGTAAACAACCGCTCTAAGAAGAGCTGCTATCAAGGGCTTTGTGCAAGTCCCAGTGACTTCGATGTTCCCGTCGTTGGCCAAGTTGAACTTTATGAAGTTCAAAAGGGGGGTAAAGAGAACTACGTCGATGCTTGGTGGCACGCAAGTCTTGCGAATCCGAACTGGCAAGGTTTGATGAAAAGTGGTCCCCATGTATTAAACGAAACATCAATGAAACCTGGGACTCACTATCGTATGACAGTGACCTTCGTAGACCCGGCAGAAGATTTCACACTATTCATTAAAGACATTCAGCAGATGACTATTGACCTTAAAGGTCTTCAAGGAACAGCTGGTCTTGATTCCATTGCGCCGATCATGGTATTGACTTCGCTTGTTGGCTTAGCCCCTCTAGAAAACCTTCCATCTATGTCTTCTCCAAGCATGGACGTAGAGATGGAGCGCGTGCTTAAGACTTTACAAAAACTAGGGCAAGATCGTCAGTGGCCTTCTTATTACGATGATGTGTGCAACTCAAATCGGGCTTCTTGCGTTAAGGCAGGAAAATCGAAATTCTACTCAAAGCTCACTCTTGATTTCACCATGGGTGATTTTAATCCTGAAATCGGAAGCTGGGACTTAAAAGATTACTCTGTAAAACGAGAGTCCTCTGTTTTTGGAAGTTATGCTGCTAAACCGAAGGCTTAACCTAAGGTAACATGCGA
>CAZPYX010000169.1:0-2590 GCA_964590635.1 uncultured Bdellovibrio sp.
TTGGTCTCGGACAACACCTGTCCGTATAAATTATAGCTCTTGCTATTAACAGCTCCGGTCGCATTATCGGTTGTTGACAGCAAGTCCCCGGTATTTGAGTCATACGCCATGAACTTAGAAGTTCCATCGGGCTTTTCGATTTTGATCGTGCGACCCAAAAGGTCTCGGGTAATTTTTGTGACATTGCCTTGAGCATCTTTAATTTGATTGATGAGGCCCATGTGGTCTGAAGTCAAAGAGGTCGTCGAGCTATTCGCATTTGTGTATTGTGTAGCCGCCTGACCATCACCCAAGCCAGGATTTACCATCGGAGCCGTTGCTCCCGCCGTATAGTTGTTTGCAATAGTCTGAGACTTCAAATCATTAAAGACTTGCGAAGATCCATCGGGTTGCGTGACCTTTGCAAGCCTATTCCACTCGTTATAAGAGAACGTCATGCTGTTGCCTCTAGCATCCGTATCGGCAAGCATTTGTCCATCGGTATCGTATTGGAAAACCCTTGATGTCCCGTCTGGGAATTGAACCGATGACAGCGTGTTCCCGCTATAAGAAAACTTTGTCGTTCGTCCGGCAGGATCGGTGATAGTTCCCAGCAAGCCCCCAGAGAAATTGTATGTGAGACTTTGCCCGCTCGGGAACTGAATCTGATTCAAATTGTGGTCAGAGTCATAAGAAAAGCTCACAGTTCTGCCAACGCGGTCCACGCGCTGAGTCTGATATCCGCTTTGATCGAAATATTCGTAATCACCACTACGGAACTGTCTTGTCCAAATGCCGTTGGCATTTTTAAACAACCGCGATCCATCATTGCTTGTTGGAGCAAAGGCCAATGGACCAGAAGTTGCGCTACTAAATTGAACACGTCTGATTTTTCCGTGGCCAGAATCCACAACGACAAGGTTCTTTTGGTCATCAAGACCAAGAACGGTCGGGCTACAAATAGAGGATAGAAGTGCAGCACCTCCGTCACCGATATTCGCCGTTGCACATTGATTGTTTCCGGCAACCTTATTTGCAATGCCCGTGGTCAGATTAATTTGCATGACCCGATTATTTCCCGTATCGGCCACATAAAGGTAATTGTTCACAGAATCATATGCCAACCCTTGAGGAGTTTTCAGCATGATTGATCTTGCATCAGCCTGATCGGACATCACTGTTCCACCACCAACAATCGTGGAAATGACGCCTGAAGAACTGATTTTTCTGATATATCCATGTTCGCTTGCCACATAAATATTGCCCTGCTGATCGTAGGCAACCCCTGTCGGGTGAAAAATACTGGCGTTGATCGCAGACGAGCCGTCGCCATTGTCATAAGTTTGGGAGTTTCCAGCAAATAACGAGAATTGCGAATTGGCCGGATTAAATGTAACCACCCGGCTGTTCCCTGTATCGGAGAAAAGGATATTTCCCGAAGGCAAACCGATAACAAAGGACGGGCTGTTGAATCCCGCAAAAGGACCATAGGATGAAGAGAAGGGCCAAGCCGATGCCCCCATAGTTCCATCACCATTTACAGCAGGGAAAGGAAATGGAGGAGTATCATAGTTGCGGCAATCATAACCTGTCGAAGTCTTCGCTTCAGGGCCACAATCAAAACCAGCTTGTTGATCGCAATACGGATTCATTTGATTTGCAGGAAGATCCAAAAGTAATTGCGCACCACCATCGTCCGTGCTCCATCTCCTGTCAGTTGCAAGATTAAAAACAAGGCCGTAAACGGTACTGCCTCCGTTGCGAACAAAAGAGTGTTCCCGGTTGCTTGTTGCAAAGATTTCCCCGTTGCTTGCGCGGACCAAGCCACCCAATTTGTACTTCATCGTGTAACTGTAGAGAGATGGATAAAATGTTCCGTTGTAAACAATATTGCACCCGTAGTTATCGCAAATCGTCTGTGGCGTACATGAAGCAAAGTTTTGAGAAGCGAAATGTCCCATATGTGTCGGTATCGAATTAATATTGCTGACCGAAGGTGAGCTGCTTGAAAGATCCATTTGCGCAAAGTAAGAGGACTTCGAAGAAGGATCGTAATTTCCTGTCAAGGCCGTTGGCCAAACGGATAGATCTACCCCGTGAGTCAAGTCCACCTGAGTGCCAGCACTGTCAAAAAGCGTGCTGATGGTGTTGTTGACCGCATAGGTTCCAACGGTTCCGTCCGCCTCTTCAAGCATCACCCTAGAGTTCGTTGGGTTGTAAATTCGGGCGGCACCATTGATATTCCAACCACGTCCCGCAGGGGATTGAGTTTTATTTTGCACCAAAATATCGGACTGAATATCTTGTGGCAGCAGATTGACAATTTGAGTGTCGATCCCTGTATTGACCATCGTTTGAGTCAAAGTCTCAACAAGGCTGTCATCAACCCAAATATAACGTGTCTGAGTTGTGGTCGTCGTTGTGATTGTCAAATTTTTAAGTTTTATCTGAAAACGCGCTAAAGCCGGATGGATTCCTGAGGCCATGTACTGACCAGTAGCAGGGTCCACTAGTTTCACACCATAGCTCACTACTGCCGATGTCGGGATTCCTGTTTGGGTTAGGATCTGTGTTGCTGCCGCAATAGAAATATTTTTTCCATTGATTTGTT
>CAZPYX010000169.1:2600-9716 GCA_964590635.1 uncultured Bdellovibrio sp.
TCTACTGGGGCGGTAGATGTGATTCTTGTTGTGGTTAGTTTCATTGTGGCGGCCGCATTTGACATAGTTGTTCCATTGAATTGTTTAACTTTGTCATCAATGGCAGTGTTTGAGAAAGACACTTGATCCGAGGCCAAGGTGCCTACGAAAAACTGTGAGTTCACGGAATCAGGCACCCAAAGGTTCTGCCCCTGCCAATCTGCCTGATAGCTGTCATAAATAAGATAGCTGATCCAAGCCGAACGGCACTCTTCCCAGCCCCACATCACATCCCAACAGTGAACCACCTTTTGCCAGCCGGTTGTTGAGTTCGATCCGCTTCCGGTGCCGGATTGCGGCGGCATGGGCTTAGGAATTGTGAAAATATCAGAAACAACGGCCGTCGGATTTGCCCAGCCGCTTTTGTATGTCATGGACGGCGAGTAATCTTGACCAAAAACTTTAAAGCTTGGCATCTTGATACTGTTTGTAAGGCCGCCTTCACTGGCGTCAATACCAATGAGATTAGGGTTCTCAATACTTGCAATCAGCGGGGCCAAGGGCACAGCGTAGACCGCACTGAAATGTGTGATGCCGGAGTCAGGATTTGTGACCACTGAATTTCCATCCGAGGAGACCTGTCCGAGACCATCAAGCTCCCATTTTCCTTTAGCAGAGTTCATGGAAATAAAGACCATCGGTGTTCCCGAAGGCAGTTGATTGTCATTAGGAACAGAGAGTTGCACGGGTTGACTGAATTTCGTGCCTGATGGCTCCAAAGAAATAACATTTGTTGGAACAAATCCAAGAGGGACAGTCGTTGTTGTGCGACTTGAACTCACCGTCATCATATTCATTGGTGAGGATGTAGCACCTCCGGGGAAAGTCGTAACTCCCGCAGGAATAGTCAATTGCACGCCGGGCGCATAAGAACTGGTGACTGTGGCCTCGGCATTGGAGCTTACCATTGTCTCACTTCCATCAAGCATCAAGGGTGTTAAGAAAATAGGGTTTTCAAGAACGTTACTCTGCCCAACACCAATACTTAAAGCGATATGAGTCACCGCATAAGACCTATTAGGAATATCGGGATTTTGACTGACGCCACTCGCATCAACATAAATCGTTTGATCCCCCGTTGGAGGATTTGTAATAGCAAAATGTCCGGTTGCATCCGTATAGGCAACTGCGGAGCTGCTACCAAATCCAATTTTCACATTTACCAAGGGAGTTCCGCTCGTATCTTCGACCATTCCGGCCAGAGTTGTGCTTCCACCGAACTGAACGGTTGTCGTCGCAGTCTCTCCCGTCTGAGTGTCCTTCACGGTCACTTTGGCGGAAGTAAAATTGGAGAGTTGAACTCCGAAGCCTCCGACTGAGTTACTTGTGACCGAAGCGCCATTGCCAAAGAGCGATGCCGCCACGGTGACACTCGCACCAGGACTAGTTGCAGAAGGGGCACCCACAACCCATAGATGCTGGCCGTCTCCACTTGGCACAACAGAAAGAAGGCTTGGAACCAGCAAAACTGAATTAACGGTCACAGATTGCGTGAGTGTTCCTTGATTTCCCGCTAAATCTTGGAAGGTAAATATCATCTGCTGAGCGCCAAGGCCTGCCGCCACATACACACCAGAAAAGCTCTTTCCATCACTTGAAAGGGTCAAGTTTGTGGAGCCAATCGAAATGCTCGCCAGAGCCTTGCTTGCTGTACCGGACACATTAAACGCCAACTGCTGAGTTGTTGATCCGTCTGCGGGAGTCACACTCAACAGGGTAGGAGGAACTGTGTCTTTGGTCACTGTGCGAGAAATAGTTGTCGTGTTACCTGCGGCATCAACAGAAACAATCTGAATAAGGTTATCTCCCTGTACGGGCAAATACGCTTGATATGCGAATTGCTTGGAACCCGTTTGCATCAACTCAATGCCACCAACAATAATATGGGTTGTTGTCGGAATTGAATCTTGAACTGTCACGTTAAACGAAACGAGAGACCGATTCGTTAGCAGGTGGTCTTTCAGATCTGTGGAAATCACCGGAGGAATATTTTGATAAGTAAGATTTACGGTCTGAGAAAGATAACCTTTTGTACCATAGGCATCCGTTGCAACGAAATTCAAAACAGCAGAACCAGCGGCTGGAATGCTGACATTGCCAGAATACGATCCGCCACCATTATTCATGGCAACCTGATTGACAGTCACTTGCGAAGTCTTATCCACTGTAACGCTCACAGGAACAAACGCTGGTAATTTATTGGAGTAGAATGTAGTCAAACCAGTGTAAGAAAGAACTGGCGGTGGATCAATTGCAGTCACAGTCTTTACGGTGGTGCTTTGTAAACCATAACTGTCAGTGACGGTAAGCTGAACAGAATAATCTCCGGGAATCGCATAAGTGTGATCTGCGCTTGCGCCAAAACCTGTCACTCCATCACCAAAGCTCCATATATAAGAACCAATGGAACCAAAATAAGCTTGAGATGAAGTTGCATCAAAGTGCGCCGACATCAGATTCGTCGTGGCAATAAAAGAAGCCACTGGGGGAATATCTAAAATAATATTGATGCTTGCGCTGCTTGGGTTGCCAGCAGCGTCAGTTGATTGGACCCGCAAAGTGTTCGTGCCGGGATTTAAATTCAAAGCTACGTTAATACTTGTACTTTGGCTTTCAACGATTTTCTGAGAGTTCAGATAAATATAAGACTGAACAGGAGAAACGTCTTTGACGTTAACATGAACAGTCGAATTGGCGGCAGCAAAAACGGTTTTATCAGCGACTCCAAAGCTGATAACTGGCGGTACGTTATCGACCACGATTTTTGAAACGTAGAGCGGAGCCTTATTGCCTGACGTATCACTGACTGCGGCGGTAAAAGTGTAGGCTCCATCTTCGATCTGCCCGTCTATAATGCTCCCCGCCCAGGTGTATTGAGCACCATCAAGATTTTTGTAAGATGTGAGACGTCCCGTGATATCTTGAGAAACGGCTCCACCAGAAAGCGTTGTTCCAGAAAAGGAGGCATCAAAGGATTGCAAATTCAATCTTCCAAATGGATCGAATGCGGTTAGGAACACTTGTGATAAGGTTTTCACATAAGAAGTACCTTGGGCTGGCAAACTGGTTGCTAGCCATTGAGGAGGCACGTTGTCAATATTGACATCAATGGATTGAGTCAATGATCCAATCTTATCATGCTTTTTCCCATTTTTTGCTCTGTACAGCGTCAGTAAAATGACGTTGCCGTCGTTTTTAGAGAAACTTGAAATTTGGCCACTCAGTGAAATTTGCGAACCATCCTCTGGCAGGGTAATAGATTGCAAGAGCTTCCCATCTTTATAAAGTTCCGCTAGGTATCCGCTCTTTCCAAAATCCTTGTAGAAATCGTCGTTATCATCTCTTTTGCCGATTTTAGAAATCGTTCCCAGCAAATTAATCGGAGTGCCTTCAAATGCAACGCCAACATCGGCCTGAAGGGAAAATCTGAACCCATCAATGGAAGTGGCCACACGGCTAGAAGATGCTGTTTTATTATCCACTTGGATTGCTTTGGTGTTTTCAGCAATGAGGTTGTCATCGGAATCAATTTTCGCTAACACTTGATCTCGAAGATCTGACAGTTTTGCGATTTGCTCTTCAACGATAGCGACGACCTTGGCCAAGGACTTTCTGTTTTCAAAATCTTTCTTTAAATCCTGAAGGGCCGCGAGTCTGCGCTCAAGTTTTCCAATAATAGAAGAGAGTCTTTTCAAGCGCTCTTTGTCTTCTTGATTATTATAAACGCGAACAGAGAATTGATTGGCGTCTGCCGCATTGAGAACTGCAGACTCAAAGGTAAAATCAATTTCACCCTTACCTTTGCTTTTGAAGACTACTTGGGATGTGACATCAACGGTCGCATTGGGAAAGGTTCCGACGATTTGCACACCTTGCTTGTTGAACATTTCAAGCAAGCCGTTATTTTTGTCCCCATCGCCGAAGATTTTCTCGAGCCAGTCCGACCAATCAGAGGAGCCTTTCACAACCTTGATCGTTCCATGGAGTTTCGCGATCTTGCCACTTACAAAAGTTTTTGAATCCGGCTGAATATCAACTAAAAGTGCCTGCTCCGCAGATTTCCCCAAGAAGCTTGTATCGGCACTGGCTGCCATTGAAAGCAATAAGAACGACAAAAGGATGGTTTTAAACATGCTCATTATTGAACCCAACCTTTCACGGCGTCAGTGGAAAGACCTTCGGCTTGCAAAAGAGTCGTATCACCTGAATCAAATGAATATTGAGGATCTGTATGGAGCGTTTGTTGAATTTCTTGAATTTTTGCAATTGCCACCTGAGGGTCGGTCACTGGCTGCGGGATGCTGCTCATTACTACCTTAAAAGATGAACCAGAACTAGGCGTAGAGACATCTGTCGTAGGAGTTGGCTCGGAATTTCCTGGATTGCTCGCAGCAGGGTCGCCGACTTCAGGAGTTGTCCCACCTGAGGAGAGACTTTTAAATGACATTTTCCCTGTGCAACCAGAAAGAAGAAAAAACATAACGAGCAGCAACGCTTTCATATTCTTCATTAGCTTCCTCCGACGTACAACTTTAACCTTTCAATAGCTATAAACTGAAATGTGTTAGTTCTTTCGGCGGGACATTTCCCAAACTTAAGATAAAAGAATTTGTTTATTCTTGAAAACCTCAACTTGTTTTGTTTTAGAACAGCCGAGCATAAAAACAATTTCAAGTTGATCCATGAACATTAAATCCCTTGCGTAGGGAGAATGGGGACAAGAAAGACACTAGGTCAAACCTACTTTAAGTAGGCTTTAAATCAGAGACGCAAAAGCGCGCGAATTTTACTCATCACCGCGTCTACATTGGGCTTGTGTATGAAATAAAACTTCGCATGTTGGATATGAGTCGTTTTAAGAGTCGTATGTCCCGAAAATAAAATGAATGGAGTTGATGGGTGCTGGTTTTCAACAACGTCGAGCAGGTCAAAGCCATTATCGCGGTCCATGTTGTAATCACAAATCACTAAATCCACGTCCACCTCGGAAAGCACTCCCTTTCCCTCTTCGGCAGAAGAAGCATGAAGTAACTCAATATCGAATTCTTGCCTGATTCTCAAAGCAAGCAGGTGTCGCGTGGTCTCTTCGTCGTCTACCAATAAAATTGTATGGCGCGATCTGCCGGATTTCACCGTTTCAATTCCAAGACTACGCCGCGTGGAGAGTTTATTGTCTTATAATCCACGGTGGGCAAGACGATCCCGTAGTCTTTAAAAATAGCTTTAGCTAATTCAAGTTTGCCCTCTTTGATAAGGGGATTGAAAAATTCATTGAGCTGTTCGGAGAAAAAGGCTCTCTCGTCAAAGCCGTTGCAAGCATGGAGATAGGAGGTTTCGATTGCATAAGTCAGAGAGGTGGATTTATTCTCAAAATCTGAAAATGCAGAGACCGGAATTTTTGAAGATTCCGACAGATCCTCAAAGGATTTCTCCCGATAAACTCTCATGCGTCTGTAAAAATCAGGCAGAATATCTTTAACAATGGCTTTCTTCTGGTCGGTGGTGGTGTGCAAATTCTTATTAAGAACGGCATAAATGGGCTGCATGTTTACTGCTACGAAAAGAATTTAAGCAAAAGCTGAACTAAAAGATACGGCAGTTATCAAAAAACAAATTAACTTTTTCATTTTATTCTCCCATTGTTTCAAATTTCCTCTGCCAACCAGAGGGTTTCCAAATCCAAATTATTATACAGGTGCGATATTCTGATGAGTCAGTCGAGAATTTCCCAGCCATTTCATACGAAGACCTCACGTGTTTAAAATTCCTGGCGAACCTAACATCAAGCGGACAAATCGCATAATTTCAAAATTTTAAGAATGCCGAATAACTTCCAGCCCTCAGATAATGCAACCCAAGTGCCCGATTAAATCAGTTTGCCAAAGGATATAAAGAGACTGGGAAAAAAAGCTGTGTCTAAAGGTTTGACAGCTCCCAATAAAAAGGGCTTTTAACAAGCCCTCTGAATCTTCAAATTTTCTCCTCGGTATAAGCCAAAGACCAACCAGTCGCGAGTTGGCGGTCTTCAGAAATATTTGAACTAACGGTACGTTAAAAAGAACTGATAGAAATCCCGGGCCGTATCAATACCGACCATCAACTCGACTCCGTCGAATATGAAAAACTGCGTGGGCCATTTGTATGAGACGCCACCCGTATAGTGCAAACGCCCCTCCTCCCCTTCCCACCGGGAATTTTCATAGTACAAACCCAGTGAATAGGTCGCCTTCGAGTCACGGCCAAAAGCAGAACGCCAGCCCACTCGAGGTTCTGCCACAACATTACGTCCTTTCTTCACCAAATTTTTGTCATTCACCAGATTCGTAAATGTATCATAGCCCATCAGGTATGAATCTGAGGTGGCTCCGATGATGTCTACATCCATAAAGAGAGTTCTTTCGTCTTGAAAGGGCATATATGAGGCACCCAGTGCCCACATCCACGGGAAAACCAACTCGACATCTTCTTTGTAGCTCAGCTGATTTCCGAAAGATTCAAAATCCATATTCATAGAATATCCATAAGATGACGTAGACCTGAACCAGGAACCCAAGCGAAGGTTCTCGCTATATTTGTATATCGCTCCTAAAGAAAATGAAGGAATAGGCAAATCACTGAACGGTTTCGAGGAGGCATTTATACCAACGACGTCCATTCTATGATCCTGGAATAAAAACGAAGCGGATCCTCCCAGAGAAAGTTTATTACTATACCTGTAGGCCACTGGAACGGTAAGAATGTAGGTGGAAGCATGGTCGGAGATATCGATCGCTTGAGAGCGCCCCTGATCATCCATCAAAGAGGCCTTCGATCGCACATAATCGTTCTGAATCGAGAATGCCAATCCAGCTCCCCATTTTTCGCCAGCCCAAATAAAGCCAGCCATGAATGTGGATTCAGAGACCGTATTGTCCCTTTGCATTCCAGGTTCAAGGGAGTTTTTTTTGTTAAAGTCATAATCATAATCCCAGTTTTCGCGACCGGCTTCCAAACTGGCTGGGTTTTGAAAGAAGCTGCTGTCGAAATCAATATCGGAAGCACAGGCACCGGCAATAGTGGAACAAAACGGACCCTTGG
>CAZPYX010000170.1:0-9713 GCA_964590635.1 uncultured Bdellovibrio sp.
GAATCGGGGATTTTTTGACCTGCGTATATGATAGTCGCTGGTCAGTATTTCCAGGGACGTTGTGCCTTTGTGTGTTGTCATAGTTGCGCAGGATGGTCATTGGGAATCAGTTGAGGGTGAGCTTGGGGTGTAAGACCATTGCCGCGCTCAAAGCCATTTGTGTTGCTAGTCTTTTTTGTGGGTGGTGTTGTCGGAACTTTGGTGCGTTTCATAGATCTGCTCCACGTACAAGTTGCTCACATCATAGGACAAGATATGATTAATGATCGGTAGTGATGCATGGCTATTCAAATTATTTTGTGAAGGAGGCATGTGGCGCCCCCTGCGGGAGCATTTAAAAAGATTTGCAGCAGGACTTTGTAGGCAGGCCTTAACTAAAACTCAATCTCTGCTCCAAGAACAGTTATCAATGAAGCGGCCTCGGGCCAACTGAATTTAGCTCCTTTGATTTTTGCGGTGCGAAGATCAATGGCATAATCCTTAGCTGATCTGAAGTCCACATTGGTTAAAGTGCAACGATTGAAGTTCGCGCCCGCCAATGCTGTTCCCTGAAAAGAAGCTTGTGTGAGATCCGCTTCAGAAAAGTCAGCCTCTACGGCAGAGCAATTTAAAAACTGTGACATCTTTAGTTTCAATCTTTGAAAACTGCCATAGTTCAATTTGCACTCTTTAAAATGAGGCGTATCCAAATTTTTTAAACCAGACCAGTTGACTCCTATGAGGTTGCAAGAATCAAACTGAGGGCCACGGAAGGAAGCATTTAAAAAATCTTGATTCGCCATGCGACAGCGTATGAACTTGCAGTCGCTAAAGGCGCTGGCCCTGGTCGGGATGGTTGAGAAATCAACTTCAATAAAATCACAGTCATAAAACTCTGCAGGGCCTAGGGACGCTAAATAAGAGGCATCATTTTCAGAGAATTCACGACTTTCAATCATAGGACTAATATAAAAAGTCTAGGAGTGTTCTTCAATCAATTTTGCGATCTGTCTTTCAATTCGATATCTGAGAGTGAGTAATCGGTGGAAAATTAAGACGGGGCTAAGAAAAAAGCTTTCGTATAGAGTGGGCTTTTTCCCTTTTAAAACTATTCGATGCGATCAACTTTTTTTAAGAAAATCAAAATCACGATCGAGCACGGTTTTGCGACCATCCGCTCTAGCATTATCAATGGCTCTGTCGCAAACGATACGAACGTGGTCCGACAAAACATCCATAACAGAAGCAGATGTGTTGAATTCAGAACGAGCTTGAATAAATTCTTTCAAGCGAGAAGCAATAATAAGAATCTCTTGCGGAGCCTGTGGGGCCATGGGTTTTGAAGTTGTCGTGGCGTTCGTTGGAGGCTTAACTAAAATGCGCGAAGGTGCTTCCGCACTTTTGGGAGCCATCTTTTCAATCGCACCCGCATCGCGATGACGAGCTCCTGGAAGATGAGCATCGAAACAAGAGACACTACAGAAAACATAACCAGTGCGATCTCCATTGCAGGTAGAAACACTGCAAACATAGTAGCGCGATCCAAAGGTAATTGCTTTCTTGCAGATGGTGCACTTCTTCCAGACATTCGCTTCGGTGGTTTCCATGGATACTCCTTAAGGTTATTTCAACTCAAGGATCGAGGAGATGCAAGGCGGTGCAGCTGTGCAGAAAGCAAAAAAAAAGGGATCTGATTTCTCAGATCCCTTTTTGGAATTTCATATCTAATAAAAGATTGAAACTAGTAGCGAGGACGTCCGCCGCCAGAACCGCCACCGAAACCACCGCGAGAGTTTCCACCGCCGCGAGAGTTTCCACCACCGAATCCACCGCGGTTTTCGCGAGGAGCCATTGGTTTAGCTTCAGAAACGTTCATGTTACGACCAGCAAGGTCAGTACCATTCAATTTCTCGATAGCTACTTTTGCTTCATCGTCAGTAGCCATTTCTACGAACGCGAAGCCTTTGCTTCTACCAGAATCACGATCGATAACGATACGTGCAGATTCAACGTTTCCGAACTGTGCGAATACTTCGCCAAGTTCTTGATCGCCAACATTGTATGAAAGATTTCCAACGTAGATTTTCTTACCCATAATAACCTCCTAAGGCACAGGGAGCCGCTGAAGAGGAAATGAGCACTATGCCCGAAATCTCTATGCAGACTGATTTTGGAAGCTCAGTTGTAGCCTAATTGCCTCACAGGAGGAAAGGAAAAAAATGTGAGGACTGAATTAAATACTTTAAATGAAAGCTAATCATCTTCAGATCTAATAGGTTTGTTTATAGGCCGATTAGAACTGCTTTGAGCTCTGGATTTTGTTTTGCGACCTGTCCTGAATCCTTTGTGGTCTTGCTAATGACCCCAAATGGAATGTCGCCCCACCATTTTTCCACAAGTGTTCCATCTTCGGTTGTTGTCGAAAGTTTGCAGGTTTTGTAGGTCCCGATACTGAGTTTTAAATCCTCAATGGAACCGCCTTTATTAGTGCAGTCTGAAAGTAAATTTTGGTACTGATCGGGAGAGTAGAGGTCTTTGCTTTCAAAGGTGTCAGAGCTTTTTTCAGAGCCCATCACAGCATCCACTTTCACTTTCCAGGTATTTTCTTTTTTGTTGAAGGCAATCACTTCTTTGGTGATTTGGATGTTGTAAGAGGTGCCGTCAACTCGTTGAAACTCCCCCGACCAAGTGACTTTATCACCTACGGAAGGATATGCGAGTGCTTGAGTTGAGCTGAGCAAAAAAAGTGCTGCGATTGAGATGCCGAATCCATTTTTGATATTCACTGAGTCCTCCTCCTGAAGAAACTTGACGATATCTTTGCAAGAATAAGGATGACATAGGGCTTTGGGATCGCGGACGAAATTTTCTAATGGGTGTTGAATATCAGAGGAAGGAGCGCGCAGAAATTTTAGTGAGTCGAAGAAAGCATGCGGGAGACCACGCCATGGGAAGCTGTCGCAAAAAATACTGGCTTCTGCGTCTTTGCAGACGCAATCTTCAAGTAGCTGCTAAGAAGCAGCGCTAAGAAGATGAAAAACCAATTGCTAGGAGACAGGTGCAGAAGCATACCAACCTTACGCAGTTTTGCGATTCTTTAAGTAACCTAAATAGTATTCGATACCGCTGGTTATACTCAAAATGACGCTGACCCACAAGACCCCGTAGCCAATTTTGTCCAAATACGGTAGGTAGGGCTCCATATTTCCAATAATTACAATGGGGATGGCGATCATTTGCATCGCTGTTTTCCATTTTCCTGCAGGCTTTGCGTCGATGATGATTTGATCTGCTGCGGCAACAGAGCGAATGCCGCCGATGAAGTTGTCTCGGGCTAAAATAATGATCACCATCCAGGCGTCGATTTTGCCCAATGCCAAAAGCATGGCTAAGACGCTGGTCACAAGAATTTTATCTGCGATGGGATCCATGAATTTGCCGAAATTGCTGACGGCTTTGTATTTGCGAGCATAGTAACCGTCAAAGTAGTCAGTGCTGGAGGCCGCCATGAATAGCAACGCGGCTACGATATTCCAAGTCAAAGTGTTAGGCCACATAGCTGCCACAATTAGTGGCACCATGAAGATGCGACTCATGGTGATTCTTGTCGGAAGATTTCTTTGCCACTCTGTGATGGTCGTGGTCGCGCTACTAGTTGTCACTTTTGCTCCAAAACTGGTCTGCGCACTTCGGCCTTTTCCAGAGTAGAGTTGTCTATCAGGAGTTGCTTAAGTCGCTTTTTTTGCATACTGCACTGGACTAACCCTAACAATTTAGTCTAGAAATAATCAATGTTTATTCATCGTCACAAAGTGCAGTTCTACGAAACCGATCTGATGGGGATTGTTCACCACAGTAACTACTTGCGTTTTTATGAAGAAGCGCGGGTATCTTGGGCTCATGCCAAGGGTTTGATTGATTATCAGAAGCCGGGTTCGGCGAGTCATTTTGCGGTGTATGAAACTCAAGTGAAACATCTGAAACCAACTTTTTTTGGTGATGAACTTGAGATCGAAGTGCAAGCAAGGTCGGAAGGGAATCGTTTGATCTTCCAGTATCGTTTGCGCGGAAGAAACGGTGAGGTGTGTTCTGTTTGTAAAACAGTCCATGTGCCGTTGGGTTTGGATTTAAAATTATTAAGATTATCTGCTGAGGTTAAAGCAGCAACGGAGAGTGAACAATGGACAGAAACCTGGCTTTAGAATTTGTACGCGTAACGGAAGCAGCCGCATTGGCTTCAGCTCGTTGGAAGGGTCGCGGAGATGAAAAAGCAGCAGACGCTGCAGCAGTCGATGCGATGAGAAAAGCATTCGATGGCGTTCGTATGGATGGCACTGTGGTGATCGGCGAAGGTGAGCGCGATGAAGCTCCGATGTTGTATATTGGTGAAAAAGTAGGTCAGAAGGGTGACGACGCTCCTTCATTGGACATTGCTTTGGATCCTCTTGAGGGAACAACTATTTGTGCCACAGGTGGCGTGGGTGCGATCTCTGTGATTGCGGTTGCAGAACACGGCAAATTCTTGCATGCCCCTGACACATATATGGATAAAATTGCCTGTGGTCCTGGAGCTCGCGGTAAAATCGATATTGATAAGTCAGCGACTGAAAATATCAAAGCAGTTGCTCAGGCCCTTGATAAAGAAGTGAAAGACTTGACTGTGGTTATTTTGAATCGCCCTCGTCATGCGGATCTTATTGCGGAGGCTCGTAAAACCGGAGCTCGCATTAACTTGATCGATGATGGTGACGTGTCTGCCGCGGTTGCAGCAGCATGGCCGGATTCTGGTGTGGATTTATTGATGGGCATTGGTGGTGCTCCAGAGGGTGTTATCTCTGCGGCAGCTATGCAATGTTTGGGTGGGGATTTTCAAGGTCGTTTGAAATTCCGTAACGACGAAGAAAGAGCCCGTGCGACACGTATGGGTGTGGCTAACCTAGATAAGAAATTTACGATTGATGAATTGGCTTCTGGTTCTGTGATGTTCATTGCCACAGGAGTTACTGACGGTGCTTTGTTGAAAGGGATTCGTTTCCTTCCAGACGGAAAAGCAAAAAGTCATTCCTTGGTTATGAGATCAGCGACGGGCACAATCCGCACGATTGAGGCTCATCACGATTTACAACGTAAGCCAAAGAAGTAAACAGATCTACATCACACACGCTCCGACTTCGTCGGAGTAGGGGTCTCATGGAATCGAAACTCATTTGTTTTAACTGCAGCAAAGAAATTCCAATCAATGGAATCGTCGGTCGACGTGACGAATGTCCGCAATGTCGCGCCGACGTTCACGTCTGCAAAAACTGCGAGTTCTACGACCCCAAAGTTTACAACGAATGCCGTGAAACCAACGCCGATGTTGTGCGCGAAAAAGATCGCGCCAACTTCTGCGATTTCTTCACTCCACGCAAAGGCGGCACCGGGGGCATAGACAAAGCCGCCGCCCTCCGAGCCGCAGCCGAAGCCCTCTTCAAAAAATCCTAGGGGTGGTTGCTTCTTTTTTTTTTGCACCTACGGCGCGTCAGTTTTTAGGCTAGGCCTTTATTTACAAAGATATTCTGAGGCAAGGACGTTCATGCGGAAGGCTCCATCCGGATGTTCTCCGTCATCTGAAGTTCCGCAAAGGTCGTTCAAGGCACCGCGGGTAAGGGTGTTGCGATATGGAGAATTGCTGAGTGATGCAGTGGCAATTGCAAATGCTTTCAATCCCCAAATGTCGGCTGTGATTTCCGCACCATAGCTGTCGGCCTTATTGAGATGTTGCAAGAGCCCGTTATAAGCCTCTGGATAGACTGTAAAATCAAAGTGGTGGGAAAGCTCGTGGCCGAGAGTCATGATAAGCGGACCGATTTCGTATCCAGCTGGGAGGCCCTCTTCCTTGGCAAATTCCACGGAGCCAATGATTTCCCCGGGGCAAATGATAACAACTTTTTTCTGTCCCATTTCAGTTGCAAAGGCATTGTCCATGAACATGTTTTTTGAACAGCCGTGATACATTTCAATCACATCGCGGGATGTATTCTCTAAAAGTTCTGTATCTACATCGGTGATGCTTATAATACGAGTTTCACGAACGGATTGCTGCATTTTCTGACGAATATCAGCAGAGATTTCTTGAGACGATTGGATCGCTTTTAAAAGAGATTCTTTAATTGCTGGAACCTGAAGGTCCGAAGGAATTTTATTGTCAGTGAGGTAATGTCGGAGCTGCGTACGAAGTTCCGCTAGGAAAACTTTGACGGCCTTTTTGCGCTTTGCTTTTGGCGTGATGTATTTAAAATCTGATTCATCGAAATCTTTAGGGAGGTCTGAAGAGTTGCCCAAGAGTTGTTGAACTGCGGCCAGGGCTGGTTTCTTAAGGCTTTCTTCTATGCGCTGAATGCGCTCTGTGCGTAAGTTAGTTTCCTGTTGGCTTTCCCCGCAAACGCTTTTGTAAGGAGCCTGGCAGAACTCCGTGAGGCCTCCGTTGGGTCCCGCAAAGGCTGCAGAGGTGAAAAGAGGCAGAATAAAGATGGCGATCAGATTTTTTTTCATGGGGTGGAAACTAGCTCTATTCATAGGGAGTTTTCCAATGCTTTGATCTCAATTTGTTATTCATTTTTTGCACTGGCAGCTAGTTAGAGTATTCCTTGGGGATTTTCAAATGAAGGCCATCTGCTGGAAAATAATACCCACCGTAACATAAGAGTTTTTGTAAGCTTGTGCGGTCTAGGCGGGGTTTGACTCTGTGTAAACAAATAGTCACACTTAAAACCACTATGGCAAAAGCATCTACCACTGAAGTTTTCAACTGCACCCCTGAACAATTCTATAAAATCATTGCGGATTACGAGCACTATCCACAGTTCCTTTCTGAGGTGAAGCAGTGCAAGGTTTTAAAAACCGAAGGCAATCGCAAGCTTGTTGAGTACAGTGTGGCAGTTATCAAATCGTTTAAATACTCTTTGTGGATGTCAGAAACTCCATCAACTGGAATCACTTGGGAGTTTGCGTCTGGTGATGTCTTTAAAACCTCTGTCGGATCTTGGAAACTCGAGGCTGAGGCTGGCAAAACTCGCGCAACTTATGCTGTGGATGCAACATTTAGCATGTTTGTTCCCGGTCCCATCGCAAATGCGTTGGTCAGCGTGAATCTTCCAAATATGATGAGTGCGTATCACAAACGTGTAAAGCAGGTCTATGGCGTCTGATTCAGGTTCAAAGAAAGATGACAAAGAGTCTGGGGATATCAAAGGTCTTCTGGGCGACACTGTGAAGAAGGTTTTCACAGCGGGGGTCAGTGCGGCGTTTATGACTGAAGAAAGTCTGCGCACCTATCTTTCTGAATTAAAGCTTCCTAAAGAGGCTTACAATCTACTCATTCAAAGTGCCAATAAGTCAAAGGACGAAATCACGCAGCGTGTGAGTAAGGAAATCGTCGGCATCATTGATAAAATTGATTTTGTAAAAGAGTTTTCAAAGTTTGCTGAAACCCATAAATTCAAAATCACGGCGGAAATTGATATTATAAAAAAGAAGCCGGAAGAGAAGGCCTCTGAAGAAATCTGATGTGCTCTTAAGTTCACAGCGTATATAGCAATTATTAGAAAAAGGATCAGCGTCGCTGATCCTTTTTGTTTTCCAGAATGAAGAAATCAATCCTGGACTTTGGTTGATCTCAAGTTGAGACATTGATCTGCCGAAGAGTTCCATATGGAAAACTCAATTCTTAGTGTGATCTCAATCTTAATGTTTTGTCTGTGCTGTCGTCAGTTCATCAAAACGATGGTGACACCGATTCCACTGTTTGCCACAGAAAGACCCTATGCTCGAGGCGCTATGCAGCTTGGCAAGTTCTATAAGGTCATGGCCTGGGGTTCAATGACAGGTGTCTTTCTTATGGGAACCACTATTTCGTTTTACCAAGTCTTCAGTTCTCTTTAAAAACAAACTATGTTTGACTGGGTGAAGGAGGTGACCATGGGCTCCTTTACTACAATGAATCCAGCCACTGGCGAAGTCTTAAAAACCCACGAACATCTATCTTGGGAAAAAACTGAACATGCTATTTTGTCTGCGCACAAAGATTTTTTAGTCTGGCGCAAGTACTCGTTTGCAGAGCGTTCAAAAGTGATGTCGCAATTGGCAACCTCACTTCGCAATCATAAAACTGAAATTGCGAAGCAAATGAATTTGGAGATGGGGAAACTCATTGAAGAAGGCAAAGCTGAGGTCGAAAAATGTGCCATGACTTGTGATTACTATGCCAAGGAAGCTCAGGGGATGCTGGCGAATCAAAAGTCTCAATCACCCTATGCGGATTCGGAAGTTAGCTTCCAGCCTGTCGGTGTCATCTTTAGCATTATGCCGTGGAATTTTCCTCTGTGGCAGGCAATTCGGTTTGCGGCTCCATCATTGATGGCTGGAAATGTGATTATCTTGAAGCATGCTGACTTAACGGCTGGGACGGCTGAAATTATTGGAAAGATTTTTGACGAGCTCACTCCAGATATTAAACTTTTACGCAACTGCCAGGTGGATCATGAAGTGGCCGAAAAAGTAATTTCTCATCCCATGATTCGCGGTGTGACTTTTACGGGCAGCACTCCGGGTGGTAGATCCGTGGCGACGACTGCTGCAAAAAACTTAAAGAAAATAGTTTTGGAACTTGGTGGCAGTGATGCTTACCTGGTTCTGGATGATGCGGACATCGCTTGGGCGGCGAAAGCCTGTGCAAAAACACGCTTGCAAAATTGTGGACAAAGCTGTGTGGCTGGTAAGCGATTTATCGTCGTGGAAAAAGTCGCTAAGGATTTCATTGCTCAATTTACCAATGAGATGAAACAAATTGAATTGGCACCTTTGGCTTCTAAAGCTTTTCAAGAAAAGATTATCACTCAGGTTGAGAAATTAAAAAGCTGGGGTGGTAAGGTTGTGTTGGGTGGTTCGGCGCCGCAAGGTGCAGGAGCTTATTATCCGGCGACGGCTGTTGTTTTTGAAAAGAACAATCCAGAAATGCACAAAGAAGAAGTTTTCGGTCCTGTGGCCTCCATAGTGGTTGTTAAAGATACCATGGAAGCTATTGAGGTTGCGAACTCGTCACCGTATGGCTTGGGTGGCGGGGTCTTTACTCGGGATACGAAAAAAGGCAAAGAACTGATTGAAAAAGAACTTGAAGCTGGTTTCGTTGTTGTGAATGATTTTGTTAAGTCGGATCCGCGCATCCCCTTTGGCGGTGTTAAAGACTCGGGTTATGGTCGTGAATTAGGACATTTTGGAATCACCGAATTTGTGAATATTAAAACCGTCGGTGTCGGAGGACCTCAGTGAGTTTGTCTCGAGCAAAGCAAGATTTGGATCATCACGTTTGGAAGCAAATCAGGACTTATTCGTTACAGAACAAGAAGATTTTGGTGGCCCTTTCCGGAGGTGTTGACTCCACGGCTTTGCTTCGCGTTCTTTCAAAAGTTCACAAAAAAGAATTGCTCGGAGCTTGCTACTTTCATCATGGCGAAAGTTCCAATCAGGAATATCGTAAGGATGCTCAGGTTTTTTGTGAAAAGCTTTGCGGCAAACTGGGTATTCAGTTTTACACTTTAAAAAGTTCAGAGCTGGCCAAGTCAGAGGCGCAGTATCGCGATCTCCGTTATGAGGCTCTAAGGCGTTTAATGCTCGATGAGGATTTTCAAATTCTTGCAACAGGCCATCATCGTGATGACTTGTTGGAGACAAGGCTTCGGCGTTTGATTGGCGAA
>CAZPYX010000171.1:0-3330 GCA_964590635.1 uncultured Bdellovibrio sp.
TTTTTTCGTGGCTCAATTTGCCCCGCGTGAAAATTGCCTCTCAGCTCAAGTTGTTAGAATATCGTGTCCCTGATTTTTTTATTTGGGTTGCGATGACTGCCTTCCTTCTAACAATGGTGAGTTTTGGCGGTAAGGCCATTGCCATCCTCGCAGTGAATATTGTGAACGTAGCACTCGTTCTTTATTTCTTTCAGGGTTTGGCGGTGTTGGAGGTATTTCTGAGTTCGATGAAAGTTGGTACTTTCGCTCGAGTTCTGACGTACATAATCTTGGTCGGCCAGTTGCTGCTTATTTTAAGCATCGTTGGTTTGATCGATTACTGGATGGATTTCAGAGGTCGCATTCGCAGAATGAAGATCGCTGGAAATAACCAACAGTAGATTTTTTTACTCTGAGTAAAATCAGAGAAGATATGGAGATCACATGAAGGTTATTCTTCAAAAAGACGTTAAGGATGTAGGTCGTGTTGGTGAATTGGTGAACGTTTCAGAAGGTTTCGCAAGAAACTTCTTGTTCCCACGTAAACTAGCTGCTGAAGCAACTGAAAAACGCGTAAAAGAGTATGATCACTTGAAACGCGTTGCTGATGCGAAGAAGAAAAAAGCTTTGGCTGAACGTCAAGCTCTTCTTGCTAAAATCAACAACACAACTGTTTCATTCAAATTGCAAGCTGGTGCTGATTCAGACAAGCTTTTCGGTACAGTAACAACTACTGATATCTCTAAAGAGCTTCAAAAATTGGGTCACTCTGTAGATCGTCGCGACATCCACTTGGAAGAGCCAATCAAATTCTTGGGTCAACACAAAGCGGTTGTTCGTTACGCTGAAGGTTTGGAAGCTAAGATCCAAATCTCTGTTGAGCGCGCATAGTTCTTAACAGTCTGTTAGATAACAATTAGAAAATTGTTTGTAAGGTCTTCGGATAATATCCGAGGACCTTTTTAATTTTGTTAGGAAGTCTTTTTTCATTTGCCCCCAATGTTAATTAAGTGTTTAAGGTTTCTCCCGGGGGAAAATCCATGAATTTTAACAAGGTCTTAACATCGTTAGCAGTGTCTACTTGCTCTCTGTTGTTATTGGCTTGCTCTGCCCCATCTTCTTCACAAGAAGTTAATCTTGAAGCTGGTAAGACCGCTATTATTGGCGGAACTCCGGTGTCGTCTTCAGATATTATTAGTAAATCGACGGTTGCGATTTTGATTTCCATTTTGGATGGCAACCATAAAGAGTCTCAGTATATTTGTACGGGCTCGTTGCTTCGCTCGGGAATTGTTCTGACGGCCGCGCATTGTGTTCCTCCAGAAAATCAGCGTAGCAATGCACGTATGTACATCGTATTCACCAATGACTTGAATTCTTTGTCTGACAGCGATGTTCGTCTTGTGATCGATCAAGTGGTTCATCCAAAATTTGGTCAAAGTGGATCGCGTGGTGAAGACTCAAATGATTTGGCTTTATTGAAATATCCGGGACCTTTCCCGCAGGGATATCGCATTGCTCGATTGTTGCCCAATGATTCTCTTTTAAAGCCGAAGCTTACGGTGACTTTGGCGGGCTATGGATTGAATGACGGTGTTAATAAGACAACCGACAATCAGTTGCGCAGTGTGGATGTTTCCTTGGGTCAGTCTTTTGGAAATACCGAAATTATTTTGGATCAATCGAATGGCAAGGGTGCGTGCCACGGTGACTCTGGCGGCCCAGCATATGTGACTATCAAAGGTTCGATGTTTTTGTGGGGAGTTATTAGCCGCGGTTTGGGCGATGACACATGCACCACACGTGGAGTCTATACAAAGATCAATGCGCAGATGGATTTCATTGAAACGGCGCTAACACAATTAAGCGATCAGAATAACTAAGCGGAAGCAGAGTTTTCTTCAGCCTCAGCCATTTCAAGAAAAACTAAGTTCAGATATTCAGCCATCACTTCACGCAACTCTTCGAGAGTCAAATCGTCGGGATTGAAGCCATTTTTGGTAATGAGTGAGTTGAGCTCACTGTGAACCGGTGTTTCTGGCAAACCAGTTGCTGCAACCACTGTCTTTAAAAGTCCTGATTCTGATTCCATAGGCCCGCCTCCGTGCGTGTCTATTGAGAGAGCAAATCCATTCGCTCCCCTTAATCATTCGACTCCTCCACTCAATCAAGAGGTTAATTTGAACACAATGGGAATCGCCTAAATTAGGCCAAGGTCCAGCTCCAAACGAGCTCCAGACGTACCTGCTTCCTATTGAGCTAAAAACAGCCCTTTTGGTGGCATGTCGATGTACTTTTTTTGACCAAAGGGAAGCAGGTACCTTTTAGCGTTTGTGGGAGTATTCTTTGCCCCAGGTGCGGGCTTTGGGGAGGCACCAATAGAGGAATGGGAGGAGGAGTCTGCGTGGGAAGGCTCTGCGGATGTAGTAAAATAATTTTGCGTCGAGTGTGCAAGGAATCCACAACGGTGGATGTTCGGTTTCGATGACATCGATAATGATCTTGGCAATTTTTTCTGGAGTGGTGAGTGACATGTTCATCATTCGTTCTACGAATGGAGTCATGTTTTGGTAAAAATCTTTGTAAGGTCCGCTCCAATTGCGTGTCGGATCTGATTGGTCTGTGTGATAGACATTTTGAAATGAATGAGAATGAATAAAGCCAGGTTGTACCATGCAGACTTTCACACCAAAGGGGCGCATTTCATACCACAGAGATTCGCAAGCACCTTCAAGAGCAAATTTCGAAGCAGAGTAAGAAGACATCGTTGGCATTGCCAACATTCCCGCCACTGAAGAAATATTAATGATCTTTCCCCGACCGGTTTCCCGCATGTGTGGAAGGCTGAGACGAATTAATCCCATGGGCCCTAGATAATTAGTTTCCATCTGAAGCATTTCATCTTTTGGGGTCATGTGTTCAACAACGGCTCGATAGGAAATGCCGGCGTTATTCACAAGTACATCCACGCCGCCCCACACTTTGTTGATCTCTGCCATAAGACGCTGGCGATCTTCAACGGAAGTTACATCGAGTGTGCGGATAAGAAAGCGATCGTCTTCTCTGAACTCATTGCGAATTTTTTGGATGCTTTTTTCTCTGGCGGTAACAACGACTCGGTACTCATTGTGAGTGTGGAGCATTCGTGCGAGGGCTAAGCCAATTCCTGAAGAGCATCCTGTAACTAAAACCACAGGTTTAAAGTTCTGGTCGGCTTTCTTGATAAAATTATGACGACCTGAAAAAGGCCACATAAGTGGGCGTTAGAATCCTCAGCCCGGGCGCCCAGAGGAAAGTTTCTCGGTCTGCCCGCCAGCATTGGCCGGGCCTCCCTTGGGGGCGCGACCGCAG
>CAZPYX010000171.1:3340-9514 GCA_964590635.1 uncultured Bdellovibrio sp.
GGCCTTTAGTACCCTAGGTCGGAGCCCCAGGAGCAAATGTTTTCGGTCTGCCGCCAGGCATTGGCGGAGGTGCCTGTGGAGGAGGAAGCGGATTGACCGCGCCACCTTCATTGTCAGCGTCTCTGAATCGATTGTATTTAGCATCGAAGCGAAGTTTCACTGTACCTGTCGCACCGTTACGCTGTTTGCCCACAATGACCTCAGCGTGACCTTGCTTATCTGGATCTTCTTTATCGTAGTAGTCATCACGATAAAGCATCATGATAACGTCGGCATCTTGTTCGATAGATCCGGACTCACGAAGATCTGAAAGCATTGGACGACGATCCGAACGACCTTCCACACCACGATTTAACTGCGCAAGTGCGATGATCGGAATTTGCAATTCTTTGGCGATCGCTTTTAAGTTCTTAGAAATTTCCGCAACCTCTTGCTCACGCGAAGAGAATTTTTGCTTCATGCTCATCAACTGCAAGTAGTCGATCATGATGCAATCAAGACCGTGCTCTGCTTTCAGACGACGTGCACGAGAACGAATTTCGAAAGGCGACATTCCTGGAGTATCATCGATGAAGATAGATGCTTCACTGAGCGCACTAGCTGCGTTGATCAACTTAGGCCATGCTGAATCTTGGATTTTACCATTTCTGATCTCACCCATGTTCACACGCGCTTCGGCAGACAACATACGCATCATCATCGACTCTTTACCCATCTCGAGAGAGAAGTAAGCGATACATTTTTTACCGCGAAGAGCGATGTGTTGTGCAACGTTCAGAGAGAAGGCCGTTTTGCCCATCGACGGACGGGCCGCGATGATAGTCATTTCCCCTGGATGAAGACCTGAAGTCATTTTGTCTAGCTCTGTGAAGCCCGTTGCAAGACCCGTAACATCGGCTTTGCGTTTATAAAGTTCTTCGATTTTTTGGATAGAAGCTTTAACGATCTCCATGGAACCAACAAGGCCTGTTTGCGCTTTGTTTTCACTGAGCTTAAAGATTTCGCTTTCCGCGGAATCCATAAAAGACTCAACGTCTACGAAATCAGAATCGTAAGCGCGCTCAATCAGCTTGCTGTTCGTTAGAATCATTTTGCGCAACAAACTTTTTTCACGAACGATCTTGGCGTGTGAAGCGATGTTGGCAGATGAAATAGTTTTATCAAGAAGGCTGATCAAATACTCGGGACCACCGACCATTTCCATCGTGCCTTCAGCTTGAAGGACATTGGTCACAGTGATGATATCAATAGGCTGAGTCTTGCTATGCAATTCCTTGATAGCAGCATAGATCTTTTGATGACCAGGCTTATAGAAGTCTTCGGCGAACAAAAGGTCGCCGATTTGGTCTAAAGCTTCGCGGTCTAACATAAGACCGCCTAGAATAGATTGTTCAGCCTCTAGATTTTGAGGCGGAATTCGCGTGCTCATTAGAACCCCTCTCGAGACACGAAATTAATCGGACAAAACAAAAAAAGTTGCGGACCTAGAGCGTGGTGGTGGTTCGAGGTGGCCCGCTGATGCAAAGCTTTGTATGAACTTGTCTACTCTACACTCCGACGAAGTCGGAGTGAGATTAATTAGTTTAGTTTTTTGACTCTAATTTTATAGTTGTCAATTTTCTTCTTAAGAGTGTTGCGATTGATGCCAAGCATTTGTGCTGTTTTCACTTGGTTGCCATTGTAGGCGCGCAAAGCTAGCTCTAGAAGTGGTTTTTCTACTTGTTCGATAACGACGTTATATAGACCGTTCAATTCAACTTGTGCTTCTTTTTGTTGAGCAAAGAGAACTTCAAGTTTGCTCTTAACTAGTTTTTCCAAACTTACTGACTGAAGGTTGGCGACAAAAAGATTATCAGAACTGTTCAGGTTCGGCGTCATGGAACTCCCAAAAATGTCGGCTTAGGTTTGGAGTGGACTAATTCAGTGTTATTGAAGTGAAGGCCTATACTCCGCGTGTTTCTGCAGACCAAATATACTTATGGAGCTGCAATTGCAACCGTGCAGATGATTTTTTCTGCAAAATTTTTTCTGCCAACCAGCGTTCAGACACTTGGCCGTATGATGGGCTGTATAAAACCATAAATTTTTCGAACAAATTGTGTTGACGACAGAAATTTTCAGACCAATCGAAGTCCTCTTCTGAACAAATCACAAACTTGTATTCTGTACTAGGAGTGGAAAAGCCGATGTTCTCCATGATGAATGAATCTGCAGCGCCACTGTCTGGAGTTTTAACGTCCAAAATAATTTTTACGCGTGGGTCAACAACTTCAATACTTTTTGATCCACTGGTTTCCAAAGAAACTTTATAGCCGCGATCACAAAGAGTCTTCATAAGAGTATGAACTTCTTTTTGTAGCAAAGGCTCGCCACCAGTAACGCAAACATAAGGTGCTTTGTGGGAATCGATTTCCTTCATGATGGCTTCAAGAGACTGCATTTCGCCTTCAAAATAAGAATATTTTGTATCGCAATAAGTGCAGCGCAGATTGCATGCCGTTGTGCGCACGAAAACGGTGGGATTGCCCGCGTAGCTGGTTTCACCTTGAATACTGTAGAAAATCTCATTTATTTTAAGCATTTTAACTGGCTCTTTGTATTGAAGTCCTGCGCTCTGAAGTCTAAGGGCTTTTGGGCGTAAGAAGTAACGTGCCGCATTTGTCCTGCACCGCCAGTCCTAAGTCAAGTATGCGCTTCATCCGCATGACTAACTCATCGGAATCTCGTAAATTTTTTAAATGAACCAATTCCTTAAAAAGTTTCGTCAGGACGTTATTGCAATCGGCTTTTTAGGCCTAGGACTTTTCCTCGTCTTAGCTCTTATAAGCTACAATCCGCGCGACCCCTCTTTGAATTCCATAGGCCAAGGCTTAAAGGCATTAAATTACTGTGGAATCGTCGGCAGCTTCCTTGCGGATATGCTGTATCAGTTTTTAGGTCTTGCAGCTTGGGTCCTCGTGGGTAGCCTCATAAAAATGGCGTATGCGAGCTTTAAGGGCGAATCCTTGAATTTAAAAAATATTCGTTTTGTTTGGGCTCTTTTGTTGATTATCAACGTGGCGGCCCTTCTTTCGCTTTATTTGCCAAATACGAAGCTCTTTCAGAACCAAATCTACTTAGGTGGTCTGTTGGGTCTTGGCGTCGCGCAGGCCCTAATGCGAGCGTTTGCATCTGCGGGGGTGCAAGTCATCTTATGGTCGTTCATGGCGATCCTGGTGGTTTTCTATTCAGAGAAAACATTGCAAGAACTTGCCGAAATTCCGCAGGGCTTTTTCGCCAATTGGAAAAAGAAAAAATATTCAGACAAAATTGGCAATTTTTTCTCTGGAATGTTTGTCAGTGATTCGGCCGCAGCAAAAAAATCCAAGCCTGTGAAAAAAGATAAAAAGGAAGAGAAAGAAGAAAAGCGCGACATGAGCAAAGCGCAGCAATTGGTCTTCCCTCTTTCTGATAAGAAATTCAAAGAAGATGCTGAGGACGAAGAAGAGGAAGACGAAGATTTAGATGCGATTCTGGCAGCTGACGCGGAAGAAGAATCTGATGAAGATGACGAAGATGAAGTTCCTGCGGTTCGTTTAGCGCAAAAACGTAAAGTCGTAATGAAGGCAAAACCACCTCGTCGTATCGAGAACTGGGAAATGCCGAAGTTGTCTTTATTGGAAGATCCTCCTGCTTCACGTATCAAAATTGATAAGGCAGAGATTCAAAGAAAAGCGGACTCTTTGGTGGAAAAGTTGAAAAACTTCTCTATCGAGGGACAAATCACAGATGCGAAGCCGGGTCCTCTGGTTACGATGTACGAGTTTAAGCCAAATGCGGATGTGAAAATTTCCAAAATTTCTGAGCTGGAAGACGATCTTTCATTGGCCCTTTCTTCAGAATCAGTCCGTGTTGTGGGTCACATCCCGGGAACTGATGTTGTTGGTATTGAGACGGCGAACTTGAAGCGTGAAACAGTTTATTACAAAGATCTGATTGCTGAAGACACGTTCTGGAGTGAAGATCTTGCATTGCCGATGGCCGTGGGCCGCGCCGTTGATGGCGAACCTAAGATCGTAGATTTGCGTAAGATGCCGCATTTATTGATCGCAGGTACGACCGGTTCCGGTAAGTCAGTTTTCGTAGGTTCTATTATTTCAGGTTTATTATTCAGACATTCTCCGAAAAGTTTGCGACTGGTGTTGATTGATCCAAAAATGGTCGACTTGGCGCCGTTTGCTGGAGTTCCCCATTTGGCCCTTCCGCATATCACTGAGCCGAAAAAAGCGGCGACAGCTTTGAAGTGGGCTGTGCGTGAAATGGAAAAGCGTTATAAATCTTTGTCTAAATTTGGTGTTGGTAAGATTGAGTTGTTTAATGAAAAAACAGCGCAGATGTCAAAAGCGGATGTGGAAGAACACGAAAGACATAACATCGCTTTAGAAGAAGGCAAAGCCAAGCTGGATCAATATTACTATCAACCACTTCCTTATGTGGTGATCGTCGTGGATGAGCTTGCCGATTTGATGATTGTTGAAAAACAAAACATTGAAGAGCCGATTCAGCGTTTGACGCAAAAAGCCCGTGCTTGCGGAATCCATTTGATTCTTGCCACACAGTCACCACGTAAAGACGTCGTGACGGGCTTGATTAAAACAAATATTCCAGGCCGTGTGGCTTTGAAAGTGGCGTCGAAAATGGACTCTAGAATTATCATTGATGATTCCGGAGCAGAACGTCTTCTTCCGAATGGTGACATGCTTTTCCAAGCTCCAGGTATTGGTAAACCAACACGTCATCATGGTCCGTATATGAAGGATACTGAGATCGCGAATGTTGTTAAGCATTGGTCAGATCAAGCGGAGCCAGAGTACGATTCCCTTGCAATGCGCGCCCTTGAAGGCTTTGCTGGCGACTCTGAATCCGGTGGTGGTGATGGCGATGGCGGCGGATTCGGCGAGGAAGAGTATGATGAAAGATATGATGAGATTCTTTCATGGGCTTCAAGCCAAAAAGAAATTTCTGCATCTTTGATTCAACGCAAATTCCGTCTGGGCTATCCTCGTGCGGCGCGCATGATTGAAGTCTTTGAAAAAGAAGGCGTTGTCGGACCTGCAAACGGCAGTAAGCCACGCCAAGTATTGGTATCAAGCTACAACGACGCTTAATCGTCCACGTAGAATGGCATATTGACCCTCCTTGAGGCTGTGTTCTCATTAAGAACACATTAAACCATTCAAGGAGGAAGTATGTTTAAGACACTTATCGCGGTTCTCGGTATTGCATTCGCAATCAACGCTCAAGCAGCCCCATCTATCGTAGATACATTGGTTCACGTTCAGGCAAATGCCATCATGGAAGCTCAAACCATGGGTTTGGATTGGAAAGTTGGCGATTCAGCCAATTATGATCTGAATGTGGGAGGCTTTATCAAGGGCTCTATGGTGATGTCGGTATCTTCAGTGGGTACTGACGGCATTTGGATGGATCAAGACGCCGATTTGGGCTTCGCCGGAAAACAAAAAAATCAAACTTTGATTGATCCAGAAACTGGTGCGATCAAAAAAATCATTTCGAATGGTCAAGAACAGCAAATTCCCAAGCAGGATTTGGAAATCATCGATACAAAAGAAGAGAAAATCACCGTTCCAGCCGGAACATTTGATAGCATTCACGTCACCGCTCGTGATAAAGCTTCTAGTGATAAGGGTGAAATCAATGTATGGTTGAATCCACAAGTAGTTCCAGTGGGCGGGACGTTGAAACAAACAGCTCCAACTCAGTTTGGAACAATGACATTAACTTTGAAATCTTTTAAGAAGAACTAGTCGATGAAATTGAATTTTGGTTTTCTGAAAGCCGCAGTTTTTGCGGCTTTCTTCTCTTCACAAGTTTTCTCCCTCTGCGTTTTTTCTCAAGGCAAACCTGCTGTAAACAAGTCTGAAACTTATAAAGACATTATTGAAAAAGCTTACAATCTCAGTCTGCAGAAGGACCGACAGCAGGCGTTGAATATTTTGATCACCGCTTTACAAAAAGAAACTCGTCCACAGGCAGTGGCAGAGTTGCGTAAGGCTGTTAATGACGTGGCCCATGTGTTTATAAGTGATAAGGCTCAACAAATGTTTGAGGCCGGAATTTCACTACGAAAAACAGACCCAGCCCAAGCTCTTGGGAAGTTGAATGAGGCTTCGC
>CAZPYX010000172.1:0-9501 GCA_964590635.1 uncultured Bdellovibrio sp.
CCAGGAAGGAGATGATATATTTCACCTTTAATTACTTGATTCTTTTCTGTTGAGCTTCCTCAGCTGTAATTCTAAATTCGAACATCTTGGCTGTAATTCTATCCCTGTCTGATGAATATATCGGTATTTGCCAGACCCCGCGGAAGCATCTTACAGATATGTAATGTGTAAAATGAATCAGACTGAAACAAGCTCTATTTTCTTATTCAGGTTTTCACAGCAGACAGGGTGTTTGGCCAGAATGAGGCTAGTAACAACAGCGACAAGTTAAAATCTGATGAAGCGGCATCATGAGGAGCAGGCGCCTCAATATTGTCGATTGTCGCCGCATACTCCCGCATAGCCAGTTAAGACAGATCATCTGAAGATTCCCGATGGCATGTCACAGTAGGGTCGGAGCGCTTGCCGGAAAGATCTCTGCTCGTAGTTCTCGCTGTGGTGGCTTCGTCGGAGTGAGCTGTTAGGTGGGCATTGTACTTAAGAATTTTCCATCGCCAAGCCTCTTCCAATATCGGGACCATCCTTGATCTTATCGACCTGCGTTGTGAAACCTGTGGCGTCGGAAATGTCTCCACATAGGGCATAAGAAGGTCCCGAGGCTCTTCCTTAAATTATTGTCTAATAGGCGTGAGTGCTTCAGCTTTGCAGGCTAAACTTGAAAGCATCAACGGATCAGAGAAATTGCGTATGTCTTTTGGATTCAGAGGCTTCTCTATATATAGTATATAGTGATTCGCTCTGGGGCCTGAGCTTATGCCGCTGCAACAACCTCTTTCAAGGTCGTGTAATGCTCTTTCAACTCCATGAACTGAGTCGTATTGCCCCCTTGGTCGGGGTGTAGAATCATAGCAGCCTGGCGGAAGGCTTTCTTCAATTCGCTCTCTGTATAGCCTTCTGAAAGATCGTGGATCCATGTTTTCAAGAATTCAAAAGAGAGGTGTTGGCTTGCTGAAAGGTTGTGTGGTTTTCTTTGTGGACGAACTTTAGGGGCCGCATATTGACCACGCTGAACGTGTGGTTTTTGGAATTCGAAGCGACCTACTTGCCCCATAAGGTAGGCCAAGTTTGCTGGATCAGAGCTCAGGTGCGTGGATGCTTCAGAGGAGAAAGTAGCTTGGGAAGACTGGCCGCCATTCATTTTCTCATTAAGGATTTGCTTGAAGCTTGCTTGAAAACTCATGCCTTTCTATTCGGAACAATCTGGAAATGCACGAGTCTAGAGTCGTTTCAAGAGGGGAGATCGCTACAAAAACGCAATTTTCAGAGGGGGAATCGTCGGTTTCCCTATGAAAAAACGCTCTTTCCCTATGGGAAAGCGGGTCTCCCGAGGGTGTTTTTGGGGTTTCCCTAGGCGATTTTGGACATTTCCCTATGAGAAAACAAAAAAAATGCATATACCCTGCATTTTTTTTTGGACAAAGGCCTGGACTTAGATACACACTAAGCTCATTCGATAGTAACAAGACAAAAATCCTACTGGAGGAATTGAACATGGCTAAAGCCGCAAAAAAAGCTACTACTAAGAAAGCTGCTCCTAAAAAAGCTGCTGCAAAAAAAGCTGCTCCTAAAAAAGCTGCTGCAAAAAAAGCTGCTCCTAAAGCTGCAGCTAAAAAAGCTGCTCCAAAAGCAAAAGCAGCTCCTAAAGCTAAAACTGCTCGCAAACCAAATGCAGCGTTCATGAAAGCTTTGACTCCATCTGCAGCTTTGGCAGCAGTTGTTGGTGCTTCTCCACTTCCACGTACTGAAGTTGTTAAAAAACTTTGGGCTTACATCAAGAAGAACAATCTTCAAGATTCTAAAAACCGTAGAAACATCAATGCTGACGCAAAACTTAAAGAAGTTTTCGGCGGTAAAACTCAAGTTTCTATGTTCGATATGACTAAATTGGTTTCTAAGCACCTTAAATAGGTCTTAGATCAGTTTAAGCTGAACTAGATTATTGAAACCCCAGGTATCAAAACCTGGGGTTTTTTCGTTTCGGCTTCGTAATCGCGCCTATCAATCAAGTCCCCTCTGTGCTATACCTTTTCCCATGGGAATTAAGCCTTTATCTCTTGATGAGATCAAAAAAATGACTGTGGCCTGTCGTATAGCGGCCGATACACTTACTTATCTTGATAAATACGTAAAAATTGGGATTTCTACTCAAGAGATTGATGATCTTGCGAATGATTTTATGAAGACTCGCGGCGCGAAGTCTGCTTGCCTTGGTTATCATGGATACCCTAAGTACACTTGCACTTCAGTGAATGAAGTTGTTTGTCATGGCGTTCCTGATTCTAAAGTGATCTTGAAAGATGGCGACATTATCAACGTGGATGTGACGGCTTGGATTGATGGATTCTTTGGCGACACTTCGAAAATGTATATGGTGGGGAATGTTTCTCCAGAGGCGAAGGATCTTGTAGAAACCGCGATGGCAGCCCGTGATAAGGGGATCGAAGCGATCACGCCGCGTGGTTATACTGGAGACATTGGCTTTGAGACGAACAAGCTTGTGACTCGCAAAGGTTATTCAGTCGTTAAAGAAATCGGCGGCCACGGCGTTGGTCGTATTTTCCATGAAGAACCTTTTGTTCCTGCTTTCGGTAAAAAGGGAAAAGGCGAACGTCTTGTTCCATTCCATTGTATCACTGTAGAGCCTATGGTGAACCAAGGTACTGAAGAAGTGGTCGAATTTGATATTCATGGCTCTAGTATTAAGTATTATCATACTGCAGATGGTCTTTTGTCTGCACAGTTTGAACATACGGTCCTAGTGACAGATACTGGCTACGAAATTCTCACCCTGCCATAAGCGGCTGGTGAAAAAGGCCCGATCGACGGCGTTGTCGGGCCCTTCGCTTCACTCCGACGTGGCGCTGCCACGCCTGCGTTTCGCGAAGCACCCTCCGCCTTGCGCTCGGACCTTTTTGACCAGCCTTGGTGCTGGGAGATTAGAAATAGATTTTAGAATTTTTGTTTTTTTGGAATACTACTTTTTTAAACAAGGAAGAATCAATGTCATTAACGACTACAAACGGAAAGTCCGCTATGAAGAAAAATATGAAACCTGTTAAAGCTCCAAAAGCTATGGCAACTAAATCACCAGCTCCTAAAACTGCAACTGTAGATTACATGGTTTGCAAAGAGGCGATGGAAAATCCAGAAGTATTCGCAAAGCTTGCTAAATGGGGCCGCGAAGAAATTCAAATCGCTGAAACTGAAATGCCTGGTTTGATGTCTCTTCGTAAAGAGTACAAAAAAACTCAACCGCTTAAAGGTGCTAAAATTGCTGGTTGTCTTCACATGACAATTCAAACTGCGGTTCTTATCGAGACTCTTATTGAGCTTGGTGCAGAAATCCGTTGGTCTTCTTGCAACATCTTCTCAACCCAAGATCACGCAGCAGTTGCAATTGCAGCAGCAGGCATTCCTGTTTTTGCTTGGAAAGGTCTAACTGAGACTGAGTTCAACTGGTGTATCGAGCAAACGATCACTGGCTGGGGCAAAGACGGTTACAACATGATCCTTGATGATGGTGGTGACTTGACGAACATGATGCATGAAGCTCGTTTCGTAAAAGAGTTGAAGAAAATCATCGGTATCTCTGAAGAGACAACGACTGGCGTTCATAATCTTGAAGTGATGTTGAAGAATGGAAAATTGAAAGTTCCAGCAATCAATATCAATGACTCAGTAACAAAATCTAAATTCGACAACTTGTACGGTTGCCGCGAGTCTTTGGCTGACGGTATCAAACGTGCAACTGACGTGATGGTTGCTGGTAAAATCTGCGTAGTAGCTGGATACGGGGACGTAGGCAAAGGTTCTGCCCACTCACTTCGCGGTCTTGGTGCTCGCGTTCTTGTTACTGAAATCGATCCTATCTGCGCATTGCAAGCAGCTATGGAAGGTTTCGAAGTTACAACTATGGACGATGCAGCTTCTCAAGGTGACATCTTTGTAACTGCAACTGGTTGCTGCGATATCATCACTGAAAAGCATTTCACTAAAATGAAAAACAACGCGATCGTTTGTAACATTGGTCACTTCGATATCGAGATCGATATGGCGTGGATCAATAAGAACTCTAAGAAGCGTGAAGTTAAACCACAAGTTGACATCCACACTTTGAAGAACGGTAACCAAGTTATCATTCTTGCTCAAGGTCGTTTGGTTAACTTGGGTTGTGCAACTGGACATCCAAGCTTCGTAATGAGTAACTCATTCACGAATCAAGTTTTGGCTCAGATGGAACTTTACATGAACCGCGATAAATACCAAAAAGTCGCAGTTTACCGTTTGCCTAAACACTTGGACGAAAAAGTAGCGGCTCTTCACTTGGGTAAACTAGGTGTGAAGTTGACTAAGCTTTCCTCAAAACAAGCAAAGTACCTACACATGGATCAGAACGGTCCTTTCAAGCCTGAGCACTATCGTTACTAACCCGCGAAGCGGGGCTTAGATAGGCTTTGAAAATCTTCGGACAGTCCTCGCGAGAGGCTGTCCTTTTTTTTTTGCTCTGTGGCTCGCTTGTGGAACTTGATTTTCAAAGCCTATCTAAGCCCCGCTTCGCTGGCGTTAACGGTAGTGGCGGTTGGAAGGACCTCTTCTTTGCGTAGGTTTTCTGGCTGCTTCCTTTGGAAGGGCGCGGATTGGGGAGGGGAGATTGCGCGGTTAGTTTAATTGCCTGTTTAGTAGGGGTTTTATTGTTGGGTATTTGTTGAGGTTACCTTTGGGGTGTCTGTAAAAGAGGGCTTCTATTTGCGGGAGGTCTTTTTGGTACCTAAAGGTACCTGCTTCCCTTTGGTTCAAAAAGGAAGCAGGTACTTTTAATTATTTAATTAGAATGCGTTGGCGAGTGACTGCCTGCGGAGCTTTGATGAAAACCGATAAAGAACATGGACTTGAGGAAAGACATTTTTTTGCAATCGATTCCTGACTTTGGATTCAGAAATCACGAAGGGCCGCTCAATCGGGAAGACAGCCACCCTTTATTTTCGGTAGCCTGTCCATGTCATATACAGAAATCCTTGGTTGATGAACTAGAAGTTGCCATCAACTTTCAGCGACTGAATTTGTGTTATATGGTTATCTTGGACCTTGAAGGTGACATGCATTTCGCCGTTCCAACGATCCGAAAGATAAGGGACGCTGCATTCCAGGCTAGAATTTTTCAGAGAGCGCGTCCATCGCTCTATCAACCTCAGCGCTGAAAGCCGCAGTTAAAAAATTGTGTTTGAAACTGTCGGAGCTAAGCTGAGCCAAGAAAGCCGGTGTTTTTTTCAAGTAGATGCTGGTTTCAAAGAAACGGGGAGCATGGTTGTTCTCGAAGTTTTCTTCGGTGCCGAGGTCCAAATCCATATTTACGGTGCAGCCGTCATTTGTGCACATCATGGATTTGAAGTCGATTTCGTACTGACCTTCACACCAGCTGTCCCCACAAACTTCGTCTAGAATCTGCAGCATTTTATTTTTATCTTGTTCGCTGATAAATGGCTTAAGATCGGCTTTCGCATTTAAACTAAAAAGCAACGGCAATAGAGCAAGAACTGATTTCATAAAGACTCCTCGGGAAGTGGGGCACCATAGAGGTCAAACCCCTAAAAGAGAAGCATAAATTTCATAATTTATTATGCGATTTGCACATGGGATAGGAAGCTTGAACTATTTTGCAGTCGTGTTTAAAAGAGATTTTATTGTCGGGTATTTGGCGAGATCACCCTTGAGGTGCTTGCGGAATGAGGCTTCTATTTCTGGAAGATCTTTTTTGTGTTTCTTGCTGAGAGTGAAATAAAAGGGGATCTTAATGAAGAGCTGTTCGCCGATTCTGATTTTATTTTCAGCATGAAAAAGGGTGGCTAAGCCCCGAGCCACACCTTCGAGGGCAATGACGTAGTCGACTCGAGCCGACAAAAGAAGGCGGATATTTTGTTCAATGGATCCAACGGGGATGCAGTTGAGATTGCGGCGCTTCACTTCATTTTCAGCGATGGTGTTGTTCCACAGGAACGCGCCTTTGAATTTTTCTAAGTGATTTTCATCAAAGTCTTTATTCTCTTTAAGCCAAACGATTCGGCTTCGACCATAAACTATGGGAAATGAGACTGAGATCAGAGATTTTGTTTTTGGATCTATTTGATGATCGTCATAAAGAAGGCCATCGACTTCTTCTTTTAAAGCCATTTCAAATGATCTTTTTAACGGAACAGTTTTAAAAACTGCTGTGTAACCTGCATCCTTTAATACATCCTCGATGAAATGAAGATATTCTTGGACCGGGGGAAAACGCTCATGGCCTTGCGGAGCTGCCAAGACAAGACTTTTCGGTTGAGAAAAGGCAAAGTGTGGCAAGACAATAAGAAGCATGACCAGAAGCAGTTTCATAATGCGATGTTAACTTTTGAAATGCCGAACGACAAGATTGAATTTAAAAGATTTTTTAATTTCGGTATTTATTGAGGTTAGCCTTTATAAGTGGGTACTGGCTTAGGTTTCCAGTCAGGTGTTTTCTAAAAGCCATTTCTATTTTCGGAAGATCTTTTTTAAATTTTTTCTGCATAGTGAAGTAGATGGGCGCTTCATTGAATACGACATCGCTCATTTTAATCTGGGAATTTCCTTCGGGTGTCGAATTAACCGCAGAAATCCCTACCTCTTCGATGGACAGAAAATAATCGATTTTGCGTTCTAGCAGAAGTTGAATGCTTTGATAGGGGCTTACCGTGCTGATGAACTTTAGTTGTCGTTGCTTGGCCTCTTTATCCATCAAGGCATTATTTTGAGAGAGTGCCCCAGTGTACTTGTTAAGTTTTTTTGCGTTGAATGAAACAGAGTCCTTACGGTAGAAAATTCGTCCCTTGGTATAAATAATCGGAAAACGCACAGAGATAACTTTGTCTCGCCCCTCTGAAATCGCGAGATCGTCATAGGGACTGGAATCCATTTCTTCGCTGGTGACTAAGTCATAGGATCTTCGGGATTGAAGTGTTTTAAGCTCAACTTTAAAGCCGGCATCTTTCAAAGAGTCAGAGAGAAATTCTAGATACTCTTTCAAGGCTTGATTTCTTGAGTACTGAAAAGGCATTCCCATGGTCAGAATTTTATTTTCTGAGTGTGCCCATACCGGAAGTACCATGAGAAAGAGGCAAAGAATTGCTTTCATCTTCTTCATGATACCGAACTCTGTGTTTGCATTACAATCGCATCCTAAGTGGGGTGAACTTCCGCTGGACGATGGATGGGCTTTGGTTGCGAAACCATGTCAGCCTTTTGGACGCGATTTTGAAAACGCCAACCCATCGACGTGCGAGTGATTTTGTCTCTTTTGAAGGAGCCGGTTTCCATGATTTGATGATCGCTGGTATTAATGACCAGATATTCTGCATCAACGAAGGCGCTATCAACGCTATCGGCGTCACTGACAACTACATTGAAGAAGACAAGACGTTTGCCGCTCATGCGTCCTCCGTGAAGTTCTTTCGCCAGATGCTTGCGCAACAGTTCCCAGTTTGTGAATTTTCCCAAAGGACTTTCAAAGGATATTCCACTTCTTGCCCAGCAATCCATGGCGCCCTCTTCATCGGCGTTGTCTAGGCAGCGATTGTAACGAGAGCAAAGATCCAAAATTTCAAAGCGATCATTAGCAGAAAGTAAAGTCATCGGGGACTCCTTTATATGGAAGAAGTCTCCTCCTTGTTGAGTTGAAATTCCAAATAAAGCAGTGGAGTCTGGAAAAATACAATTCAGAAAAGAGCATCTTGCGCTGAAGTAATATAAAAAAAGCCTCGGCAGATTTTGCGGAGGCTTTTTCTTTTTATCTTTAAAAAACTTTTTAAGATTTTTTGAAATTCAAGTTGTCACAGTAGTGACGAAGTTCTTGAATGCTTTCGCGGATGTCATCCAAGGCGCGATGTTTATTTGATTTCTGATACACATAATTGAACTTGTTATTGATGATCACTTTCCAAGAGGACACATCGACCATGCGATAGTGCAGGCGGCCAGCAAAATCGGGCATGTACTTATTAATGAAAAGACGATCTTGCATGATCGAGTTTCCAGCAAGAACAGGGCGATCTTTCGGATCAGGGAAGTGCTTCTTCACCATGTCGACAAGTTTCGCTTCGACTTGATCTTCAGGCATTCCGTTTGGAACTTTAGCAGTCAAACCTGATTTACCATGATGCTCTTTATTCCAAGCGTCCATGGCTTCAAGATATTTTTGCGGTTGTTTAACAACGGTCTCAAAGGTTTCAAGTTCTGCGAAATTGAGGTCTGTGACAATGGCAGCAACTTCGATAATCACTTCTTTATCGATATCGAGACCTGTCATCTCCATATCGAGCCAAAAAAGTTTATTCATGGAATCAAATCCTATTCTAGGGAACTAGTCCCGGATAACCCACTCCAAAGGTTTGGAATGCAGTAGGAATCCATGATGGATCATCTTAAAAGGGGAGACAAGGAAAGCTTTAAGCTTTGTGCGAACTAAGACCCATTTTGAGGGCTTTCTGCACCGTTTGGATCAAATGATGCTCATTCCAAGGCTTGTCGATGAAGGCGAAGACGCCAAGGCGTTGTGCTTCTTGTACCATCTCTTTTTGGCCATAACCTGTGTGAATGATAAATGGAGTGTCGATGTTATGTTCGCGCATCCATTTGAGAACATCGAGGCCTGATTTCTTCGGCATTTTTTCGTCAGAAAGGACAGCGTCGAATTTTTCGTCTTGAAGAAGTTGGATGCCCTCGGCGCCATTTGCAGCTTGTCGGATATCCGTAGTGGTATCTTCTAAAATGGCGATAAGTACTTCGCGCAATTCAGATTCGTCGTCGATGATTAGCAGGCGTCCCATGGTCATTCGCACATTATGGCAAAAGGGGGTGATTTCGTCATCCCCCACTCGGGCGTAAACTGGTCAATTTACGTTAAAGATTCGCAAACTAGAATGTGAATCAGTAAAGAGAATTTATTTACTGACGTTAGATCCAGTGATTTTATAATCTCCAGCTTTAGAGACAGCGCTCTGAACTTGTTCTTGAGTGAGTTTAATCCCCGCTTTCGGAGAGATCACAACTTTTCCCATAGTAACCTCGCATTTATCGAGACCTTCCATTGTGCAGACCTTGGATTGAATCATCTTAGCGCAGCCTCCGCAGTGCATTCCTTCAACGTTGTAGGTGATTGTTTCAGCTAGGGCTGCTTGAGAAATGAATAGGGCAGACAGTGCGAAGAGCATTTTCACGGGGACTTATCCTTTGTGGAGGTGTTTAGATACCCCCGCAAGGATATCGGTTTAGGTTCCGAAGGCCAATCAAAGGCATATCGCGGCAGTATTTTGCTTAAAAAAAGAGCATTAAGCGCCTTGTAAAGATTTTTTCTAAAATTATTGTTGTCAGCCTTCATTACTGTAGCTATAACAAATCTTCCAAAACACCACGGGGTGGTAGTTAAGTTGGTTATAACGTCCGCCTGTCACGCGGAAGGCCGCGGGTTCGAGTCCCGTCCACCCCGCCAAT
>CAZPYX010000173.1:0-9340 GCA_964590635.1 uncultured Bdellovibrio sp.
TCTTACAGGATTTCCTCTAGTCCTTCGTACCGGAGTTTATACGATCCATGTAAATGATACCTGCTCTTTCCCGAAAACCGCAGTGCGAGAGCGGAAAGAGATCACCGTCTTAACTTGTCCCGAATAAAATAGGACTTTGATTACCCCTCTAAACATTTAATAATGGATGGAGTAAGTGGAGAGGATGCCAATGAAGATCAAATTAGTTGTATTAGCGTGTTTAGGATTGACCGCTTGTGGTGGAAAGTACGTCGTAAAATCATTTCCGGCCGATGCAAAACTTTATATCAAAGATATTCGCACGAACGAAAAAAAACTTATTGGAAATACACCTGCTTCCATCGAAGAAGATCCTCGCTTGGGTGAAGTTTTTTTCGTCGTTCTTGAGAAAGAAAATTATAAGCCAAAAGAAATTATGGTGAAGGTCAATGAAGGGGAAAGCCTGACTGTCGCAGCTAAGCTGGATCCTCTTATTGTGGGAGACAATCCCGAAAATCAAGTAGCGAAAAAAGATGATGAGCAGAAGCCTCAACAAGGTGGAAAGCCTGATGACAAACCGAAGGATTGGCAGAAGGAAATGGATGATATGAAGATGCGTATTGCTCTTCTTGAGAATACCACTTCTTTCTACAAAGACGCTTTGTTTTCTCCGCGCTTATCAGGTGGATTACCTGCCCATGACAGAGATAAAAATGAGACCGTTGTTGGCAATATTTTTAAGGCTCAGCAAAGCATCATGAAGGGAAAATACGCAGAGGCTTTGACCAATATTGATAAAGCAACTCAATTAGATGAGTATGCAACCAACGCTTGGTTGCTAAAAGGCTCGGTTAAATACCTGCTCAAGGATTTTCAAGGAGCACGTATTGCATGGGAGCAAACACTCAAGTTAGACCCGTACAACAAGGTGGCCTTCAAATACTTGAACAACGTTTATAAGGTCCTAAAGGTCGAGCCATTAACTGAAAATGCGGCAGAGTTAAGACAGCCAGCGAGTACATTAGAGATTCAACAGCGGCGCCGAGCGAACGCCAACTAAGCTGAAGAAAGGGGACCATAACGTCCCTTTTTTTATTCGAAAGATGTGACTCTGATGCCAATCAAAGCAGCGAAGCCTGAATAGCTAAAGCTTTTTGCTCCAGTGCTGGGGCCGCCTTGCGAGAGGCTTGAAAAGATCTCAAACTGAGTGAGCATGATAAGCTTTGCGGTGACGGGAATTTCTACTCCGAAACGGGGAGTTAAGTCGAAGGCAGAGGCGTTGTATTCTTTCACGGAAGTATTCGATATCCCAAGGAAAAGGCCCAGATACGGCGAAGCTTTCCAGAGCTTTGCTTCGACTTCATTATCAAGCACAACACGGCGACCATTCAAACCAGTCGGGTAATATTTCGCACCAATCGCAAAGCGCGTGAAGCTCAGATATCCATCTTCTGACTTTATGACTTCATAGAATGAAAAACAGTAAGCGGTCTTGTAGGCATCATGAATCAAGTTGTAGTTGAATTCGAAGCCCGCAGGTGAAGTTAATTTCTTCGTAAGATCACTGGTTTTAAGATCTAACGAAATGGGACCGATTCCAAAATCAACATCGGATCTTAGATAGCTCCAACTTTTTTGTGAACAAAAGAAGCAGACCAGAAAAAATATGGAGGTGACATAACGAGCAAACATCTAGAGGAATAGTAGAAACATATTGACTAGCTGTCAGCTCTTTTCTCTTATAGATGCAAATGCGTTTTGTTTATTTTATTTCATTCTTTGTTTTACTGAGTTCACGGACGTTCGCGGACCTGAGCCGTGCTCCTCAGCTTCGAGTTAAAACCGGCATATCTTCTATATCTGTGAGCGCCGGTAATGTTCTGGATAAACAGAGTTTAAATTCGATGATCACCTGGCAGCCTACTGTTGTGTGGGATCTTCCAAGCTTCAGTTCTCGAGTGGGAATTCATTATTTACAAGAGATGGGCGGTCCTTATGGTCTGACTCCTCTTTCTGGTGTGGGTGTGAGTGGTTACTATTATTTCCACGGAATTTCTAGTGGATATGAAGTCAGTCCAGACGGGGTTGTCATTCAGAAATCACGTCCAGGTGCTTATGTATTAGGTTCGTATACTCCGGTTAATTTAAACATGAACAAACTTGATGAGAAAGACAGCGCGAATAATTTCTATTTCAGCGCGTTTATGAGCGATATCGGCATTGGTGCTGGATACGACTATCCAGTTTTGCAAAATATGCTTATCACGGGCGAGTTCATGGTTCGTAACGGAACAACAATTAGTTCTAGCACTAATAATGTTAGCTACTCGGGATGGAGTATTTTCATAGGTTTCGCGACGGCTTATTATTAAACCGTTTTTTGTGAATCTCGACTTTTCCTCTGGCGCGTTTTTGATATACTTACTTTATGAAACAACATCGCGCCCTCGCTCTAGGATTGACCGTAGTTAGTGCAAGTTGCCTTCTTCTTGCTCTAAAAATTCAATTTAAACTTTCCTCTTCTCTTTTTATGGCAAGCTGGATTGTGGCTGTCATACTTGCAGGAAATGCTTTTTATCCAGAATCTTTGCGAAGATCGTACTATTATATCTTTCGATTCAAGAAATTGAAAGTAGCCGTGGGATCTATCATTCGGAAGGTCAGTCAAAAGATCGGCCAAAAGATTACTGAAACTTTGGGTAAGCAAATGAAGAAGTTGATTGATCGAAAAAATGAAATTGTCAGCTTTCGCAATAAGTCGCGAATTAAAACTCTTCTGCTGAACACGAAGAAGAAGCTGGATACTTCTCGTGAAGTATCAGCAACCTTGAAGAGGGAGAACTTTCTTTTAAAGGCCTCTAATAAGCGTCAAGAACTTGAGATCGGACAGCTACGTAAAGAGCTGGAAGGCATGCAAGGCTTGTGGCTTGGTGACTCTAGCAGATATCCAACGACAGTTGTTAAAGTGGAAAAGTCCATCTGGGAGAAATTCAAGATGGGACAACACTCATTTATTATGCCTTGGAAAAAGTCTGCTTATAAAGAGCGAGAAGTTCCGCAAGAGATTTGATAGGCCTGAAGGGACTTTCCCTTCTTTGTTAGAAAGCTCATAGAGCTGTCATTGAAGTTCTGAGCCCAAACTAACTTCGGACTGGTTCCGAAGAAGGACTTGGGCAATTCTCCAAAGTTATTCGCTTCAAATTTTCCCGCCGTGTTTTTTATCCAAAACAAGGATTGGTTCGCCCATCCTTGAGACTTCTCGATGGCCAGATAATCTTTGCTTTGTTCTACGGACATAAGGTCCACAGGCTTTTCAAACTTCAGATCACCGATCGGCGAGAAGTCGAAAAGATGGGGAGCCTCGTAGATGGTCCACTTTGTTGCGTTGGAGCTCACTGCGACCGTATTTGCACCAAGCCATGCAAGGTCAGAGCTAGTGCGTGGCAGGCCGGGTCCGCTCAATTCAAAAAGGGTTCCTTTGGTGGACATAAAATAGTGAGTCTGCCCTTGGAAGTTTACAAAATGATTCATGGAAACAAAATTGCTACTGGAATTGAGTACCATGTCTTGTCGTTGTTGTTGCAAGGTTGAGCATTCGTCTTGGGCCCAGCCGCCTTTTTGAAAGGACCAAAGATCGTTAGGGTGCCGAGGAGCTGCCATCGGTCCGCCAGAATAGAATGGAGTCATGTTGTAATAACCATAAGCCCCATATTCCGGAAAAGTTGCTATCAAAAGACCGTTGCTGTAGGTAAAGGATCTTGAATCAGAAGCCATGTCCTTTTGACACAATCCTAATGGAGAACCTATGCGCAAAATATCCTGCGCATTCCACATCACCGGCAGATAGACAGTTCGTTTTGCTAATCTTGCTTTGATAACTCCGAAGTCTTTCCAGAATTGAACCGGTTCAAGATTGGTATCTTGATCAAAGAGAGTTTGCGGCAGACAGTTTTCTTTCGCCTGTTCGCAAATCAAGGGCGCCGTTTCAAGAGACGCCAGGGAAACTTTGCCTTTTTCCGTTTCGATTTTGAAACGAGCTAGAGATTGAGTGTCATGATTCCAAGCAAGGAGCGTTTTGCTGTCTGCGGAAAGAAACTCGTAGGGGGCTTCTAGCAGATCCTTTTCTAAGGAAAGTTCGCAGCTTTCTGCCGGTGTCACTTTCGATACGGATTCTAGAACAACGATCGATATCAAAACCAGGGACAAGAGCCCGGCAACGATTAGCAAGCTCTTCGCGGCAGTATTTTTCATGGCAGAATCCTATTGCTTAAAACGTTCCTCAACGATTTTACGATACTCGGGCTTTAGACTTTTCTTGGATTTCAATAATTCTGCGATCAATTTGCTTTTAGCTTTTGGATCTTTGATTTTTTGTATCAAATAGATCGCGTCGCTTTGAAAGTCGTCCTTGTTGAAATATTTCTTTAGGCCCGAAGCCAACTGCGAAGGAAATGGATCCCATCCTGAAGAGGCTTCGATCCAGATAAAGATTTGATCTTTATGGGTAGATTTCGTTTGAGCTTGCTTCACTTGTTCTAGCCACTGTTTTTCCTCTGTTTTGCCGGGGGCAGGAAGCTTACTCAGAACATGAGCCGATAGAACAGATAGCTTTCGTGAAGGACCAGATTCGTGAAATGTCTCTGCCAACAGAATTTTTCTGATGGCATCTAATCCTTCAGTGGGAAGGCTGTTGCCTGAATCCAAGAAGCTGTTCAAGATTTTAATGGCTTCTTCTTTACCTTGGTTTCTATATCTTTCTGCTTTTGGATTCTCGGAAGCTTCGTTGCTTTGCTTGTCGTAGAGGGCAATCCAATCTTGCCATTTCTGTTGATTGAGCGCTGCCCGCAGAGGGTGAACTGATTTCACGTCGCTTGCTAATGGCGAAGCCGGCATGGTCATGGCCGCCGGCTTCGGGTTGTTGCTCTTTAAGAGAAGAATAGTTCCGGCGCTTGCACCAAGAACTAAAACAGCAGCGGCAATCCATGTCCGCGGTGAGTTCAATTTCATAGTCTACTTCCCTGTAGATGTTGGTGTTCTTTCAGGCTCTTGCTTATCTAATATTTGTTTGGTCTTCGCTTGGATATCTTCAATTTTCTTTTCTATATCCACAGCCTTTTTATTTAGATTCGCAATTTCTTTATTTTTCTTTTCAAGTTCCTGCGCTTGTTTTAAACGTTCAGCCACTTGCTTCATTTCTTCTTCTTTGGCTTGAACCTTTTTGCGAATGTCTTCCATGCTGTCGTTTGCAAACTTAATTTCTTGAGTTTTTTCCTGTTGATGAGGATTTTCAACTTCTACGGCAAAGCCTTTTTGGCGAACAGCTTCAACAGCCTTTTGATCAGGAGCCAGTTGCACTTTGATAATCACACGACGATTTTTGATCTGATTTTCCGTCAGACGATTGCCCTCAGCATCGCGATTTGCAACTTCGGGTCTGGTCGCCGCATAACCAATGGATTCAAAGATGTTCTCGGATATTCCCGCACCAACTAAGCCACGCACGACGCTGGAAGCTCGGGCGCCAGAAAGTTCCCAATTCGATGGGAATGTCGCCGATGCAATGGGGTTGTCATCTGTGTGTCCTTCCACTGCAATTCTGTGCAGAGGATAGCGTTTTAGGTTTTCACCCAAATTTTTAACAAGTTCCAGGACCTCAGGGCGAAGGTTGGCATTTCCCGATGAAAAAAGAACGTTCGATTGAAATTTTAAAGTAATACCTTGGTCGTCAGGTTTCACTTCAAAAAGTTTTTGTGAAAGACTTCTTTCAGACAAACCATCGTCAAGAAGATCCTTCTTGCGAATATTTTGCAGCGCCTTCAACAAATCTTCTTCAATTGATTTTTGCATTTTAATACTGCGTGCATCTTCCTTAAGGACGCCCCCGAAATACTGGGTGAGTTCTTTACGAACGACGTCGAATTTTTCGGTATCAACACGCGAGAAGGTGTACATCAAAACGAAAAATCCAAAGAGCAAGGTCATCATATCCGCATATGAAACCAGCCAATTGGATTCGTCGTGCGCCGGAGGAGGAGCGCTATGCTCCTCGGTCGTTCTGCGCCTGCGCTTATTACGCGGCTCCACGTTTTTCTCCTTGGTCGGCACTTTCCATAGCTTCCTGTTTCAAGCCCGGTGGCAAGAACGAGTACAAATATTCGCCAATAAAAGTTGGATGTCTTTTCTCTGCAATCATCAGAACGCCGTCTTTGATGATATTACGGATGAGCTGATCCGAAGTCGAAACGGCGTGAAGCTTTTCACTGAGAGGAAGAAGAATAAGATTGGCGACGATCAAACCATAGAAGGTCGCGACGAGAGCCGTGGCCATGGCTGGACCGATTCTGCTTTGTGCACCTGGTTCCCCCAGTGTCTGCAAGAGCGAGATCATACCAAGAGTGGCACCAAGCAAACCGAAAGCTGGCGGGAATCTTGAAATGGTATGCCATACTTTTGTTTCTTCTTCATCGCGTTTGATTTTTCCGCGAATAGCGTTTGTTAAAACCTCATCTAACTCATCCGCACTGAACCCATAGTTCACGATCAACTGAACGGCATCCTTCAAGAAAGGATGTGATTTTTCTGGAACTGCCGCCATTAATCCTTTGGGATTCGTGCGATAAACTTCTGACAAATCTACGATTGTTTTAATAGTTTCGTGATAGTTGTCGCGCTCATTGCCCAATACTTTTCTGAAAACAATTTTTATGGCAGCAGCTAATTTTTTGAAAGAGAAGCTTAACAGAGCAACTGTGATCGTGCCGCCGATAACAAGCACGATTCCATGTGGATCCAAGAAGATGATTGGATTTTTTGCGGACCCAAGAATGGCATACGCCGTGATCGAAATCGCAGTAATGAGACCTAATAGAGCCGCTATATTCATGGAGAACTCCTTTTACTATTCTCTGAATATATCGGATGTCGGGATCGCAAATTGAGATGAGTTTATTTACCAAGACCTAAATGTGTTCTGTGAGTAAGCCTTTAGGAGGTGCAGAGAAGGTGCACCTCCGTCGGAGGTATTGGCCATGGACGCTCATGGACCGCATCTCTCGTTGTTATTTTGCTGGACGTGCTCTTTTGAATCCCGGTTTTGAATACTTCGTCGGCTTTCCTTTGCCCAATGGCTTGGCATCAAGTGCGGGCTTCGCAGGTTTTGTAGTCGCCTTTTTTTGTGGTTTTCCATTAACTGCCGCATCTTTGTTTTTCACATAGGGCTGAGAAGCGTATTTGGCAGCATCTCTGACCGCTGGCATTTTGCGTCCTTCAATTTGTGCTAACAAACGCTCATCACGTTCAGTCACAAGATTAATAACAACGCCTTTGCGCCCAGCACGTGCTGTACGGCCCGCGCGGTGAAGATAATTTTCCTTTTGCTTGGGCAAATGATAGTTGATCACACGATCGACATTCGAGATATCCAGGCCACGTCCCGCAAGATCCGTTGCAACAAGCAACTTTATTTTGCCGTCTGCGAATTTCTTTAAATTCTGACGACGATCATTCTTTTCCATTTCGCCACGATAGATAACAGCTTCATAGCCATTATCGGCAAGTTCCTTGGCAAGGTTGTCACATTGTTCGCGCGTGTTGGTGAAAAGAATTGTTCCACCTTCCACGGATTCAGCCAAAATCTTTTCAAGCAATGGCCAGCGTTTGCCATCCTTGACAATGCGATTGTGTGTTTTCAAAGTTTGAACAACTTTTCCGCTTCCAGAGCTTCTGAAAACTTCCGCCGCAGCGAATAGGTTATTGATCAAATCTTGAACCGCTGGCGAAACCGTCGCAGAGAACAAAGCCATCTGCACTTCTTTAGGACAAGCATAATAGATTTTATTAGAGTCGGGTAAGAAGCCTTGATCCATCATCTGATCGGCTTCGTCAAAAACCAGCATGCGCACATCAGTCAGATTGATCAGATCGCGATCCATCAACTGAACCAAACGGCCCGGAGTCGCCAATAAAATTTCAAAAGCACCCGCGGTGTTTCGACGGGCTTGCTCCATGGCCATTCCGCCTAAGGCAGGACGTACACGCAGACGAGTGTCGTGGGTTAAAGTTTTAAATACTTTCGAAACCTGTTCGCCAAGTTCACGAGTCGGGACCATGACGATCGCTCGGGGAGAAGCCTCTGCAGAAACAGGAGTGCCGTCATCCTCAAGAGCTTTCAACATGTGCAAAAGAGGAAGAGCATAGGCCAGAGTCTTTCCGCTGCCTGTTTCAGAAACTCCGACGACGGATTGACCCGCCATCATCAATGGAATGGTATTATTTTGGATTTCAGTTGGTTTAACGATGCGCTTTTCTTTAAGAGTTTTTGAAAGAGATGCTAACAAGCCGAAGTCAGAAAATGTACTCATACCGAAAGGGTCCTTACGCAATGAAATCAAAGATTCAGGCACTCTATACTTTCACGGTGCTTAAACCCTACTAAAATCGTCCTAAGGAACTAATATATCTGAACTATTTAGAAAAATTACTGGCATGAATTGAAGCTGATCAGGCCGAAGGAGTTTTTAGGCATTCACCCATATGGGTGAGCTAAGTTGAGGAAGGCTCAGAAAAATCATGTTAAATACCTATTCGAATAGAGGTAAAAGATAGAGATGACCTCGCTGAAACATCTTTTGATTTTAATCTGCCTGACCCTTCTTTTGCCAGCGAGCAGTTTCGCAGAAAAGATTGTTTTTGCGTCTCCCGACGATCTTCCTCCAAAAGTTTATAAAGATAATGGGGAACTGAAGGGTGTCTATGTCGACATCATTCGTGAGATTTGCAAGCGCATGAAGGTTGATGCCGAGTTCGTGACATTCCCATGGGCGCGGGCCGTTGTTATGGCCAGAGAAGGCAAGGTCGATGCCTTCTTTCCGCCGTTTATCACCGAAGACCGTAAGCAATTTCTTTATTTTTCCTCTGAGCCGATGACCTTCACTAGAAATGTGGTCTTTGCCTTAAAGAAGAAGCATATTATTGTGAAGAATCTTGGTGATTTGCAGGGGCTGGTCGTTGGCATCAACAGCCAATATTCCTGTGGAGCAGAGTTTGATTCTTATAAGAAAAATCTGTCGTTGGATTTAAGCGTCGATGAAGAAATGCTTATCAAAAAACTAGGGCGTTCAGATCGAGTGAAGCGTATCGATGTGGCCATTGCTTCAGAGGAAGCATTTAAGTTTTTAAGTCAGCGTCTTGGTTATGCCCAAGATTTTGAACCGATCTATCTGCTTTCAGAAAGTCCCTCGTATGTGGCCTTCTCAAAGATCAAGGGAGAGAAGGCTAAAGTTCAGGCCGAAAGATTTAGTAAAACGTTGGTGAAGCTTAAAAAAGAGGGCTTTGTCCAAAAGACGATAGAAAAGTATATCGA
>CAZPYX010000174.1:0-9314 GCA_964590635.1 uncultured Bdellovibrio sp.
AGAGATTGCACTGACAAATGAAGGTGACGTAGAGTCTTATCGTGAAGCTTTGCAAAGTTGCTTTGAAAATTCAGATAAAATTTTGAACTTCTTGCAGGTTCTGACTGACATCACTGAGGCTGAAAATCGCAGCCGTAAGCTAAGACTAGAAAAGAAATATGTCAGTGAGCTGGTCAGCGAGATGATGAGTCTGTATGAGATGGCCTTCGAGGAAAAAGATATTCAAGTTGTGCAAAAACTAGATACCCATGACTGGGCGATGGTTGATTCGCGTCTGATCAGTCGAGTGATCGCCAATCTTTTAGATAATGCACACAAATACACGCCTGCTGGCGGGACTGTGACAATTGAAACCATCAATCAAACTGAAAATGTCGTGCTGCGCGTGACTGATACAGGTCCCGGTATTGCCGCTGATGAGCATGCTTTGATTTGGCAAAAACTTTATCGCATTGATAAATCACGTTCTGAATATGGAATGGGATTGGGGCTTACTTTCGTAAAAGCTGTAGTCGAAGCCCACGACGGAAAAGTGTCAATTCGCTCGCCGGTCAAAGATGGCCACGGCACCGAATTCGAAGTCATCCTTGAAAAAATGGCCTAGGACAATTTTAAATTCCCAGATAGCTCTTGCGGACTTCATCGTTATTGAGGAGGTTCGCTGCAGAGTCTTGCATGACGATCTTTCCCGTTTCCAGAACATAAGCTCTGTGGGAAATTTTTAAAGCCATGCGAGCATTTTGCTCAACCAAAAGGATGGTCATTCCTTCGTGATTTAGTTTCTTCACGATTTCAAAAATCTGAGCAACGATCAGCGGTGCTAAACCCAACGAAGGTTCATCTAGAAGTAAGATTTTCGGCTTCGACATCAGGGCTCTGCTGATTGCCAGCATCTGTTGCTCGCCGCCTGACATAGTTCCCGCCATTTGCCACAGGCGCTCTTTAAGACGAGGGAAAAGCTCGAGACACATTTCGTAGTCTTTTTTGATGCCGTCTTTGTCTTTGCGAGAGTAAGCGCCCATCTCAAGATTTTCTTGAACGCTCATTTGGGCGAAAACCCCTCGACCTTCTGGAGATTGAGCGATGCCCAATTCAACACGCTTAAATATAGGAACTTTAGAAAGATCCTGATCTTGGAAGTAAAGTTTACCACTGCTTGGAACCAAGCCTGAAAGCGCGCGCAAAGTTGTGGTTTTACCCGCACCGTTAGCGCCGATAAGGCTGACGACTTCCCCTTCGTTCACTTGAAAAGTGATGCCTTTAAGGGCGTGAATGGATCCATAATGAACATTGAGGTTGTCTGCGGTGATAATCGGGGACTTCATTCAGACTCCTCAACGCCAAGATAAGCTTCGATAACTTTTTGAGAGTTTTGCACCAAGGAAGGATTGCCTTCTTCGATTTTTACCCCGTGATCAAGAACGACAATATTTTCACAAATACCCATGACCAATTTCATGTCATGTTCAATCAAAAGAACCGTGAGTTTGAATTGTTCACGAATCTTGGCGATGGTTTCCATTAAGTGATGGGTTTCCGAGTGATTCATTCCCGCAGCGGGTTCATCCAGCAAAAGAATTTTTGGATCGGTCGCTAAGGCACGAATGATCTCAAGTTTTCTTTGTTGTCCATATGGCAGCGAAGACGCAGGCTCATAGGCCTTGGATTCTAAAGAGAAAATACGCAAAAGCTCCATGGCTTTGTTGCGCAAAAACTTTTCGGATTCTTGGAAGCTTTTGGTCTGCAGCAATGAATCAAACAATCCATAGTGAACGTGTTGATGGGTGGCCACCAGAACATTATCTAAAACCGAAAGATTTTTGAACAGACGAATGTTTTGGAAGGTTCTGGCGACACCACGAGACGAAATCTGAAAGGGCTTTAATCCTTTTAAAGATTTTCCGTCCAATGCGACCTCGCCAAGGGTGGGTTGGTAAACTCCGGTCAACATATTGAAGACCGTTGTTTTGCCTGCACCATTGGGGCCGATTAAGCCAGCAAGCTGACCTTTAAGAATTTTAAATTCCAAAGAGTCGACGGCCTTAAGACCGCCAAACTGCATAGTGATCTTACGAGCTTCAAGCAGAACGTCGGACATATTTTCTCCAAACATCTGTGATCTCTAGGCTGCCAAAAATTCCTTTGGGTCTCCAGATCATAACTAAAATCAATGACAAAGAATAAATCACCATACGTAAATCCACTCCCGTTAATTCTTGGACGGGACGAAGAGCTTCCGGCAAAACTGTGATAAAAATCGCAGCGACAATAGAGCCAGTCATGGAACCCATTCCGCCTAGCACGACCATGATCACAGCGTTGACACTCGTCAGAAAGGTGAAAGACGAGGGATTGATGAAATTAGTGAAGTGCGCGAAAAGAGATCCCGCAACGCCGGCGAAGAAACTTGATAGAACAAAGGCGCGAACTTTCATACCCGTGGTATTTATACCAACAGATTCCGCCGCTATTTCATCTTCGCGAACGCTTAAGAATCCACGGCCGTAACTAGAATGCATAACTCGCCAAATAGTGAAGAAGCAGATTACTAACCACAAAGAAGCAAAGGCAAAGGAATTAAAGAAAGAACCTAGGCTTGGAATGTTGGCATAACCGCGAGGCCCACCTAGGAAATCCATATTGAGTAGGGCTACACGAATGATCTCACCGAATCCCAAGGTCACGATAGCCAGGTAATCGCCTTTTAATCTCAGGGAAGGAAGTCCCACCACGAAACCCGCAGCCGCAGCAACAAGGCCACTGCCGATGGCGAAAATGAAAGAGCTGACCAGCGTTAAATTTGCAGGAAGAAAATTCCATTTTGTCGAAGCATAAGCAGAAAAGTAAGCTCCGATGGCCATGAAGCCTGCATGCCCCAAAGAAAATTGTCCTGTGTAACCATTGACCAAATTCAAACTCATCGACATCAAGCAGTTAACCGTCACAAAAAGAACAATCAACTGAATGTAGGCATCAAAGCCCATTTCAAATCCGAAACCTAAAACAACTAAGCCGATAAGAGCGATGAGAGGATTCTTGAAAGATTTAATCATCACACTTTCTCCACAGAGTATTTACCTAAAATACCAGCAGGTTTGAAAATCAAGATGATAATCAAAATGCCGAAGGCCAAGGCGTCGCGGTAAGTACTGGAGAGATAAGCGATAACCATTTCCTCAGAAAGGCCCATGATTAAAGCGCCAATCACGGCTCCACCGACGTTGCCAATGCCACCAAGGACAGCGGCGACGAAGGCTTTTAATCCAAACATCATTCCCATCAGCGGATCAATCTTAGGATATTTCATTCCGACAAGAACACTGCCGACGCCCGCGAGGGCAGAACCAACAACAAAGGTGAAAGCGATTATGCGGTCAGGATTTACACCCATCAAACTGGCAACGCTGGGATTGCTGCTGACGGCTCGCATAGCTTTGCCAATTTTTGTTTTATAAATAAGAAACTGCAAGCCAAGCATGGCAAGGATGCTGACAACAAGAACTGTGACGTCGAAGGATTTAAGTTCGACTCCACCTGCGGAAAAGATTACAAAATCTTTCATAACATCAGGGAAGACTTTGGGATCGGCTCCGAAGACAACTTGACCACCGTATTCTAAAAGTAAACTGACGCCGATGGCAGTGATCAAGATATTTAATTTAGGAGAATTGCGAAGGGGACGATAAGCGAAGCGTTCAATCAAAAGACCTAAGATGCTACAGAAAACCATGGAAACACAAAGAAGCAGGATCAAGGTACCAATGCCAGGCTGAGCATCAATTCCCATCCAGCGAGCAACATAGTAGGCCGCGAAAGCTCCCACCATGTAAACATCTGAATGGGCGAAGTTGATCATTTTCAGAATTCCGTACACCATCGTGTAGCCCAGGGCGATCAAAGCGTAGATAGATCCAAGGCTTATTCCGTTGATAAGATGCTGTACGAAATCCTGCATATTCCCCTTACGGTGTAATCGTCGTGATGAACTTACGGTTTTTTCCGTCGACTTGAATGATCACGGCACTTTTCACAGCATCACGATTTTCATTCAAGGTGATTTTGCCAGTAACGCCGCCAAAATCCTTCGTCTTAGCTAGTTCATCACGGATTGCTTTGCCTGACAAGTCGGGAGCACGCTCAATAGCGGCAGCCAAGATTTTCGCGGCATCGTAACCCAAAGCCGCCAAGGCATCGGGAGTTTCATTGTATTTAGCTTTGAATTTTTTGATGAACTCAGTCACTGCTGGATCAGTTGATTCAGTCGTGTAGTGATTTGAGTAGTAGTTTCCGTTGATAGCCTCTTTACCGATTTCAGAAAGCTTGTCGCTATCCCAACCGTCGCCACCCAACAAAGGAGCTTTGATTCCCAATTGACGAGCTTGCTGAGCAATAAGACCAACTTCTGTGTAATAACCCGGAACATAGATGGCTTCAGGATTTTTTGAACGAATTTGTGTCAATTGTGCTTTGAAATCAATATCACCCGCTTGATAGCTCAAGTCCGCAACGATTTCGCCACCGCGTTTTTTGAATTCCTGAACAAAGACATCGGCAAGACCCACGCTGTAATCATTCTTAACGTCACGAAGTACTGCAGCTTTTTTGACTTTCAAGTTTTCGGTCGCAAATTTTGCCATGACCAATCCTTGGAAGGGATCAATAAAGCAAATACGGAAAACATAATCGCCGGCCTTAGTGACATCGGGATTTGTCGAAGCTGGAGATACAAATGGAATTTGGTGAGACTGAGCAATCGGAGCTGAAGCTTTTGAACGTCCACTAGCAACACCACCGATGATCGCAACAACTTTGTTTGAAGTGATCAAGCGAGTGACTGCGGAAGCCGCCTCTTCATTCTTTCCTTGATCGTCCATCATTTTAAGATCGACTTTTTTTCCTTTGATTCCACCTGCTGCATTGATTTCATCAAAGGCAAGACGAACACCTTTGTTGGTGCTCAAGCCAAATGTGGCGTCGCTTCCTGACATAGAGTCGTATTCACCGATAGTAATGACATTATCTTTTTTAGTGCAGCCAGCAAGAAGTGGCAAAACCAACAGAAGGGGAAGCAGAAGACGTTTCATGTGACCTCTTTTTTAGAATGCAAATATCCTTTAGAATTCAAGTATATATAGGAATTCAGGTGGGCAGTCAGGTCAAGTCAAAACAGTTGGTTTTTTTGAGAGGGGATTTGCGCGAGGATGCGCGCTTAAGATCTAACTTCGAAGCGACTTTTGGAATCACTTCGAAGTCTAGGATTAGAAATTATGTGGCCAAAAGATTTGCCAACGAGATCAAATCTATCTGCGTTTTCTTTTCCGTTTTGGTGACAAGGTCTAGGGGAACAGTGACAAGTCTTTCGCCTTCGGTGCCGATCATGATATCGCACTGACCTTTCAGCAAAGAGTCGACAGCCGCAGCACCCATGCGACTTGCAAGAATGCGATCCGCAGCTGTGGGCGATCCACCACGTTGTTGATGGCCTAAAATACTGACCTTTGCATCCATGCCTGACTTCTTGCGGATCGAATCAGCCAAGTCATAGGCGCGTCCTGGTTTTTGACCTTCAGCAGTGATCAAGATACTGCTAGTTTTTCCGCGAGCAATACCTTCTTTGATGTGATCAATGGCTTTTTCAACGGTCGCTGTGCCATCAGGAGTGAAGATCTCTTCAGCTCCACCAGCCAATCCCACATGGGAAGCGATAAAGCCAGAATTGCGACCCATCACTTCAACGATGAAAAGGCGATCGTGTGAGGCCGCGGTATCGCGAATTCTATCGATGGCCTCAAGGGCTGTATTTACTGCGGTATCAAAACCAATGGTTTTGTCGCTGCCATAGATATCATTGTCGATGGTGCCTGGAACTCCGACCACAGGGATTTGATGTTCTTCCCACAGGGCATGGGCGCCGCGGAAAGAGCCGTCGCCACCGATGCAAACGAGAGCATCAATTCCTGCGGCTTTCAAATTTGCGGCAGCTTTAGCGCGACCTTCGGGCTTCATGAACTCTGTTGAGCGAGCTGTTTTTAAGATAGTGCCACCACGCTGAATGACATTGGCCATGTCGCGCAGTTGTAATGGTTGAATGATGTTATCGACCATTCCGATATAACCGCTATGAATGCCATAGACTTCAAGTTTTTGTGCAATGCCGACGCGAACGACGGCGCGGATTGCTGCATTCATTCCAGGGGCGTCACCGCCACTTGTATAAACACCGATTCTGCTGATTTTTTTCGTAAAAGTTGCCATTAGAAAAGCGTACTGCTTTGGCAAGGTGAAGGCAAAAAAAAAGGTGCTCCTTGCGGAACACCTTTCTGGTCTACGCTCCGGCATCGCCGAAGTCATAGAAATAATCTCGTTAGAGATTACTTAACCATTGATTTGAATTCTGCGCCAGCGCGGAATTTCGGAGCCCAAGCAGCTGGGATTTTGATCGCTTTACCAGTTTGTGGGTTGCGACCAGTGCGAGCTTTACGCTTAGCTTTAGTGAATGTACCGAAGCCAACAAGTTTAACGTCGTCACCTTTTTTTACTGCTTTTTTGATGTTTTCAACAGCGCAGTCCAAGATGTTTTCTGCTTGTGCTTTAGAAACTTTAGTTTCAGAAGCGATTTTTTCGATGAGTTGTGCTTTGTTCATGTGAACTCCTCTTTCAGACACATGTGTGTGTCTATCGTTGTAATTAAAATCGTGATGATAACTCTTCGTCATCCAATGACAGTCCGATATCAATTCAAAAACTGGTTTTCGTCAATAGCAAATTGCGAAAAAGGCTCGCAGAGCGGCTTCACGCCGCGCGCGTTCCTGTTTCACGGAAGTAGAGTTCGTTCTGCGAAGTACAGAATATTCGAAGGGCTAATGCTTGCTATCGTCGTCGCCATCATCTTCGGGAGTGTCGTAGATATCTTCGTCGGAAGTTAAAGAATCACTTGAAGAATCCTTAACGGGGATTTTGTAACCGCCAGTTGCCCACTCTCCAAGATCAATAAGTCTGCATCTTTCTGAGCAGAAAGGGCGAAATGGATTTTCAGGTGAGTACAATGTCAAACGCCCGCATTGCGGGCATTTGACGTTAAGAACTTTTGGTTCAGTCATAATTTTGGATTCTGGCAAAGACTTGCGGGGTGGGCAAGCTGCGCAGTTTCAATACTAGTAACGCTTGAATTTACCTGAAGCAAACTTCGTAGCTACACCGTTGTATGGGTAGTAAACGTCATAAGAGAAATAAGTATCATTGACTGTTCCCACTGGTACTTGGATTTGGATCAATCTCAATCCGCCACCATTCCAAGAAGAACCGTTAGATCTGATTTCGAAGCCTTTGCTGTTGTTGATTAAGTTGTAAGTTGTTGCGCTGTACAAATTCAAAGGATTCAAAGCTGCTCCGTTACCGCTGATACCAAAGCTTGCAGTGAAATACTGAGGCGTTGGGTAAGCTGTGAAAGAGATGTTTGGTTTCAAAGAAGAATCCATAGACCATGCGATGCTGAGTGAACCCGAAATCCATGAATCACAGTTTGCATAACCAGTGTTAATCAAAGACCAAACTTGAGTATCGCAAATTCCCATTGCTTCCTTCAAGAAGGCTTTATAAGCACCGCTGTTCACGATTGTCATATCGCCACGATACTGAGTATATACTTGATACCAGTTGTAGTCATAATAGCTAACAGTTGTTGTTGGACCCGTTGGGTTCACGATCTGTCCGTTACTATTCACACAATAGCTACCATTATATGTTGATCCAGCCGGGCACGAAACGGCGTAAGCACCTGAAGAATCGCCACCGCTTTTACTACATCCAACAAACCAAACTGCTGATGCAATTGCTACGAAAGATAATAAGAGCTTTTTCATAAAGACCTCTCTAAAAGAATTAAAACTATTCAGAGATCTCTACTTCACTACTCGTGCCAAGAAATTTCGCTGCCCAAAGTCTCTACATTTTCATCTGAGCATTACGAAGTGTTAGACCAATTTCATACAGAGACAATTTGCGTCGCTTTTGTTTAAAAGTCTCACAGTGAGACAATTCCTGGCGCAGAGTTAAAATCATTACAGTGCAAGGGATTGAACTTCGAAGGGATCATGTGTGCGTGCTAGTTTTGTTATTCTATGAAGGGTCTAAGAGTATTTCTACCTTACATTTTAGCGAGTCTGTTGTTGGCGTTCTTAGTCACGATGGCGCAAACAACGAAAGAACATATTCGTAGAAGCCGCCCTGTAAATGCCCAGGAAAGTGCTCGCCCGGATTACTTCTATCTTCCCGTCGGAGTTCCGTATTTTTCCAGTGTATCAGAACAAGACTATCAGGAAGTTATCTCTGAGTTTCAGTCTCAGTACATGCAAGCGGTTATCGCAAAAACTGGCCTCCCATTTTTAATTCCCAACGAATGGGCAAGTCCTTACTTTGCGGCCTTCGCTATAAAAAGGGAAAGCTACATGCAGATTTCTTTGTGGGGAGGTTTGGCGCGCGCTCAAGGAGTGACGAAGCCGATGCTCGCAGCCGTGCTATGCCATGAGTTGGGGCATATTCTTGGTGGTGAGCCTTTGCAAACCATCCCGGGTTCTGATTGGGCATCTACTGAAGGTCAGTCAGATTTTTTTGCAGCCAAAGTGTGCTTGCCAGAATATTTCCATCGCCATCCAGAAGCAGTTTCTCTAACCAGTGTTGATTCAAAGATCTTACATATTTGCGGTGATCACGTTGATTGCGAACGTGTGGCTCAAGTGGGATTCGAACTGGTGAAAATGTTCCAGACGTATTCTTATCGCGAATTTATCCCGGTTCGTTTGGATGCCGCAGAAAAGGCGGCGACAGAGCTTGTGCGGAATACTTATCCTTCGGATCAATGTCGTCTGGATACTTATCTTGAAGGTGCCCGCTGTCAGCTAGGGAAGCAGTGTCGTGCTCCGACGTGTTGGCTTCCTGCCGAAAAGTAAAATCAATCCCAATATTATCAAGGCTCCACTGATCCAACTGGAAATTGAAAGTCCCAAGGAGGGCCCGCGGAAATCTTCACGGAAGCTTTCCATAAGTAAGCGTCCCACACTGTGCAAGATCATCCAAAGATAAAAAATACTTCCGGGATTTCCTAAGACATGGGGACGACGGTGTTTCGGTGAAATGGATTCAAGACCCAACAGAATAATGACCACACCAAGCTCCCAGAACGTAGCGTAAAGTTGAGTGGGGTGGCGGCCGCTAACGGACAAAGGAAGATCCTAAAATTTTCCATAAAAACACCCGGTCACAAACCAACCAAAACAGCCGAGGCCCAAAGAAAAAAAAATTACCGGAGAAAAAAA
>CAZPYX010000175.1:0-9313 GCA_964590635.1 uncultured Bdellovibrio sp.
AAGAACAGATTCACGCCCCACCGTCACTAGCACCTTGGCTTGTGGGAATGGAGTGCGCAGCTGGAACTCTGCTGTGTCGCCCGGCTCATAATTTTTCTTAAATGGAATCAAGTCTGCTCGGTCATTATCATCGGGACCAAACCATTGTTGTTCATCCTTAGAAACAATCCACTGGTGAACATTCGCCTCACTTGAGCGTCCTTGAGGATCCTTAGTTGAGGCCACAGCAATGACAGAGCCTGCATAAGAGGTTTTTCCTATGCAATTGAATTCCCCCTTGGCGTCGGTAACTCCTTGGCAAAGTTCTCCGATTTTTTTAACCTCTTGAAACGAGTCATAGGAATAGAAACCTCCCACCAGACGTTTACGATGCGAATAATAGCGACTGGTATAAAGAGAAACCTGAACAGCTTGTCCCTTCAGAGGGCGCTGTTGCAGATCCAAAGCAGCCACTTGAAATGCCACTTTATCTTTTGTCGCTGACCAAGATTTCGTCTTTATTCCCAACACCAAAGACGATGGCCATAAATTAAACGAACGAACTGCGCTTTGAATTTCACCGTTGGGGTCTTTGTACTCTGCTTCGACACGCAAACGCTGCGGACCCATTGCATATTTAATTTTATCAAGGTCTACCTTTTGGCTGCCAGCTTTATCCAACAATATCTCTTTGCTTCCGCTTTGTGGAATATGGCGTGAGGTCTCGTCTTCACCAGAGCGGAAAAGGCCTTCTTTAACAGATCCATTTGCGAATGAATACTCCTGAAGCTCATCGTCCTGAACATTGAAGCTGCTTGGCTCAACACTCCAACGAACTTTCATTGGAAGTTTCGATGCCGGTCCGCCAGAGAAGTAATTTCCCAAAACCTGAACTGGAATTGAAGGCTGTTGCACAAAATTCGTGGCTGCGGCTTGCACTTGAACTTGTAACAAGGGCACTCGGAAGTTTTCTATACGCACGTCGCCTACGGAAATAAATAGATCAGGATTTTTACGCTCTAGACCTAACAACCATCGACCAAGTTTTGCCCCGGCAGGAATATTCCATTTTACATTGGCTGTGCCCTTCTTCTTATTCCATTGCAAAGGCAGTCTGAATGTTTGCAAGCCTGATTCGTTGGCGATGCTCAAATGTGTCGGCCAGTCTTTAAGGTCCGGAAGACTGAGTCCTCTTTCATCTGGCTTTCTTAAAAATATTTTTGCCGACAGGACTTCTTCTGGCTTTAATAAAGTACGATCCAGAACAGCATGGCCAACTAGTTTATCCAGACGATTTCCCGAAGAAAGTTGAAAGCGCCAAGACTCAACACCACGATCCCAAGATGAATGAGTGAATGTAAAGTCTTCTCCCTTTTCAGCTACTGCGAAAAGACCGTCATAGTAATTAGCACCTTCTCTGCGCGGGAGAGACTCAAAAGATCTTCCCAGCTTTGCATGCACCCAACCCTTTGCATCTGTTAGACCATGAGTGACCTTCTCTCCTTTGACATCATAAAATGCGACCATTGCACCTGAAACAGGCTCAGCAGTCTTTAGGTCGGTCACCCAAGCCCACACTTGATCCTGATTGAATTTCATATGCACAGCCATTTTGGTAACCAAAGCCGCTGTTCGAACATAGTAAGGAGCTTTTTTATCAAGAAGACTTTGCCCTAGCATCGGGCTTGCCATTTCGATCACATAAAAGCCTGTGGACTTCAAAGGAATGCCAACAACTTCAGTGTCCGTGGCTGCCAAGGGCTTATTAACTTGAATTTTTTGAAGGTTGATTTTGCCCCAAGATTTGAAAGGCTGAGGTCCATAGGAATCTTTCTCGACCTCACTTAGAGCTTGAATGATGTCCTTGAAATTCGCAGCCTTCCATTGCCCAGTCCACCCTGCATACTTTGTTTGAATATTTTTTTCGACACGACGAAGAGTCACCGCCACCGCAGCGGCGGGGTCTGCCTCTATAATGCCAAAGTTCGCTGCAAATTTAAGAAGTGCTGGATTATCTCCCGTTTTCACGGTCCGGGGAAATTGACCCTTATTCGTAAGATCTCTGCCCTGATCATCTTTAATATCACCAGGAACAAATAACTTCAGCTGCACTTTTTCAGGAAATGGTCCCTTAAATTCAACATAGGTCTTAAAATCCGAATCTGCATCGTTCTCTGCAAAATGAGGAGTGATCTTCTTACCATCCGAAGTTTCTAAATAAATGCGACGAATGTCTTTGACCGATACAGGTGAAGTGAATGAAACCGTCATCGGCAACAAAGGCACACAGGGCTTGCCCGGTGCTTCGCGATTGCAATTGAACTCTGCCTTGAAAGCCTCTTGGATTGTGTACTCGAAAGTTTCATCTTCCTTTGAGCTAATACCGGAAGCAGACTGCACTGCCTTTGACCATACCAACGTCACCTTCGCACCTGGTGGAAAACTTCTTTTCGCCCTCACCGCAATCCAATGACCAGCAAAAACTTCCTTTTCATATTCATATTGTTTTTTGGCGGCATCTCTAACTTTCTCAGCTTCACTTCCTTCTAGTAAGGTCAGAGGAATTTGATCTCCTACTCCTTCCATTAAGAAGTAAGCCCCACTTAAAGATTCTTTTTTAACTGGCGAATCCAAGATCAAAACAAAATTCTGATCGGCATCAATCGGTTGATACAAACGCGGGAAGGTGTTCTCAATGTGGGGGCCACCGGTATTGAATTGATAGCTTTGCCCATGAACTTTAACTTCACAAAGCAAACCACCTTTTAATGGTTTATTAAAATCATAAACCCAGTTGCGCGTATCTACCCAACGTCCTTGACCTTCTTTAAAACAAATACTTTGTGCTGGAGACTCCAGATTGAATTCTCCAAGCTTCACCATGGGCTTTGCAAATTCAATCCGAACTTGGGAAACAGACTTCACAGTTCCTTGCGGAGTAAAGTTCTTGATTTGTACTTTTTCTTGAGAGTAAGACGCGGAAAGAAAAACAAAAGCGAGAAAGCTTAACACGAGAAACTCCTTGTTTCCCCTTAAGCTTCCTCGGCAGATGGGAAGAGTGTCATCTCTTTATGCTCTATGGCTACGAATCATCCAAGCCGCTTTATCATGGAAGGTGATAAGATCTTCATAGAGAGTGACCGCACTTGTGTCACCAGCCACTTCTGCATCCTCAAGATGCTCCTTAAGTCGCGTCGACATCATCATGTGATCTTTATTAAGCATCTCTATCATCTGATGAGCGCTCAGCAGGTCCGCCGGGGCTTCATCAATCAAGGCCATCTTCTGAAACTCTCTAAAGCTTCCAGGAGCTTTCACGTTGAAAGTACGGATAACCTCTGCGGTATCATCTACAAATCCAGTCAGTTCCTTGTACTGAGACTCGAATAACTTATGTAAAGAAAAGAACAAGGGCCCATCCACATTCCAGTGGAAGTTCTGCGTTTTCAACATCAGAACATACTCCTCTGACAGGGTCTTAGAAAGGGCTTGGGCCGTTTTGTTTGCGATCTGGGTATTCATGCAACTCTCCTTTAATCCTATTTCTATCGAGAATTTCAAAGTGAGAAAATGAGACCTTAATGAGAATGCCCAATAACATTACTCTATAGTTCAGTTAAATTTTATCGATTAGCAGATCTGCGTCAGAACGTGAGATACTTCTCATAGAAGGAGCTTATTATGACAATACTTTCTACCCGAGCGACTTTCGCCAACAAACTTAAACTCGGACGCGCTGTCCTTTGGTTTTATGTCGTCACATTCCTGTCAGTCGAGATTATCCGTCATATGACAAATCAGTAGTGACATGTCTGTTTAGACTTGTAAGATATTTTTCATGTAACAATCACAATGCTTCGACACATTCGAAGCAAGATAGGAGATTACGTGAAAAAAATCGCTACAGCAGTTGTCATGACTTTGGCCCTAGGTGCATGTGCACAAAAACAGGTTGAAACACCACAACCAGCGCCAGCTCCAGTTCCGGTCGCGCCAACAAAAGCTCAAGCAGTTTTGAAGGCAGTTAAAGGAAAAAAACAAAAAGGCATGATCCACTTCACTGACGAAGGTGGCGGCAAGATGAAACTTGACGTTATGCTTGAAGGTTTGAAACCAGGACCTCACGGATTTCATATCCATGAAGTTGGCGATTGCTCAGGCAAAGATTTCGCGTCTGCGGGTGGTCACTTCAACCCAACTCACATGAAACACGGAGCTCCAGGACAGAACAGCCACATGGGTGACCTTGGCAACGTAACTGTTGATAGAAAAGGCAAAGTAAACACTAGCATTGTTGCTGAAGGTGTTGACTTGGGTTCTGGCCCTAACGGAATCGTTGGAAAATCTGTTATCGTTCACCAAGGAAAAGACGATTTGAAATCACAACCAGCAGGAAACTCTGGACCACGCGTATTGTGTGGCGTGATCGAAGCTCTTTAATTCTTAAAGAACAAATGAAGATCAAAAAAAGAGAAGGCTTTATGGCCTTCTCTTTTTTATTCTAAAATTAAAAAATCATTTATACTGACTTTACCTTTTGAAAAATTCTTCCAAAGATATTTTCACCCTGCTCGTTGAACATTTTCATTTCAACAGTATCGCCAGCTTTCATGAACGGCGTTTTCGCAGCCCCAGTTTCGATAGTCTCGATCATACGAACTTCCGCCAAACAGCTAGATCCCATCGCATGATCTTCATTTGAAACAGTGCCACTGCCAATCAAAGAACCCGCAGCCAAATTACGAGTTTTCGCTGCATGTGCAATCAATTGACCAAAATGGAAGTGCATTGCTCCCGCGTTCGCTTTACCAAAGAAGTTTCCGTTATAGGAAACTTGAAGAGGTAAATGAATACGGCCTTCTTTCAGAGAAGAACCTAACTCATCTGCGGTTACCGCAAATGGAGAAAGAGCTGACGACGGCTTACTTTGGAAGAATCCAAATCCCGCAGCAAGTTCTTCTGGAATCAATCCACGTAAAGACACGTCATTAATCAAAACAAAAAGTCTGATGTGCTTCAAGGCTTGCTCAGGAGTCACACCCATCGGAACGAAGTCTGTGATAACACCCACTTCACCTTCGAAGTCAGTGCCATGGGCAACGTCTCTTTGTGGAATCTCTTCATTGGGAGCCAAGAATTGCCCGCACTCCCCTTGATACATCAAAGGGACAGTACTCAAAGTTTCAGGAAGAGCCGCCTTGCGCGCCATGCGCACAAGTTTGATGTGATAAATGAAAGCAGATCCATCAGCGAACAACCAAGTTCTTGGCAAAGCAGAATGGAAATCTTCCTCTTTCACTGCAAATGCGCCCGAGGCTTTTCCATCATTCAATTCGCTATAAACTTTTTGCAGAGCTGATTCTTTTTCGCTCCATTTTTCGACCGCCTCACGAAGGCTTGCAGAAATCTGCGGAACCTTCACAGCAGTTTTCAAATCACGACTGACTACACACAGCTCGCCGTCAAGGCTGGCTTTTGACTTCAAAGATCCAAGTTTCACAGCAAAATCCTAATTAAAAGTGATCAACAAGTTAGCGCCCACAGCACGGTAATTTTTCAAATTATCCGGCGGAGACTTCGCCACAGTGTCACCGTAGCTTTCAAAGTAAATCGTCGCTCCAACATGAGGAGCAAACTTAAAACTCGCACCGAAAATAAATGGAATGATTGGAGTTTTCACATCCGTCACAACACAACCCGGAGCATCGCAAGATTTATCAAGATTCAAACCCAAAGAAACACCACCAAAAATTCCGGCATAATCTTCGAACTTGTACATCGCAGCGATAGGAACATCGAGATAAGTCATGGTGACTTTATTCTCTACAGTGCTGCCGCCTGTTTTAATAACTAGAGGACGTTGTGTATAAAGCATACCGCTTCGAATATGCCAGCCACCAGAAATTGGGTAATGAATGATACCACCAAACTGCATCGCAGTTTGTGACGTTGTTGTTGATCCAGTTCCGTCAGCGTCTCCAGATTGGGAACGCACACCTACTTCAAGACCGTAATCAACATCAGCCATTGCCGCTGAAGAAATAAGTCCAAGGGTCAACAAAGCCGATAAAGCCAGTTTTTTCATAAAACTTCCTCCTGAGAGATTGAGTCTTTCATATTTTCAGTTATTTATCAAAACACCACACGGCATTTAGGGCCATTTCATTCAGCTCTTTGCTGTTTGATACTTCGCTATGCTCCAACGCAAGGTGATGAGGCATCACGGATCCACGTGCCGCCAACACGATCAGTATCAATGGAAGAAAAATTCTAAGCAAAACCTCACCGCGACGAGCTGGATGCGGAGAGTATTCATCTTTCCACTCTCCAAATTTCAAGGACTTGATAAGCATGTGGCCAAGCACAAGAAGAACCAGAGATATGACAGTAAACACAATTAGTTGATTTATTTGCAATGCCTTAGCTTGTTCAAAAGTGACCTCAGGGGACCATCCCGAATACTCAGCAAAGCGCATTCTTTTTCCATGAAGAGCAAAGAAGAAGAAATCAATAAAGGTCAATCCACAGATGGCGATCCAAATCAGGCCAAAATATGTCTTATAAAGGAAAAACAATTTTGAAGGCCATTTTTCCAAAGCCGCCTGAAACATGACTGCAAAATAAATTGGAATAAAGATGAAACCGAAAATCAGAATATCAAAACGCAAGCCTGCAATAAATGATTGTACGATTTCGCCCGGATTCAATTCTGGAAGCACATAATAAACGTGCAAAAAGAATAAATTCATGCGGAACAATGTCATGAAAAAAATCATGGCAATGGACAGCTTTAACAGTTTCACAAAAACTTTACTGGAAAAGCGCAGTGAAAAGATAAATCTACTAGGCATAGAAAAGTCCTTTGACTGGAAATTGAAACAAGAATCAAATGGCTCTCAACAGGAGTCAGTATATGGCCTCAATGATACTTTACAACTATTTTCGAAGTTCAACTTCCTTCCGCGCCCGCGCCGCTTTGCTCATCAAGGGGCTAGACTTCGATTACAAGCCAATCAACCTTTTAAAAGGCGAACAGCACTCTCCTGAATATCGCAAACTCAATCCTATGGGCGGCATTCCCACCTTGGTTCACGATGGAAAAATCATCCCAGACTCTGCCGCGATTTTAGAATACCTCGAGGAAATCCAACCAACTCCCTCACTGTTTCCCGCAGATCCTTATCTTAAAGCACGCGTCCGCCAAGTCTGCGAAATCGTCAATTCCTCTATGCATCCCTACGGAAATTTGAAAATCACCCAATACCTAGGTGACACTCTCGGCTTCACTCAAGAACAAAAAGAGCAATGGGTTCAAAAATGGGTCGAACAAGGACTAGAGGCTTTAGAAAAAACTCTTCCAGAGTTCGCAGGAACATACTGCTTCGGCGACAAACTCACGATGGCCGATCTATACCTATATCCTCAAATCATAACCTGCCAACGCTTCCACATGGATCTTTCAAAATACCCAACAGTCATGAAGATCTACGACAACTGTCACAAAAACGAGTTCTTCCAAAAAGCCCACTTCTCAAGACAAATCGACACCCCCGAAGACCTCCGCGCCAAATAGTGCCTGCCATCTTTTCGGAAAAGGTGCCAGGCACCTTCTCCGAAAAAACGACAGGCACCCTTTCTTCTTTCTTCCCCTCTTCCTCTCCCGGAAAAAACCGGGAACTGGAGGGCGATTAAAAAGGTTCAGCCACAAGGCGGAGGGTTTTTCGCGAAACGCAGGCGTGGCAGCGCCACGTCGGAGTGAAGCGGAAAGCCCGACACAAAACTAGCAGGATGCTGGTTTTGCGCGTCAGCCCGAAGGGTTGAAGGCAGGAGCCTTCAACCCTGAAGTGGATGGGCCTTTTTCATCGCCCGACCCGACTTAGTTGCTTGAGATGAAGATGAAATTCCACTTATCTATCACTGGAATTACGATGAAAATAAGCATGCTAACGTTAAGCCACATGAAGAACGCGAAGAAGCGTTCAGTGCCCTTAGATTTATTGTAGCGATACAGTTCCTGAAGAACTTTGAAAACAAATGGGATTGTTAGCAATACATAAAGCCAGCTTGCATGCACAAACAGTGGAGCCGCCAAGGCAACTCCCACATAAGCAAAAGTGTACATAGCAATTTGGTATAAAGTTTTGTCGATGCCCTTTGCTACAGGCAAAGTTGGAATACCGCCGGCTGCATAGTCATCTTTATAGCGAATAGCCAAAACCCAAAAATGTGGCATCTGCCACAAGAACATAATCAAGAACAGATACAAAGATTCCGAGTTGAAGATATCGGGATTTGCCGCCGCATAACCGATTGTAACCGGCAAAGCTCCGGGAAATGCACCCGGAACTGCAGCGTAAGCCCACTGTCTTTTAAGATAAAGAGTGTAAGGGCCGTTGTAGAAAACAACGCAGACCAAGCCAACCCAACCCGCCACAGCTTCTATCGAAAAGAGCAACTGAAGTCCAACAACAATAAAAGCTACGGATAAAATCCCAGCGGCGGCGGGTTTGATTTTGCCAGAAGGAATCGGGCGTTTCGCGGTTCTTGGCATCTTCAAATCGATCTTCCAGTCTTGAACTTGGTTCAAGGCCAATGAACCAGAGCTTAGGAAATAAATCCCAAGCAATGTTTCAAGAAAGATTTTCCAGTCAAAGGAATGTTCGATTTGAAAACCAGTGGCATAGCCGGCCAATCCCGCAAGGACTGAGAAAACGACTATGCCAAACTTAGTAAGAACCGCGAATAACTTAAGCAAGGTATTAGATAAGACTATGCACAAATACGCGAGTCGCAATATCGATAACGCTGAAGAGCATAAGAACAATAAGGAAGAAGAAACCAGTAGCAAAGATCGCACGGTTCATGTTGTTGTCGTCCTTCAAATGCATGAAGTACAACAAAACCAGAGTCGCCTTTACAATCGCGATACCGAAAGCGATCGGACTTGCAAAAGCACCCAATTGAACGTGGAAGTGATGCGCGACAACTGTCAAAATCGTCAATCCAAACAAAGCGGCTGCAACTTTCAAATACATGGAAGTTGGAGAGATATGCGGATGAAGAACGTTTGGATCGTGTTTGTGTTCGTTATTGCTTGCCATGTTTAACCCACCAAATAAAGAAGAGGGAATAGGAAGATCCAGATCAAGTCGACGATATGCCAGAAGATACCAACGCCCTCAACTGGGATCCAGTATTGAGAATGGAAGTCTCCGCGAATCGTTCTGATCAACAACCAAGTGATCAAACCCATACCGATCAACACGTGAAGACCATGAAGACCTGTCATGCAGAAATAGAAACCGAAGTACATACCAAGGTTTGCGTGCTCTGC
>CAZPYX010000176.1:0-9268 GCA_964590635.1 uncultured Bdellovibrio sp.
AAAGTCAGACTTGTAGCGTAAAGAAATGTTTTCATACACAGCTCCTATTTCAGATCTTTTCATAGACGGCTCGCAGAAGAAGTCCCAAGCCTTAATCAAATCAATAGCCCCTAATTATCGAAAGGAATAATGCATAATATGTATACAGTGATATAAGATTTTGTTATTCCGTCGATATGAATAAAAAACGCCTCGCCGAACATCTTGAAAAACTGAACACATTTAAGATCGTTGCAGATTTAAAATCAGTACATAAGGCTTCTTCGCGACTGGGGTTAACTCAGCCAGCGGTTAGTCGAACTATTAAAGTTTTAGAAGATGTTCTTGAATGTCGACTTATAGAACGAGAATCCCGCGGAATAAGACTAACGGCAGATGGCAGTCGTCTTTACGAATATGCTAAATTGATTGCGAAAACTTTAGAAAGTTTCGATGCGGTGGGGGAAGGCGTTGCCGCTCAGTCTGGACCATTGAGAATTGCAACCTATGACAATATTGCCTGTCAGATTATTTCGGGATTAGGTAAAAAGTTAAGCTCTGAAATTCCCAGTCTTTCAATCTCTGTAGGCGGTCCGAACGGCAGGATTCTTGGAGATCTTATCGGCGGAAAATTTGACTGTGCGTTCATTGCTCAGCCTCGTATTTTGACTGGTCTTGAGTATAAAAAAATGTTTACAGAGCGGTATGGTCTTTTTGTGGCAAATGACTTCTTCAAAAAAAGTGGTTTGAATGCAAAAGACAGCCTGCGTATTGATGATATTAAGAAATTTCAAATAATAGCGATGCCCGACGCAATAGCGGGAGCGAATAAAAATATCGACCGTCTGTTGTGGGAGGTCGGTCTTAAGAATCCTTTATCCATTGATAGTTATCAGGTCGCCATGCAACTCACTCGAGATGGTTTGGGTTTAGGCATTATGCCATTCTCTACGGCGTGGAGAGACCTTAAAGAGAATCGTCTGCAAGAACTTCATTTAAAAGATGTGCCAAGGTCGACATTTGGCCGTCATGATTTAACGCTTTGCTGGAATCCAAAGCAAATGCACCCAGGCGTTGAGACATTTCAGAAAATGTTGATGGGCTTCTTTTCAGAAGTGAAGGCATGAAGAGAGGTAAGACCACGCCGCCGCCATGACATTGATTTCATGGCGACAGAGAATAACGTGACTATTTACTAACCTGTCGAGCTGGCGCGTTCTTCACGTACTGATCAAACCATCTCAGCATTTCATAAATTTCCTGCTCGTTGGATTCGCGAGCGGTGTACCAGTGTGGTTCATGCGGAAGAATAACCAATCTTGCTGTTCCACCATTTCCGCGAATCGCTTCATAAAGGAAATTAGCCTGCATCGGAGTTGTTCCCGGATTCGCATCGTCAGCACCATGGACGATAAGAAGAGGCGTCTTTAGTTTGTCTGCATAGAAGAATGGAGAGACTTTTTGATAAACCTCTGGAGCTTCCCAGACAGAGCGGCGTTCGCTTTGAAATCCAAAAGGCGTCAAAGTTTTATTGTACGATCCGCTTGTAGCAACTCCAGCGCGGAAGAAGTTAGAATGAGCCAAGAGATTCACAGTCATCAGTGCTCCGTGGCTATGTCCAGTAACGCCAATTCTTTCAGGATCCGCAACGCCCATTTTAACTGCTTCATCAATGGCGGCCTTCGCGTCAGACACAAGTTGATCCATGTAATTGTCATAGGCCTTTTTTGGGTCGCCAACGATGGGGAAGGCTGCTTGGTCGATGATTGCGTAGCCAGCCATTAACAACAATCGATAATCACGAAGGCGCGTAAACGTTGCCTGTGATCCTGTGACTTGTCCCGCTTTTGATGCGTCGGCATAATCAAGTGGGTAAGCATACAAAATTGTTGGTACTCGAGTGCCTTCTTTGTAACCCGGTGGGGTGTAAAGGGTGAAGGACAGATCCAATCCATCAGCACGTTTGTATTTTACTAAGCGTTTTTTAATTTGACGCACTTGCGGGGTTGGATCCGCAATGTGTGTGAGGGCAGTGCGTGTGGATTTGATTGTAGCTTCACCCTCCGTGGCTTTTACAGATTCGCCAAGAGTGCGCTTATACATATTAGGAACATCATCCTGCGATTGATGCCAAGTCAGGAAGGTATTCTCGCCGAGACCATCGAAGGCCAAAAATTTTTCATAATCATTCTTGTCGCTGCGGAAGAGGCGTTCTGATTTCAAAGTTTTTAAATCAAGTCGATCAAGGAAAGGGCGGTCTCCACTTGGAGATGCTCCTGCGCCAACAAGGAACATGGAATCGTGGCTTCGACGGATAACATAAAAACCATTGCTTAGGACTTTGTGAACGGGGCTTCCTGGATCGGCATATCTTTCATCCGATGAATGATCCCACAGGATTTGTTTCGCCTGTGTCGGGTCATCAACATTGACAATGAACGTTCGTTCCCAGTGAGTATTGATGTCATATTCAGTTAGCAAAGCGCTGTTAGGTTTTTCAAACCAATCAAATCCACCAAAACGTTGCTCTGTGCGGAAAATTTCAATCGGTGAAGATTTAAATGGGGCCCGAGTCAGCATCACTTTATCGCGCGCTGGGACCTTTGTGTTCCAATCACCACTGTCAAGAGCTTCTGCCCAAATAAGAGTCGCAGAATCTGTTGGTCTCCAAGAAAAATTTCGAGGACCCATCGGCACGCCATGAACAGGAACGCGATCTGCCAATGGAAGATCGGCGATTAAGCTGCGCGAAATTTTTTGAGGTTTAGAGATATCCAATACTTCGACACGTTTTGGAAAACGTCCATAGGTCGTTAGATAAGAATAAGGTTTAACAATTTTAGAAACCAATACGTGATTTCCGTCTGGCGATGCCTCGACATCATCAAAAAGCGCAGTTTCTGCAAGAAGAGTGACGACGCCACGACGAATGTCGATCAAAGCTAATTGGGACGTACCATAGTAATTAAAGAGCTCCTCGTCGTATTTATTGTTGAGGGTGTCTCTTTTTTCGTAAGTGCTGCTTTGACCTTTTTCACCGCTGGACTCTTGAATGCTGGGACCAATTGGAGTGGCGCTTGCAACTGGAACAGAGCCAAGACTTTTAGGTACCAATTTTACCAGCAAAGTTTTCTGATCGGGCATCCATTGCAATTCACTGCCGAACATTTGATTGAGCTTTACGCCGGGTGCTTTGAACATTCGACCTGTTTGAGCATCGCCAATCCAAAGCTCAACGGCAGTGGATGTTCTATTTTCTAAGACAAAGTGTTTGCCATCGGCACTCCAGGTTGGCCAACCAGCGCAAGACAGCTTATTCATTGCAATGCTTATTTGTTTGCAGCTTGCAATATTCACAAGATCAAAGCTGCGTGCACAGGCCGGGATTCCGTAGCCTCCCGGTGTGTCGTGCTTGCTATCATTTGTTGGTACAATTGGAAAGCCAGCTAAGCGTAAGAAAGGCACCGCAACTCCTTCAATGGAAGGATAATACTGCATTGCCACAAGCAGAACTTTATCTCGCGTCGGGTTCATATAAGGCACTGGAGGAGATGATGCTCGCATGACATCGAGGATTTCTTTTGGTGGCTGATTGTAAACCATTGGTGCTTCAGCGGCCTTTCCATTTGCCGTTTTTGCTAAAGCTGTTCCTTGAAGTGAACAGATACTAAGTCCTGTAAAAATGGCCAAGGTTTTTAAATTTTTTAATGATGTTTGCGACAACACGCCAACTTCCTCCATGCTTTTCAAGCTGCTATCAGCTTTGTCTAATCCCAAAACAATTTCATCTGTTAATTACTAAAATATCTGAAACAACACAGCCCGCCATTTTCTTCGATCAATGGCAAGAACTGTGAATGATTAGGTTAGTTCTGGAAGGGATTTAGAACAACTCGTATTACGATCTTGGAGCAAGGAAGCTATGCTTTAAGAGGGGCCTGAATGAGTTCGAGAGTTAACTGTGTTTCATTTCAAGAGCTCGACGAATTTTAAATGTTTGCATAGGGGATCTCGCTAAGACTGCCAGAGTTAATTTATAGATTCTGGCAATCTTAGAAGGATTGGTCTAGAGGCAAAATATTTGAATTTCAAAAATTAAGTGGGGGCTTTCTAAAAAAAATAAATCGCCTAATTACCCTCTACTGCGAAAAGCAACTCTGCGAACTTCGCAGAAGTTTTTTCGCGTACCCAGTCGCGTTGTAGCTCGCACATCAATTGGACCCAGCTAATTGGCTTTGCTCCGGCTTGTTGAATACGTATTAGAGCTGCGTCATGGGCTTTCAATGAGGTCCCACCAACGGCATCAATGACTGGATACACCTCAAATCCTTCCTCCATCGCGTCAAGGGCTGGGAATGTCAGACAAGCCTCGGTCCAAAGAGCGGTCATTATAAGTTTTTTTCGTCCTGTTGCTTTGACTGCATCGACGAACTCTTTATCTTCCCAAGCATTGATCGTGGTGCGATCAAGTTCTGGAGTTGTAGGCAGAACCTCACGGAGTTGATGGATTGTTGGCTTGTTCTTTCCTGTCTTCACATTAACAGTTGAAAGGATAATTGGAATTTTATAGAGGACTGCTGCCTTTGCGACAGTTGTGATATTTGAAACTAGAACCTGCCGATCCATTGAAGCCACCGATGTGACCTGAACAGGCTGGTAGTCAATGATCACTAAGGCGGAGTTTTCAGGAGTTAGTAAGGAGTCTCTGGTGGGATTGCGAATCGGAAGACTGGTCATATAAATTTCCTTTAATGGTAAAACTGTTTTTTGGGGCTAAAAAGAGAATCATAAATGTGTTTTTAAATTCAGCTCAAGGGTCTATAGGCATAGCTAGCAAGATACACAGCTTGGTTGGTTCTATCTAAAATGCTATCTGGCGGTGACCAGACTTCGAAGTTCTGTTTTCTCGTTGTTGGATTGTCAGCTTTTAGAAAGCAGCCCTCTTCAACGTCTTTTTGCCAAGTCACCTCGTCAACATTGCACAGTGATTACAGGGGCGTTGAATTCAAAGTACTTTTAACAAGTATTGATTGTTGAAAGACGTTGGAACATGATCATATAAAACTTCAGGGATTTTCATCGGAGGGATCAGTGAGTACTTTGCAGATTATTATACTAGCGGTGGTGCAGGGATTGGCGGAGTTGTTGCCCGTATCCAGTTCTGCCCACGTGATTTTTGCGCAAAAACTTATGGGTTTAAATCCCAGTTCTCCAGAGATGACCTTTTTGTTAGTGATGTTGCATACAGGAACTATGTTTGCAGTTCTAATTTATTTTTGGAAGCGTTGGAAAGAGTTACTTTTTAATGGCAAAAGATCACGAGGATTCCTGAGATCCTTGGTTGTTGCGACAGCCGTGACGGGAGTTGTGGGGCTTTGTCTAAAAGCTCTTATCGAAAAACTTCTGCTTGAAAAAATCATGGGTTACGAAAAAGGCGAAGTAGAACAGCTCTTCAGCTTTATGCCTTTGATGGCGGCGGCCTTATTTGTGGTGGGATTGTTGATTATATATGCTGGATTCTATCGCCCTAAAAAGAAAATTCAGATTCAAGATAAGCAGTCCGTGATCATCGGATTGATCCAGGGTTTGTGCTTGCCCTTCCGCGGGTTTTCGCGTTCCGGAGCGACTATTTCTACGGGACTCATAATGGGAGTTGAAAGAGAGCAGGCAGAGGTATTTAGTTTTGCTTTGGCTGTGGTCTTGACTCCCGCGGTGATTGTTTTGGAATTCAAACGCCTCTTGGGAACTGAGATCGCGGCAAAGGGAGAGTGGGGCGCCATGCTCACTCCGGGGTTAACCGGAATGGTGTTCAGTTTTCTTGCGGGACTGGTGGCTTTGAGATGGCTGTCTTTGTGGCTTGAGAAGGGACGTTGGCACTTTTTCGGATTTTACTGCTTACTGTTTTCTATTTTGATTACGATCAGCTACTTCACTCAAGGCTAAGAAAGAGGTACTCACTCGGGAGTGAGTACCTGGCGTTTGCCGTTCGGGAAGATCACGTTGATCGACGGATAAGCATTTTCACTCATCTGTTTTGGAGACGTGAAAACTAGAAGAGATCCTGGGTTCCCGCCAGCCTCAGGGGCCATGCCGTTATCTATTTTAATTAAATGTCCTTGGGCCTTTGCTGCAGATCGGCCTTGAATGCCAAAAGCTCCCGGTTGATGGCCAAAGACTACGCCGAAAAGACCCAGCTTGTTCATGCGGTTTAATTGACTTGTTACTGTAGGGCCATCCAACTCCCACTTCTTCATTTCAAGAATGGAATTAGTGCCAATCAAAAAATCATCGCCGTAGTTCTGCGAAGCGATCACCTGATCTGCTTTAGAAGAAAAATCATCCCAGCTCAATTCAGGATAATATCCCGAGTGGCAGAACAACCAATTTCCCACGCGTAAAGCCACGGGCTCGCTGTGAATGAACTGCCCACGGGGAGTGGTCGTGGTGGTCAGATCGCTTAAAGGAATGCGCAGGGCCTGCATCTCTGCAAGCAGTTCGGCGGCTTTTTTGTTAGTGACTTGTGGATTTGCTAGGAACTCGGCCTCGTGATTTCCAAGGGTGTGAATCAAATCTCCGCCAAAGGACTGTGCCTGTTGTTGAAGTCGAACCCATAAGCTAATGACCTCTATACTTTGTGCACCTTTATCAATGGAGTCACCAGTGATAACAAGAAGAGAATTTCCTGCGATCCAATTTCCATTGCCGTCAATGACTCCGCCAGCTTGTAATATGGTTTTAAGATTGTCGTACATTCCGTGAACATCACTGATGACGAAGACTTGAGAATAGACCGAAGGGTCAGAAATGGTGATCGCTCCAGGATGGGAGCTTTGGACTTGATTGGGGTGTCGAGATGTAGCCAATTCTGTGTTGGTTGCTAAATGAGCGCATCCTACGGAAAAAAGGAAAGTCATATACAAGCAGGTCCAGGACAAAGTACTTTGTTTCATCTCAACTCCCATATGTTTTATAAACGATAACAAATGTTATTTAACACTTGCAAGGGCTTTGAAGTTTTTTGGACAGTTCGACCTATGAAGTGCTCCCTAAATGCTCATTATTTGACGATTTGAACTAACTCATATGGACTAGACTTAAGGGTGAACTCTTTGTTCATTTAGAAAGCCCCTCAATATTCGAGTCGTGGTTTCAGTTAGCCTAAATTAACGAAGAGATGAGGCAGATACTTTGCCTTACTGAGTAAGAAATTGAAACATTGTCATCTCACATATAGAGGAAAAGCTTGTGTTTTGTACTCTTTCGCATAACATTTATTAGGTGACATACGATCAATTGTTCAAACTTATGAAAGAAGCTGGTTACTCTCTAGATGCTTTTGCAAAGCTTGTGGGGATATCGGGCATGACTTTACGTCGTTGGTCTAAGCAGTCTAAGAAGACGAAGGTGGAAGCTGTTTATATTCCGGCCTTTCGAGAAGCCTGCTATCGGTTGATTGCCCGAAATGAAGTGTCTGCCAGTTCTGAAGTGGTGCAGGCGATTTTGTCTAGCTCCCATGAAGCTCATACCTCTGCGGTATTAAATAGTTTTGGTGTTTCCGATGAGGGCATTAAAGAGGTGGGTTGGAATGACTTCATGACTTTGAAGCTGTCTCAGATTGGGGCGCAGCACTCTAAGCAATCTGAAGTCAAAAAAGAGCAGAGGAAAATTTTCTCTTTCAAACAAATGGGAGAAGATTGGGCGAAGCACATTTCTGATTTGTGGGGTGTGATCTCTTCAGATGAGTTGGCCATGTCGGACAAGCTTGTTGCCTATGGAGCTTTGTTTTATTTAGTCACACCTTTGGATTTCATTCCCGATCAGATTCCGTTTTTTGGTTTGATGGATGACTACGGTGTACTTTGTCTTGCGGCCTCTTATTATGCAGTTCGTATTGCTACTATGAACGGTCGAAAAAAACTAAAACCAGTAAGATAAAAACATACGGCTCACAGTTCCATTCCAAACGGGATCGCTGCTGATAGGCTGCTGATTTTCTGGAAACTGTGTGAGTTTGCCTTCTTGATGCAATACTTCAATACCTAATCCCAAAGAGTTCCAACGCACGCCGCCTCTGAGTCCCAGGCTCCAAGTGAGGGGAGCCGAGGCCTTCGCACTGTCACCATCAGAGGCCTGGGTTAGTGTTTCCACGTTCATCACACCCAACTCAAATGCGGGTCCAATGTAAAACCAAGAAAACCAAAAGGGTTTTCTAAACACTAGCGACAGCCTTTGGAATTCCCCCTTAGTGAAATTCGCATCTGGTGAAGATGAAAAGCGGTATTCTTCATATTGAACTCCGAAGTCCATAAGGGATTCGCGTCCGCCAATGACGGCGCTGATTAAGTAACCAGAAGGATTGTTTGCAAGGCTGTCAGAACTGACTGAGGCCACAGTGTATCCAGCTGAGATTTCGTACTCTGCAGCCTGGGCTTGGAGTCCCGTGAAAATAAAAAACATCAAAACAAGACAAGATATACATCTGATTACATAAGTTACATGTTGCATAACATATGTTAAAAGTTATAGGCTAATTGTCAATGGGGAAGATTATTTTGTAGATAAATGAATTTTTATGTACATCCTATGAAACGGCGTGGTTATGCAAAGAATGCTTCATTTCTGTTTGAACAATAAGTGGACGGTCATTGGGGCTTGGATTTTGGTTTTTGCCTTGGGCTTGGGGGCCTGGCTTTCACTCAGTAAAGAAGCCTATCCTGATATTGGTGATACTCAAGTGACAGTGATTACAACCTATCCGGGGCGGGCTGCACGGGAAGTAGAAGAGCAAATCACCATTCCCCTTGAAAGAGCTTTAAACTCGATCCCTAACGTTTTAAATAAGCGTTCTAAAACAATCTTCGGCCTGTCAGTTATTCAACTGACTTTTGAAGATGGCATTGATGATTATTTTGCTCGTCAAAGAGTGGCAGAGAAAATTTTAGAGGCAGATCTGCCTCCAGGAATTTCTCCACCACAGTTGGCGCCGTTGGCAGGGCCCGTGGGGGAGGTCTTCAGGTATGTGATCGAAGCTCCCGAAGAATACTCTGCGGTGCAATTAAGAACTTTGCAGGACTGGGTGATCATTCCACGTCTTTTGCAGGTTCCTGGTGTGGCGGATGTGATCAACTTTGGCGGCTTGGTGAAACAGTTCCATGTAATCACGTCTCCAGATCAGTTAGTGCGTTATTGGTTTAATATTCAAAATGTAATTGATGCTATCAATGCTAACAATGTGTACACGGGTTGATAGATGGTTGTCTGAACCGAGAGTGGACATGCAGACCAGTCC
>CAZPYX010000177.1:0-9219 GCA_964590635.1 uncultured Bdellovibrio sp.
AGTCCTCCACTAACGCATGATAATCCAGATTCGCTGGCGAAATGCCCTCATAGCACAGTCTGCGCAAGATGCCGTTCACCTGAGTCATATAAATTGAATAATTCGCCAGATTGAAGATGTGCCCACTGACACCCAACTGCACATAATCCGCCAGATAAGGCAGAACCTGTTCACGGGGCTGACCTTCGCGCATCAGTTTCAAAGCCGTCAGCAAATTTAACTCCATCAAATCCAAAAACTTGGGAATACCATCCACCGGGGGATAAACATAGTACACGCTGCCTTCACCAGACTTGCGCGAAGGTAAAAGATCTGAGGGAACACTGGCGATTTTCACGGGTTCTGTCACACCTATCGTGCCCGCTTGGAAATCCCCGTCCAGAGTTTTATTCACGGAGATCACCAGGCGCAAACGGAAATTCAGTTTTCCCAAGTTGAATACCTCATTTCTGAATTTTCCGGGAACTGCTTTATTTAAGAATATATAATTCCAAAATCCAATGCTTGAGCCCCAGTATTTGCTGTTGCCATCTACCCCGGCAGCAACAATGCGGTGCTGAGCGCGCAGCATTTCTTCAAAGTCACGCTCACGGCCTGCCAATACATCATCGACAAAAGGTTCAAACACCAGGCGCATACTATCGTGCAGGCGCTGCGGATAACCTTTGTCAGAAATTTTCCCATTTCGCGTGGTCAGGTAAAGCCACCGGGAAGATTCCGGGGATAGTGCCGTGATTTCGTTGCTCTTGGCTGTACGGGTTTCCAAAGAGCCCGCAAAGGCCAATGGATTCTTCCTTTGCTTAAGAATTTCGATGATTCTGCCCACGGCAAACTCATCATCTGTCAGCAGTGCGGGAAGATCTTTTTGCTGATTATGACTTTTTAAACGGCCGCCGCGACGATTGAATCTAAGATTCGCACGTGCTGAATTGTAATGACCCACTTCTGCCATAATTCCGTAATCAATAATCTTGATCTGTAAAGTCTGCGGATTGATCAAAATATTCTGCAATCCCAAATCAGAATGCACCAAATTTGCCGCTTTCAAAGTCTGAAGAGCCTTTTGCAATTGCACTGTGATCTTGGCAATGCCTGCAGGACTGACTCCTGATTTCTGCCAAGCAAGCCAGGAATCCATGCCGATCAAGCCCTTTTCATAAGGGGAAATCAGCACCTGATTTTTCTTTTCAAAACTGTATTTCAAAAACAGATTCTCGTGATCCACCTGGGAAAGCCTGTCACTCATTGAGGCTTCAAAGCTTAGACTGGCTTGAGCCATCTTTCCGCCTTTGGCAACCTTCACCGCTACTTCAGTTTTACCATCTGAAGGCAAAACCCCACGATAAACCACACCGGAAAAACCTCTACCCAGAGGAGCTTCAGCCAAATGATATTCACTCAATCTTGCCCGCGTGCCTTTGTCGTCGAAAAACAAATCCGTGATAGACCATCCTTTAAGGGACTTCCATGACTGCGCAATTCGCTCCCCCAACGAGGTGGCGGGACCTTCAACAGTGACATTTATCTGAGCCGGTTGTTCAGAAGTTTGCCAGACATGCTTGGCCAAACTCATTTCATCTGTCGCAGTTTCAACAGGTTCTGATGCGCTAAATACGCCGCTGCACTTCGTTTGCGCGTTTACCGCAAACGGAAGGCTGCAAATCATCAAAATCATTAACAACAAGGTCTTCACCATACCAATTGTTAATGCAAACGCAATGCCCTGAATTTGTGTCTTAAAATGAGACGCTTAGGAAAGATAGACCCAGTCACCTTTGCCGTTTTCAATCTTGAAAACGCTCATGCCCAAATCGGGAAAGCAAAGAATTCTCCATGACTATAAATAGACATAAAAAAACCGAAGCTTGCGGCTTCGGTGATTTTACCAGTTATCGCCAGAAGAAGTCTAAGTTTATTGAAGACATCCTATCCTAAGTTGTAATGGATCTAGAAGCTCTTGAATGACTGCCTGATGAAGCCGCGAATAAAAAGGTTGTTTCAATACGTTCGAAGTTTCAATCGTCGACGTTTCAAAAACGGCCTTGGCATTTGCGAAAGAAAATGCGGAACGTGAGGGCGCAACGGTCAAGGTCTACGACATGGACGTGCTTGAAGGCACGGCCAAGTTAGCCAGTCAGCACTATGACATCGTCATTGCCGATCCCGCGGGCCTTTATCAAAGCTAAAAGACGTTCCTATCGGCAAGCATGCTTATATCAAAATGAACACGCAGGCCTTCCGCGTGGTTAAAAAGCATGGCTTTGTGGCATCTTGTTCATATTCTGGATTATTAGAGGAAGAAGAATTCGGCGATGCGATTCGTAAAGCCAGCTTACGCAACTTTACGGAAGTGCGTAGCGTTTTACGCGGCAGTCATGCCGGCGACCATCCGACCCTGATGCAATTCCCTGAGGCGTTTTATCTTAAGATGTACGTTCACTTCGTGCAGTAGATAATGGCGTCGACGCTTGTTTGGAAATTTACGCCGACGCTTATAAAAATTAGTAATTAGGAATAGGGGCCAGCAGGTTACACTTGTACAGAGGGTCGTTAACAGCTTCTTGGCATTTTTTTAACATAGGATATGGTTTTCCATCAATCGGCTCCGGTACCCATTCAGTAAATTTCATACCTAGAATTTTGTGTTCTACGTTGTTGAAACGTGAACGACGAATAAAGTTCGATGTGCCATTTATCTAAAAGACCTCTCAGGTCTGTTCCGTAATTGAGTCCGCCCTCATCGCGAGCTGAATAAGATTCCCACAAGCGGTTCTCTTGGTTAGATTGGGATTGATAATCGCTAAAGAACGAAATCCGGGCAAGACATCTATATTCATCGTATGGATTTAGATCTAAAAGATCCAGGCGGATGCTTTTAAAATCTTCCGAATCGACGACTCGGTTGAGAGTTATGCGATCACTCTGGTAAACCTCTTGTTCCGCAGAGGCGCTCTGTGACCACGCAGACAGACCCGTCAGAAAAATTGCTCCAGTAAGGCTAAGTGATATCCAGGCTTTCATATTAAACTCCTATAGAGTTGATAATTCTAATTATCACCCTTATTAACAATTCCTGTGCCCAGTAATAATATGAACCTAACTCATTACGATCGACCTGGTACTCCCTATTCTAATTTTTTCGGTCCACCAACAAATAAACGTCGGTCATCGATTAGAAGTTATACGAACGCCAAAGCTGGCGGCTCTAGGGATGTGTGCGCCCTGACGGTGAGCACGCGCGACTAACCCCACTCATCAAGCAAGGTTGTGATAGCAAAGTCGCCAAATTTTAGGCGTAAGAGTGCCTCCGACCGTTTTTCACGGCATCGGAAAATTCAAAAAATAAAATTTTAGATTTTAGATTTTAGAGAGCTTTGCGGAGGTTCCACGGATTCGGGCAAGCACTCGTCTCACGGACGGGAAAATAAAAAAGGCAGTCTTTTGGACTGCCTTAAAAACTTTAATTAAATCTGTCACTTAGGCTCTTTCGCCATTTACTTTGGAAAATAAATGGCGAACCGTATTGGACGAGTTTAGAACTCAACTGTGGAACTAACCTTAGGGTGTTTTCAGCTTTTTATACTCTAGAATAAACTGATCCAACTTATCCATATGACCTTCTTTTTGGGCCCATCTCTTTATTTTATCCAGGGAAATTGGATGCTTCTCACAGACCCACAACGCATGAATAAGACTGCGTCTATCGTTCCAATGAAACCAAGCAGCTAAACGATCCATCACACATTGCGTGGGAGAAAACATAGTGACTGTTACTTTTCCGACCTGCAGCTGTCCTTCAGGTTTTACTGGGATTTGCTCTCCTATCGCCACTGGACCTGATGGGAACTCAACATAAAGTTCTGAATTTGGATGATGAAAATATCGTCCCTCTTTTTTAAAGCCTATCTCTGCAAGAGCTGCCGTAATAACTTCATGAGAGTATGGTGAAATAAAATCCAGATCACGCGAGGCGTGCTTTTCTTCGGTATATATAGAAACACAGGCTCCGCCAACTAGCACACAGGAGATACCATGCTTTTCAAGTTGATGAACGACTGCCGCTGCAAATTCTTTGCGGCTCATTGATTTTTTTATTTTCATAAAGCCTTATTCTTCTTTCGAGGTCGCATGCGCTTCATGAAGTATTTTTCTTGTTGATCAATAGGAATATTGGAAAGTGCTTTTTGCAAAAGAGCATTGAGCTCTTTTGCAAGAAACCAAGACTTGTTCAGAGTATAAATGCGGGTTCTTCCCTTGTCTTGACCAATCAGAATATCCGCCTGCTCAAGTTTCAGTAAAGTGCGAGTGACTTGGGTTTTACTTATTTGAAATGTATTTGCAACCTCCAGAGCATAGCTTTCACCTATGGCTGCGATAAAAAGAAGGCATTTCTCTGTTGTCTGGCTCCCAAAAAGGTCTGCAAGCATATACTCCCCTAATTAGGATAATATCGTCCTATTTTAGGGATATATCAAGTCTAGGACACGATATGTCCTAAATTAGGACTTAATAGCCCTGATTTAGGACTTAAATGGTCATTATTTGACGGCAAATTCGCGCGGATTTTGGAAATAAAAAAGCCGAAGTAATCTTAAGCAAACTTATTCAAGTAAACTGACAGCTTCCGCTTCTCACGGTTCAAAGAGTAATGTTCCGTGAGATCTCTGGGTAGATGTTGCAGGGACCGGGCTTTTCTTTTACTGTTTCATCAGTCTTTGTGCGAGTTTCAAGCAGGTGCGATTCTCCACCGAACCGACTGGGAACTCTTCCGCTTTCTCTTTGGCAGCCTTTGATGGATCAACATCTGGCGTATCGCTTGTCAGCTTGATACCTTTCATTTCAAGATAATCGATCAGCATTTCAGAGCACTGGCCGGCTGCGTTTTCAACCATATGAATCTCGAAATTTTCGTCATCCAGACAGCTGTCATCACCACAGCCTTCGCCTTCTTCCGGCGCATAAAGCTTGTATCGGCCCAGAACAATCTTTAAAAGCCCCAGTGCTTCGTCAGTTTCTGAAATCTTTGAATAGACAGAAAAGCGACCGCTCTGCACCAGATAAACCAGAAGACTTGAAATCGTGGACTTCTCACGTGCGGGTCGATCATCGTAGTCGGTATATTTCACATTCACATCCAGCTGATTTGCAAGCACAAGGGCCCCAAAATCCTTCAATGAACGATCACTATCTGCCGCATACTTACACTTGGAATAGAAGCCCTGAACAGAATCGCACTCTGAGCCCACGTCTTCATTGACAGGCAGCATCTTCTTAATAACTTTTTGGACGTCCTTCAATGCCGGCAGCTTATCTGCAGAAGATCGCGTGCCGACGTAAAGATCATCAAACCACAAACCGCGTTTCTTCGTACCGTCAGATGAGATCAGAACACCCTGACCGGTGCGGGAGCTGATCAAAGCGCCTGGTCGTTGTCTGTCAGGACGAATGGAGTATTCGCCAAGGTAAACACTGCCGTTACCATAGGACACAAGCATATCGCCTGTGGGCTTGTTCGCTGTCCACAATCCTTTGATATTGATTCCATTCGAAGTGGAGAGTGTTCCGGATCCTTCACACATTCCATTTTTTATAGCGCCGGAATAAGCTGCATCGCCAACTTTGCTTTGGCTGGTGCCGTTTGAATTGCCGTTACCAGAAGCCTTCGTCGAGGCTCTCACAATCTTGGGGTTGTCTGCTGTTAAATCGGCGAACGCGATCAGGCTACCCTCAACTTCCAACCTGTTTGCGGAGGTGTATACGTAGTGGCCATCGCTTTCTTCTGAAAAATACTTGGTATCCATGAAGTCGTATGCCAGTACTTCACCATTTCCGCGGTCTGTGGGTTCAAAAATCTTAACGAACCCAACCTTTCCATTGATTTTATCCGGACTATCTCCGCACGGATTTTTATTCCCATAGCGGGAAAGTCCATTTGGTGAAAAAATAAACTTTATGAACGCCTTGGCCGCCTGCTCTTCACTTAAACACTTGCCCTGATACTGTGGCGATTTCGCCTTCAGATATGCACCATAGGTCACAGGACCGCCGTTGCACTCAATCACTGCTCCATACCCACAATAAGCACCGTAGCCGGCTGCCACCGACAAGCTGGAAAATAACACCATCGCAGAAAGAAAAAAGAGTGATGCCTTCATAATTACCTCGCCGGCGTCATATAAGACTGAATGGAAATGGGTGTATAATCATCGACGATCATGCATCTGTTGGTATAATTCGCATCCAGACAGTGCTGGATGTTTTGCTTCGCTTTCTCCTGGGCATCAGCCACTGGAGACCTTGAGTTCTGCGCAGTGAACAAGAACGCATATACACCAAATGAATCAGCGTCTCTAAAAAGCTGCCCGGCTTCATTGGTTCTGCACACCTTGCCGATCATCATTTTGTCCTGAAGCATATAGGCGGTATTCAAGCCCACAGTGCCGGAATCGGGGCAGGTATTCTTGCCCTGCTCAAAGTTTGCAGAGACAACAACATCAATATCGTTGTACTGGGCAGGCTGTTCCAACTGACAACTTAGGCTGACAGCCCAATAGCAATCTGCAGAGAAAGCCATGGGACTGGCGATCATAATCATGGAAAGAAGCAGCCATTTCATACGAGACCTCACGTGTTTAAAATTCCCGCGAACCTAACATTAAGTGGACAAATCGCATAATTTCAAAATTTTAAGAATGCAAAAAAACCGTCCAGCACTCAGATGTTGCAATCCAAGTGCCCCACCTAATCAACTCCCCTAAGAATATAGAAAGGTTGGGAAAAAACTCTGTCTAAAGATTGGACAACCCACAAAAAAGGGCTCTTAACGCGAATTGAATCAAATTAAAAGACATCGAAATAGGAAACTAGGGGTACGTCAATAATAATAGTAGTATTAATGCTGAACTCGTACCTCTGGTCACAGCTTTCAATATAGATAACTCTTTAAGACGAGCACGGAATTATTAAAATGTACGCTGCCACCAACTTGACTCTCTTGGCATTTTCACCAAAATCCCAGTCATGGAAAATCAGGAAGATATTTTTTTAAAGATTGGTCGCCAAGTGGTCCGCTCACCAACATTTTTGGGAGCACCACCTCGACAATGCCGAGTACATCCAAATGTTGAAAAGTTTGATCACCGGACTTGAGACGTTGGCGTCCAAAACCATCAGTCCGTCATCCGGTATCAAAATTGGGCAGAAACTTCGGGACTATGCACACCAGCTATTTATCGACCTGTGGCTTCAGCTTGCCACCGAGGACGCGGAAGACGTGAAGATTGAAAAAAGAAACGCATCGAAGACATTCAATCAGCTCTTGACGACTGCTCGTCGGTATCGCTTCAAAACTCTCGTTGGAAACAGAAGCCATGGACCTTTGCGGTCGATCATGGCTTCACAGAGCAGAATGTACTTAACATCAAGGCGCAACCAACCACTTGCTATTTCACCAGAACACATTTTTTGCTGAAAATAAGTGGAGCGGGAGATTTTTTGATATAATGTGGCTGAGCAATGGTGCCCACGTTTATTAATACAGCGGGTTTTTCAGTGATATTTCTAATCTCAATTTGATTTATACGTCTACCACTTGAATCTGTTGTTACAAAAACAAAATCAGGACTTTGTTTTATTTTAAGCTTTAGGACCGGTTGACTTCCAAGTTTTCTATAAACGACAACAAAATTATTCATGTCTTCTTTGACAGCGGATATTCCATATTCTAAAGATGTTGAGGCATAATGAGAATCACTAGAGGAAGTAACACAAGTTACTTTCGAGTAATCAGAAATAGCATCATTAATAGCTTCAACAATCATTTTACCTTCATCGTTATCAACAGCTTGATAGCCGTTGTCAGAAGAAGTTGATGATTTTTTATTCTCTGATGAAGTCATATGGGAAGTGACTTCATCCAAGGGCAAGTCAGTCATATTTTCAGCTTTTGCCGCAAAAGAAGTGAGGATCAAAGCTACAAGCGTGAATACCAATATGTTCTTCATAAAAACTCCGCCAAATTTAGTTGATTCAAAGTGAGGAGAAGATAGTGGAAGCCGGCAATGCATTCCACTGTAGAGTTTTTTACAAGAAGGAAGTTCATAGTTGCAAACAAATTAGACGGTGAAAGATGCCATCTTGCGCGGAGCAGGCCCTAGTGCAGAGCCTATCGGTTATTTTTATTTGATAGCATTTTGCAAAGTACAATGGATTTCTGGTAACGACCAACTCTTGTCGCGGCTTAGGAGCCAGGCTTCGGTTGAATGTTGGCTCATCCTTCCATTGTGGTTCTTGAGAAGAGTTCAATGTCGAACCATTCTTTAGAAACTAAGAAAGAGGAACTACATTCGGTCACTCCCACAGTCGACTCCTTAGAGTAAGATCCCGGCACCTTGGTCTTTGTTTACCGCTAACAATGCAGAAAACTAGACTCTCTCTTGTCATTCAAAAATCTCTCTTATAAAAACGCATCAATATAAGACATTCCTTTCTGAAAAATGCATGAAGTTCGAATTCCAAAAGACCGATTAAAGGAGTATGCAGTTTGCCCTTGTTGGTCTTCTAATTTTCGGTCTGACTCTTTTCCCACGCGGGTTTGGTCATGCTCAAAACTCGTACACACTTCAAGATGTCCGAGGCGAAACCAAAGCCTGTACTACAGCAAGTAAACCAGCCGTCTCCTTAGCTCCGACTTGCCAAGTCCAAGAAGAAAAGTCACTGACCACTATTTCAAATTCGATGAGAAAATTAGATAGCGCACTCGCCCAGACAGAAATTAAGAAGAATATCAAAAAACTTGCAGAAGCACAGATCGCGAACTCTTTGATTCATCTGCAAAAGGTCGGCGTTGCAAGTACTGATGTCACTTTAAGCTCTCGTCTGCAGAAATTAAAAGAGCAAGGTTATAAAATCAATCAAACCTTTACTTCCGAAGAAGCGGACCTTTCCGAAAAGTACTTAATCGCAAGTCTGCGCTATAACGAACTTCGCAAGCAGTCTGGAAACGCTTACTTAAATGAACAAGACCGCAATCAAATTCAAGAACGTCTGGAACTTTTAGAGGCTCGCTATCCACTACTGGCTGGTCATAGCTTTTCTAAACTGAGCACTAATGCCTCAGCCATTTTAAAGACTACTAGTTTTATTCCAAAAGAAACCTCCGAAGAATCTTTGATTCTAGATAACTTTAACGGTGCATTATCTCAAATCATTTCTGTTTCT
>CAZPYX010000178.1:0-8994 GCA_964590635.1 uncultured Bdellovibrio sp.
CGACCAGTACGGCGATTGCCTCGGGTAACGGATTTAGCTGTGCACTTCTGAGCACTGGCAATGTGAAGTGTTGGGGGGCAAACGGGTTTGGTCAACTTGGATATGATGATACCACTTCCCGCGGGCAAGGCGCTGCTGACATGACTTCTTTATCCAATGTCAATTTGGGTGCGGGAAGAACAGCTAAAGCTATTGCTGCAGGAAGTGGCCATGCATGCGTGATCTTGGACACCGATCAGGTCAAATGCTGGGGGAGTAATTCCTCGGGTCAGTTGGGATACGATAGCACTGCCAATATGGGTGCTACAGCAGGCTCGATGGCTTTGTTGGCAGTGGTAAACATTGGAGCAGGTCGAATCGCAAAATCTATTTATGCACGAGCTGGATCTACCTGTGTGATTTTAGATACCGACGATGTGAAGTGTTGGGGCAATAATTCCAATGGCCAATTGGGATATGACAGCACAACTAATAAAGGCGATACGGCCGGTTCCATGGCTGCTCTCGGTAATGTCAATGTAGGTGCAGGTCGCAAGGCCAAGTCATTGGCAATGGGGGATGGTCACACCTGCGCGTTGCTCGATACAAATCAGGTGAAGTGTTGGGGTTGGAATTGGTGGGGATCACTTGGATACGACAACACCACTGATCAGGGAAAAACTGTCGGCTCCATGGCGGCTTTGGGCACTGTGAATTTGGGAGTAGGCCGTACAGCCAAGGTTTTGGCTGCCGGTGGGTATCATACTTGCGCCATTCTTGATAACGACGATTTGAAATGCTGGGGACAGGAACAGAATGGAGATCTGGGGTACGATCAAGAGCGTGGTATAGGTGCCACTCCGGGTTCGTTTGCGGGCTCTATGAATGCCTTAGGTGCTGTGAACTTGGGAGTGTGTCGCTCGGCGATCAGCCTGTCACTGGGGTTGTTTCATACCTGTGCAATTCTGGACAACAATCAGATGAAGTGCTGGGGCAATAACTATCATGGCGAACTTGGTCAGAACGGTGAAACCATTTACGGCAACGCGACTGGCTCTATGGCGGCTCTGCCACAAATCAATTTTGGAAGCAGTACATCTGTAAAGGCAGTGGCGACCGGATACACTCATAACTGTGTGATTACGAACGCGGATGAAGTGAAGTGTTTTGGTGCCAACTACAGCGGGGAACTGGGCGGTGGCAATACCGTATGGTACGGACAAGGAATCACCATGGAGGACCTGCTTCCCATCGGAGAATAATTTACCAGCGGCACGTTAACAACAATCTGGATATTCGAGGATCTGAATGAAAATATCAAAAACCATCTTACTCGTTCTTATTTTTGTTTTTCGCGTTCATGCTGAAGAAAATGTGAATCCACCAAAGAGTGAAATCCCGCCAGAGTTTAAACGGCCGGTGTTCTTTCAGACCATGGATAATGAACTTAAGATCAAGGACTATGGAATCTCCTATGATTTTGGAAAATCAAAAGGCAAAGAACTTCATCTGGGCTCATTCCTTTTTAATGATTCTTCTTTTTCAGTAAAGCTTGAAAATGATTCTTTGAACTTCAAATGGAATCCGTTCTTGATCGGAGCTGGCGAAGTTACTGCCATCAACAAGTTTGGTGAGGAAATCTGGAAGACCACCACTGAAGGAAATGGTGAGTGGTCTTTTAAAGGTCTGGAAGGCGAAAAGGCTCCGCGTTGGAAAGAGCATGAGCGTTTTCGTTTTTGCATGCGCCGACAGAGAGACAATGAATATGTGAATATCTGTTCAGCATGGTACGGTCTTGAAACTGAAGGAACAGGTCACAAACTCGTTTCGGTTTCGTCAGAGTCGACGGCTCAGGTGATTATAAAAAATGAACCGCAAAAATTGAAGGGCTTTTATAAAGTAGAACCTGGTGCTCCAGTTCAATTCTTTGCCCGTCTTAAGAATGATGCCACTTACGAATTTGTTTCTACTCCCGAAGAACTCAAGGTCAAAGATTTGATCGTAAAGGAAAAATCGGAAGCAGTGTTGCTAACGGGAGCAGGACAGAAACCTTTGCAGGAAAAGGTTTTGGATCTTCCGCAGATTCAGTATGGCACTTTGACGAAAGCCCTTGGATTTGAAAGAAGCATCGCAGAGCCAGCTCCCCTGTGGCAGGTAGAGCTTGCAGAGCGAGATGCGCATCTTGATTTACCTGGACATGGGGGAGGTGTGTTCACCTGTGTTCTTGAAATTAAGAATCCTCCTCTTGCCCAGGACAGAATTTATCTAATAGAAAATGCCCTCGTAGAGACTTATCTAGAGAAAGATCAGGTTCAGTACGCGAACTCAAAAGGTGAAGTGAAGACTTGGGAATACACTGCAGGTCCGAAATTTAGCGACACCACTGTGAACATGGATGTCGCAGGGGAAAAAGCATCACACAAAGCTTATCTGGATGTCTATCGTGGAGCCTCAGGAGAAGCTGGTCTTCGCCTGACACAAGCAGTAACAACAGAGAGTGGTTATGCACTGCTGGGCGAGGCCAATTTCGCGTGGTGGTTCAATGATATCTTTGGAGCGCAGAATCGCTATCTGTCCAAGCAGCGCTGGGGATTTACTGCGCGATATCTTGGATCTTTGACCGACATTCCGACCAACCGCGGAGACAAGGTAAAATTGGAATCCCTTGAGGCAGAATTGAGATATCGCTTGTCGCCAGGGTTGTGGTGGCGTGATGAAAGTGTGGGCTTTTATGCTGCCTATGACTCTTTGAAAATCGGAGAACTTTCCACTCCGATGATGGGGGCAGGGGTTTTCTGGTCTCGCTCTATGCCAAGAGCCATTGATGACTGGATGAATAAGGCTTCTTTCTTTAATCATCCAAAGTGGGTCAGCGCGGATTTTGTGAACTACTTCTCTTCGATGGATAGCAATTACTCTTTGACTCAGAACTATGGATTCAACATGAGCGCGAAAATGATGTCGTCGCCTGGGTTCTTCTGGGAATTGGCGTTGGGAGTCCGTCGCAATGGATTTGAACGAAAGACTGATGATGCTAGCGTGACCCTCACAACCATCAATGGATCCCTCGGAGTTGGGATCGATTTTTGATTCTTCGGGTTGGGCTTATTAGAGATATTTGATAGAACCTTTAACAAATTTCTCAATGAACTCACGCTTTTTGCGGAAGCGTTCTGAATAATAAATCTCGGATGTTTTGATCTGGAAGGTCGGACTTACTTTTAGTATCACGTCCGACTTTTTATATTCGAGTGTCCATCTTGTTTCCCAGGCTTCCGCAAAATCGTCGGCCGAATTGGTGGAAGCGTAGGTTGTTATGAAGGAAGATTTCGCAAAGGCGCTGTAAACTGTTGCCAGGTCTTTTTCAGGACTCAGAAGATTTTCGCATTCATAGAAACACAGACGATTTCGAAGGGCGAAATCTTTTTCTGGTTGAATGGTCATGTCATTAATCCAATCGATACTTCCCCAAGTATTCTCAGCAAAAACAGGTTTGCATTTTTCATAGTAGTCTTCCGTTGAGTTGACCGAAAGTGTATCCCAATCTGAAAAGAGATCTATTAATTACAGATTTGTTTAAAGTTTTGGCACTTGAATAAGGCTATGGAGGTGGTGCACTCGGTCCCGTTTATGAAGTTTGTTATAGGTCTATTTTGATTAACTTCCAGGAGGAGGCGTGCGGCTTAAAAATCCAGCCAAAATAAAAATGACGATAATAAATGCTAATTCAAAGACAATTTCGCGACGAATGCTCTTCGCAAAACGCGGGCCTTGGATTTTCTGTGCGCTCTTGAGATGCACGAATTGATTGATAGATGCGATTCCTAAAGCACCACAAAAGGTGAAAATTTTTGCGAAGACAAGTTGACCATAAATTGTTGCCAAGGGGTGTTGCAGATCTATTCCGGATAAATAAGCTATGCCCATGCCGGATACAAATATTGCCGCCGTAGAAGCCATTGCGAAATGAGAAAATCGTTTTACGACATCATAGCTCATTTTTGAAGACGGCTCTGGGTGTTTTAAAAAGTTGCTTAACCAGATATATAATCCGTAAAGACCCCCGCTCCAAATGCCGACTGAAACTGAATGAATCCAATCTAAGGGCAGTCTTAAAAATCTGTCTTCTGCTTGTGAAAATCCATGGCCGGTGAAAACAAAAAATAAAGGTAGCATAGTCATAAATGCTAGGATCAGAAAATAGCCATAGGGAAGTCGATGGACTTTCTCTATTAAGAAATTAGCTATGATCAAGAGGACGATCTTTAAGCACCACAGATGACCAAAGGTTGTCAGGCTTATCGCATTCCAAATTTCTTGAGGGCTCCATGAATCAGCCATATCGTGAGCGACAAGAATCATCCACAGTAAAGAGCTAAATAAAGTCATTGCCGATAAAACTCTAAATTTTAGTGGCCAATTCAAGAAAAACTTTAGGGCTTGTTTTTGTCCCGCAGGCAAAATTAGGTAATAGAAAGTCGTAACTCCCAGCAAGCAAAAATTTAAGCTGTAATCAATGCCATGAATGATGCCAAGGATCGCCTCCATGTAGGCTATTTCCTAGCGGGATCCACAGCTGAATCCACGGTAAAGTCATAAGTGCCCTTCATGCTATGGCTGTCTTTTGCTACTGCTTTCCAAGACACGCGATAAGTAGTCTTTCCGGATTTAAGAGGACTTAAAGCGACAACCAGAATATTTTTTTCACCCATTTTCACAGATCCAGTGCTAACAATTTTATGAGAGCTAAGATCTAGCACTTCCAGTTTGCTCATCGCAACTTCGAGTTCTTCAGAGAATTTAACACTCACTTCTGTGGGAGCTTGATGGACCACTTCGTCCTTGCTTGGATGTGCCTCGATCAGATGGGCATGTGCCAGTGCAAGCTGTGGTAATAAAATTAGTAAGCCTAGATTCATATCATTATCTCCCGGACACTATTTTTTCGAAGATACTTCGAAATCGAAAACTTTTTCTTTTCCATCAGGAAGAATCAATTTAACCGCCCAAGGACCCATCATCGTGAACGCAGCTTTGACTTGATATTTTCCTGGGGCAACCTCTTTAACTTTAGGTTCTTCAGTCCCCATGTCCATGCTGGTCATATAAACCTGTGCTTTAAGTTTAAGTCCTTTTGTAGGCTTCTGATTTTTTGTGTCAGTAATGGTCAATTCAACTGTGTTAGTTCCCACCTTTGCGGGACCCGGCACGATTTTGACTTGGAAGTCATAAGGAAGTTCTGCGGCTCTATTTTCAGAGGAAGACGTGCCTATCTTATGACCCTCATGGCCGGCATGTTCATTTTGCGCCATATCCATTTCCATGCCCTCCAGACCAGAACCTTCAACCATCATCAGATTCATCATTTGAACCATAGGTGCTTGATCTCCGAAGCCTTGTTGAGATTCGAAGTCTTCATTTCCTTGAACATTGATAGTTCTTTTCGGTTCTATTTTTGGCATCGATGGCATGCCTTCAGTTCCAGCACTAGCGAAACTTGTAAAGGCAAAGATTAAAGAGCTGATCAGAAGTTGTTTTGCGAAATGATTCATTGTCTTCCTTTAGAGTTAATTTGGAATATATTGATGTTGTTGATTTAAAAGGCTGCGCCGAGGACTTATGTGCTTGTTAAATACAATGTCAAAGTTAAATGCCAAGCCAACTTCAACGGTATTTTCAAAATCCACCCCATTGCTTTGGGCAGCTGCCAGATTTGAATCGCGCCATTGTCCTTTGTATTGTCCGACAAAATCAAAACCTTGCCCTAATGTTTTGACGCCAGTAAGCGCAAAGCCATAGGAATTTGCTTTGCTAACCTTCATATAGTTTTTGTAAGCAGCAGTCAGCGAAACCTGATATCCGGTGCCTCCAAATGGTTTATGTAAATAGCGAAGCGCCATCGCGATCGTATTTGAGTCGGCTTGGAAAGTATCTGTGATATTTTGAAAATCAGAGAGGCTGCTGCCAAGACTTAAAGTATCTTGAAATCTTAGATCGACAAGATTTGTTACGCTCTTATTCAGATTGATAGTGGCTCCACCGTAAATCTGACTGAGACCCGAAGAAGAGTTGGTATCGAGTTTAATATACTCGTATCCTGCTCCCCACGAAGGAACTGTACTGAAGTTCTCTAGGCCCGGGGACTCTAAATACTGAAAGGTGATCCCCATAGAATTGATTCCCTCTGCGCCGTCAACATTTGCACTGTTGATGAGGTGTTGAACGTGAATACTTTCAAAATATTTTAGATTTTGATTGAGCGTTACAGAGGCCACATTGGAGTAGCGGTGCTCTTCTGGATTTTCGCCATTGGAAAACGGATTCGTGGGATTTGTCAGAGTCGTGAGATCATCTCCACGAATAGTTGGGAAGTCCACGAGATGGGCAGTTTGATTGTCGGTTCGACCCACCAATACTTCAACACCTGCAGATTGATAATTCACGAAAGACTGATGAACAAAGTAAGGGGAGCTTTTGTTAGCTCCTTCATTGGCGGCATCTGTTGTTAGGCTGCCAAAAACGAAACTTCCAATGGCCTCATCGTAAAGTCGCTGTGAGGCGCCGATAAGAAGGGCAGAGTCGCTAAAGTTAATATCGCCTTCGCTTTCATGCTGTGCGGTTCTGGCAAGGCCCAAAGTTCCAATACCTTCTCCGGCAAGTTCAATTTGCGGTGAAAGACTTTGATCTTCTGGAATGGGAACCGGCTGAGCTAAAGTTGCCAGTGCAGATACTGGCAATAGCAAAGCTATCAGGGTAAGTGAAAACCCACTGGTTAAAAATGATTTCATGAACTCACCTGCACAATCTCTGGAACTTTCACATTGAACTTTTCAGCATCTTCATACATCAACATCGTCATCATGCCACCAGGGAAAAAGCCGTTATTGGTTGTCGATAAATCACTATGATCGTGGAAGTGCCAGTGACCGGGGTTAAATCCTTGTATGATGATATCGGATGTTGTCCCAGGAAAAACAGGAATGGTATTCAGCCTAACCGGTGAAGGCAATGGAGAGCCGTCTTGGCAAACATGCCAGAAGTCATGGCCATGAAGATGCATGTAATGTGGCATCATTCCGGCTCCAATCAATCGGACTCGAATATTTTCTCCTGAACGAATCATGAGTTCGTCCGTCATCGGATAAGATTTTCCGTTGATCATAAAGAAGTTAAAATTCGGTGGACGAGCAAGTCCTGCGCGAGAAGCGACGTAAGGAGGAATGTAACCAGACTTCACAGCGTCCACAAAAGTCTTTTTATCCTTGAACCAACCCATCATGCGCCCATTCATTTCTTTCATGAGCTTAGGAGATTCACCCATCTTCTGCATGACCGTCATTTCTTTGAGCATCTCTTCCATTTGGCTTTCAACCATGATGGTGTCTACTTCACTTAAGCATAATGTGTATTCGCGCTCGTAGGGGAAAACTTTTTTTACAATGTCTTCTTTGGGTTCAATAATAAGAGCGCCAAACATACCGGCTTGGATATGTAAATTGGTCATGTTATGGCAGTGATAGAAGTGCGTTCCTGCTGGCTGAGCTCGGAATAGATATTTAAATGTTTGGTTGGGACCCACACCCCATTGTGTGCCGTTTGGAACTCCGTCCATTTCATTTTCAAGCATGATTCCGTGCCAATGAATAGTGTGCGATTCGGCAGTCTTATTGGTGAAGTTCACCAAGACCCAATCTCCTTCTTTGACGCGAATCTCCGGGCCCGGGTAGCTCCCGTTGTAAGTGAAGGCATGAATTTTAACTCCAGGAATAATTTCGTGAATCGAAATTCCCAGTTCAATATCATATTCATGAACTTTTTCGCCAGTCTTTGGAGCTTGGCGTGGAGGGTAGAGAGGCTTGATCATAGCAGGATGGAATTTATTGTCCCACGCAGAAAGATCAGTGGATGGTGATTTGGAGAGGGTGGCCGCTTCAGCCGGATTTCCTTTAATTAAAAGAGAGGCTCCCAGGGCCAACCCTCCGGTTCCAGCGGCTGACATAAATGACCGCCTTGAAAGAGATTCGTTCTTTTCATCCATTGAATATTTCCTTCTTTCCAAGTCATAGGAGTTGGCCTCTGGATTTGTGACATGACCGTCTGAAATATATAATAATAATTTTATTTTCAAATATACCCAATAAAGGTATGCAGTAAAAACAATTTAAAGGGGGGAACTTATGAAAATTTTAATGGCTGCGATCTCGATGTTATTTAGCTTGTCGACTTGGGCAAATGGAGGAGCTTCAACACGTGTATTGCTTCAACCTATCAGCTCATCTTCTTTGTCGGCTGGAAAAATTAGCTACTCATTTAATCTCGTCGATGAACAGACGAAAAAAGATATTGCAGATCAGGATCTCGTTGAGTCTCACACGAAGAAGTTGCATTTCATAGTTTATGATGCAGCGCTGAAAGAATTTAGCCATGTTCATCCTGAATTTGATGGGCAAAAGTGGAGTGTTGATTTCACGCTTTCTGTTAATGGAAAATATTTTCTATGGGCCCAAGGGCAGTTGAATGATGGGACTGAGTTTTCTTCCGTGGTTAATGCTCAAGTGATTGACGGTAAGGCGGCTTGGCCAGTTCAATCTGTTGGAGATCAAAGAAAAGGCTCATACCATGCAACCGTGGTAGAGCTTTCAAGTTCCAAACTGCGTGCTGGAAAAATGGCTATGTTAAATTATAAAGTGAAACGGGAAGATGGTTTGTCATCGATCGTGACTCCTTATTTAGGTGCCAATGCCCATGTCATTGCGGTTTCTCCGGACGGTGATGAAATGGTTCACGTTCATCCCATGGATGGCAGTACTCCAGATGTTGGAATGTTGCACGCTACTTTCGCGGTGCCAGGAGATTATCGTATTTGGATTCAGTTGATTGATCGCAATGAACTGAAGACAATTCCTTTGTCGGTGAGTGTTGGTAAGTAAAATTAAATTGAATGCCCGCTTCTTTGAAGTGGGCATTGGCCTATGAAGAGTTGGCAGATATGGGCTCTTGGGCTCGGCATGTTTT
>CAZPYX010000179.1:0-8988 GCA_964590635.1 uncultured Bdellovibrio sp.
GGAGTTAACTATGACACCTGCAATTTCAACCCAGCCGACAAAAAAATATTCAGTTCAAATGAGAGCCGTGCTTATGGTTCTTGAGGCCGATCATTATTTAATGAACTCTGTGCGCCCCTTTATCAATTTCGATACAGAGACTATTCACTGGAATCAGATTTTAAAAATCCCATTTGGCTCAGGCCATCGGGCGGCTATCACCTGGCTTTATGGAATCTGGACAGATGAAGAACGCCCAGGGTCCAACTGTTTTGATGCTGCCCTCAGCATGAGCCCCAATCTACAGTTCGCAGTTCTCAAAGCCCTCGCCCTTCGCTGGGGCCTTAGCCAATAGAGCAACTGAAAATCGGCTAAATCAATGTAACACCCGTCTCACCCCAAGGAAACTTGGGGTTTTTTCTTTTAAAATGAGGTACACTTATGGAATCTTCCCAATCAAATTCCAAAAAACGTCGCGTGGCTCTATATGCGCGCGTGTCGACATCGGACCAAAAAAATGGACTGGATGCTCAGATAAGAGCACTCATGATTTTCTGCGAGCAAAATAAAATCACAGAATACGAAATCTTTGCCGATGAAAATCAATCAGGGACAAAAGCTTCACGCCCCAGTCTTGATCGCATGATGAAAGCCGTAGAAAATGGCGAGATCGAGACCGTAGTTGTCTTTGCTTTCTCCAGGTATGCCAGATCTGTGTCACACATGTTAAAAGGCCTTGAAACTTTCCGAAAGCATCAGACAAATTTTGTTTCACTGACTGAAAAATTGGATCTCAACACAAGTCTCGGCCACGTCGTGTTTGTGATTATTTCGGCGATCGCGCAACTCGAAAGGGACCTAATAGCAGAGAGGGTCAAAAATGGTCTCGCTGCCGCGAAAGCCAGAGGCAAAAGAATCGGACGCGAACGAAAAAGAAACTCTGCCCTTATTGAGTCGCTGCTTGAGGCCGGTCTCACCTATCGCGAGGTTGCCCGAGTGGCAAAATGTTCTCACGGCTCAGTCCACGCCCAAAAGAAAGAACTTCTTGCGCGCAAAAAAGAAGAAGAGCGCCTCAAACAAATCGAAATTAGCAAAAAGATGGCAATAAATCAAACAACAGATGCCATCGCGGAAATGAAAACGATGAATATCCCGGAGGATGCCATCAAGAAAGCGCAAGAAACCCTTGAGATTCAAGCCAGAGACAAGGTCCGAGACCTTCAAGGCGGTATTGCCTACGAAACCATGGACTAAAGAAAATAACGGCGAGCTTTCCAAATTGGAAGCTCGCCGTTTTTGTATTCCTTTTGACTAAAAGGCTCATTCACCTGATCTCGAAGTGAAAATCGAATACCAGCGTCCCCGCCCATCGCCATATCTCAGCAGTGCCGCATTCAGGGGAACCGAGGGAACATACCAGAGGCTCGATCAGATCGACCGAGCCTCCGCGACTTTTTTTTGTAGAAAAAGTAGTAATTTTAGTCAGAAAGTAAAGTCAGTTATCAATCGAACAATGTACCAACGCGCCATTACCGCTGCTGTCGATCAAATTAAGGTCAGAATTTTGTGCATTAGACGCATGCGTATTGTTGGGTCCCGAAATTGAGAGTGCAAGTTTAAAGTTGTGACCGTGGAGATCGCAGTTGATGTTAATTTTATAATCATCACAAGCTAGATTCATAGAGACAGTTGAATCGCTGGGAATAGTAGCGGAGCCACAGACCATCGAAGCCTGGTGATTGGCAACTTTTTGCGCGACGCAAGTGACGTCAGCAAAGGCATTAAAGCTTGTAAAAATAGAAGATAATGCAAAAACGGTAATTCCCAAAATTTTCATCTGCGCCCCCTTTTTTATGGCAGCAAATTCTCTACCAGTTGGCTGGTGTTTCTGCAACCGCAGTGTTCCAATGATAAACCCTTCAACAAAAGCCCCACTTCCGCCGAGCACACCCAAAATTCACTTGAAAGCGGTCATGAACACACATGGCCCCACTTGAGACTCTGTATAATTTACCACCCATAATAAACAAGGCCGCTTTAGACGACCGTGGCCACTTCGTAATGGAAAATGTGAGGGCTGCTTGATATAACGCCAGAAGTCAATGAGCGGAGAATTTATGAGATCCAGAATTCTACTGATCGAAGATGACGAATCCTATGCCCGGTCCTTCTCGCTAATGGTGCGAGAACTATCTGTTGAGGTGATATGGGCCGCCGATGCCAAAGCCGGAATACAAACTTATAAAGCCCAACCCCATGGCTTTGCGACCGTTGTCATTGACTATGTCCTCCCGGATCTCAAAGGAAGCGACGTCTGCCAGCATCTGCGCAGAATTAACCCTGAACAAGATTTCCTCTTCACGAGCGGTCACCAAAATCTCGAATATTACACAGACATTCTTGAAACCGGTAGCAATGGCTTTATTTTAAAGGGCCGCTCCCCTGATGAAGTTCGAGCACGCGTTCGTCAGTCCGTCGAACAATACCTCAAAAAGAATCGAGTCATTGGATCTGACGATTACTCCCCAAGCCAGGCAGAGCTTGAGTTGAACATGGCCGGAATGACGGGTTGCTCGAAAGCCCTCTACCAAGTTGTTAAGGACATCCAAAACTATAAGCAATCCTCATACCCCACTCTGATTGTCGGAGAAACCGGGGTCGGTAAAGAGCTGGTGGCGCAAGCTCTGGTGCCAAAGGGAAAAAATCTGATCGCCATTAACTGTGCCGGATTTCGAGATAAAGAAAATCTCCTAGAATCCGAGCTTTTCGGTCACGTTAAGGGTGCCTTTACCGGCGCCGACAAAGATACCGTGGGCCTCATCGCTCAAGCCAACAATAATGTCTTATTCCTAGATGAACTCCATCAGCTTTCAATGTCCGCCCAGGCAAAGCTTCTCCGCTTTCTCCAGGAAATGAAGTATCGCCGGGTGGGTGACGGCACCGGCAAGGAAATTTCCGCTAACTTCAAACTCATCACGGCGGTCCAACCTGACATCAAAGAACGCGTTGCCGATGGCAGGTTCATGCAAGACTTGATTCGTCGTGTGAATGACCTGGTCATTCAAGTTCCACCGTTAAGTGAACGTCCCGAAGACATTGAGCCCTTGGTTCGAAAGTTTCAAAGTGAGTATAACGCCGACAAGCCCGTCGAAAAAAGAAAGCAGTTCCGCATCTCCACTATCAACGAGATGATGCGACACACGTGGGTTGGTAATATTCGCACTCTTAAGGGTGCCATCAGGCAAATGCTCACCGATTGCCAGACGGACATCGTGGAACCGAAGGATTTTAAAAACTATCTTGTGAATAAAGATGTTTTGAGTTCAAACACCGTTGTCACTCAGAACGTCGAATCCCTGGAAGATGCCAAAAACGAACTCGAAGCAAAAATCATGAAAGAGGCCCTTGCCTTGGGAAGAACAAGATCTCAAGCAGCTAAACGGCTTGGTATGGCTCTTTCTACGTTCACTCGACGCTTAAAAGAACTTGGAATTAATCCTGAACTTTATCTGAAAACATAAAACTGGGAGGGTACTATTATGATTACGGCACAAACATTGGTGGGACTTGCTTGTTTGCTTTCAAATGGCGGAACTGCGGATCAGGCTCAGCTTCAGCAACTCACTGAAGTACAGAAGCAGCAAGTAGAAGTTTTAACGTCCGAAGAACCATGCCTGCCTGAGAACTTTGAGGCACTTGTTAAACAGACGGAAGAAAAATTGAAATCCGGCACAGGCGACGTTCCAAATATTCTTGCAATGCCTACTGTTGATTGCATCAAAGGCCTTTAGGGCATGGGCAAAAAACTCTATTGGCTTCTGCCAGTGGCCATCACCGGCGCTTTGAGTTTTTCGTTTTGGACGACAAAGGAGAAAAGAGTGTTACAACCTATCAAAGAATTAAAAGTCAGAATCACCGGCTCCATGGCGATTCCTGACCCCACAAATATAGAGAGCGCGGGAGAGTGGTACTATTTGGACCACATTTCCAGCAGTCTTGCGGCCTTTGATAGTTCGGCGAAAAAATTCATTCCGATGATTGCGGAAAAATGGAGTTCTCAGCCCGACGGCACGCATATCTTTAAGCTTAAGGACGGAGTGCAATTTCACGATGGGACCCCTATCACCGTCAAAGATGTTTTGTGGTCCATCAAGCGGCACTTGTTGATAAAAAAATCAACACACTTCCGCTTTTGGGAATATATCAAAGGTTGCAACTCTCTCAAATCTTTAGAGGATGAATGCGAGGGTCTCTATGCCGTTTCGGACAAGGAAATAGGCATTCGCCTTATTGAACATTCCGAATCGTTCTTTTTACAAATGGCTTCTCCTGAAACCGGAATCTTTGCCGCTTCCGACATGGACCCGAAGACTTTCATACTCAAGCCAACCAAATTCTCCGGGCCCTATTATGTAGAAAGCATCGAGCCCAAAGCAGCACTTCTAAAAAGAAATGAACGTTCACAACTAGGCCAGGCCTTTCCAAATTCACCAAAAACAATTCGATTAGTAGCAATGTCTTTGGCAGCGGCGGACGATGCAATCAAAAAGGGCCAATTAGATTTGGTGATTCGCTCCTATCGCCCCTTGGGTGATCCTGATTGGAAAAGCTTGGGGCTGAACACCCAAGAGACTTCGAACTCTTCGATCTTGTATTTATATGGTACTGGCCTACACGAGCGAAAACCTGTCGGTCAATCTTTCATCCAAAAACTTTGGGAGCTGAATACCGATAAAAAAATCAATCCCGCTGGCTCCTTCTTACCATTCTCCGGCAAGGGAACCCTGGTTAAAGAGGAATTTTTAGCGGAACTGTCGAAGGAGACCTCTAAAAAGCTTCGAATTCTTTGCCCAGAAAGCTTTTTCTCAGAAGGCTTCTTAAATCAACTCAAAGAAGCTGGAAAAGCCGTTGGCTCAGAGATCGAATTTACTTCGGCGCCGGGAGCGGAGTGGATAAAGGCCTTTGATGATCCTAAAACCGCAGAAAGGTTTGATTACATTTTAAGTTCTTATGCCTCCTCGGAAAGATATCCAACGGTTCAGCTTCGCTATCTTGCCGGAAAGCTCACCCAGCCCCCCATAGATTTGAAAACCGTTGAGTCACCGGACTCCAAATTGGATCGCGAAAAAACTCTTCGAGATTTCCAAAAGTGGCTTCTGGACACTCGACAAGTCATTCCATTATTTTTTAACAGAACCCTTTTCGTCTATCAGAACAATCTCGATCTGGGCGAGCAATCAAGCACCGACGCTGAGATTGAGTTGTGGCGCGTTCAGGAAAAGGTTTCTAGATGATTTCCGTTAACGCCGTTCAACCAGAGCAAAAAACTTCAACTCAAGAGATGATGGAGAATCAGCTTTTAGAGTGGTTTGCGGGTCTTAGGTTAAATCTGCGAGAACAGCGTCTGAGCATTGGCGATTTTGAATATATTAACTTTTCTGCTTTTAAAAAAATGCCGAGCGGCGGATACCTCAGTAGCCATGGCCGTTCTACTTCAAGAAGAACGGCTGCTATTAAGTGCGCCGCCGAGATGATCGAGCGTCAATTTATGCTCGATTCCTTTCAGGCGACACACCATAACGTCACCGCACCAGATAGCATTGAAGCCCAAGCTCTTCCACAGAAGGATTTTTGGACCAGCAATGGCTGGGCTGTCCACTTTGATAAAAATACCTCTCAAAGAAAATCTCTTGATGAAGCTCTAGAGCGGCATTTGCTTCTTAAATCATTTCTGAACAGTCAATGGCAGGGTTTTAATCCCGCTCACCAGATTAAAAGCTCAGAGATAGAACTTTATTTTTATAGTTCACAGTTTTCACTGAAGGAAAAAGTGGCGGGAATGGTGATCGCGAAGTCACCTCTCTATGAAGGTGTGTCGTTTGGATATTGCCTTGGTAGCAAGTCAGATATTACGCAGCTTTCATTTTGGGAAAACGCCATTTTTGAGGCCATTGATAAAATATTAACCCTCAAAGGCAACAGTGTTGATCTATCTCAAAGCCCGGACTCTTGGATTGCTGCGCACACTAAAGAATTTTTAGAGACTCCTTTTGATTTGGACGCTTTGAATACAGCTCCACTCACTGAAATCAAAGACAGCATCCCTGAATTTTTCGTAAAGACTTTCGACCTTGCAGAAAAATGGAATCTACCCTTTCCATTCTTTGCTTCATTTACTTGGGGTGGGAATCTTATTCCACTTTTTGATAAGGCCAGCCTCACGCCGATGGGAACCCAGCATTTAGAGAGTGTTCTTGCGCTCAACGGCTTAAGTAAAAGAATCCCCGAAAGGCACCCGATTTTATGAACGCCCAAAAGCTCATAAAAATTCTGACGGTAGCCCTCATGATCTCGGTTCTTTATCGATTTAGTGAATTGCGGTGGACGGAGTGGCAAAATACTCGATTAACGCAAAGTCTGTGCTCACTTGTTGGAACCCATTTGGAGACCGGCAGCCTTCGTAATATTTTTGAAGGAATCGACAGCGGTATTAAGCACTCCGGCATTGCCAATGCTTGCGTCAACGTCACTGACAACGGACGAAGCTTTTCACCCGACTGCATTCGATCTGATATTCAGTACCAAATTACCATGTGCAAAGCCGAAGCGAATACCGGCGTCCGCGCCACGGTGATGTATCCCATCGAATACATGATCTCGGCGGCTTTGCTGATTTCATTTTTGATTTTTAGTTCGATCTTTATCGCCTTGAGCCTCCTTGTGGATCGATTCTCCAAGCTTGTTATGGAGCGTTTTGCGACGGAAGTAAAAGTTCGCTTAGACTTAAATGCTCGTGATGGCGCAAACTCAAGTTGGTTCTCGCGCGTGGTGGACTGGTTCTTAAAGGAAAGTGGCATCACTAAAAAAGTAACCACTCAAGCCGACACCTTCAGACGTCAGCTCCGGGACTACGAACTGATGATCGCTCAAGAGGCCGCGCAAAAAGTGAAGCGCCAACACGAAGTGCAAGCCTCAAAAGACTATATAGAAAAGGTCAAGTCGATACGCCATGACATTCGCTCCCCTCTGAACTCGCTCCAAGCGGTTCGAGAAGCCATGAGCCAGGACCCCGAAGCTGAGCGGACCCTTTTCTCTGCCATCCGCAGAATTCAGGTCATGCTGGACCAGCTCGAAGAAGTGGATCGCGTCGCCGAAAAAGAACATCTTCTGATTGCCGAAGTGGCCGCCGATGACGTGGTCTTTGAGGTAAAAAACAAGTTTCAGCAGACAAAGGGCGTAAGTCTTACTTATGAGTTCGACCACAATCAACTTTCGCCCATCATCGTGGGGCGCGAAGGCTTTAACAATGTGATCGACAATCTCTTGCAAAATGCCTTCGATGCAGTTGGGAAAGATGGCCACATAAGCCTCAAGATTTCCTCAACCTCTTCTGTTTGCGTTATTCAAGTCGAAGACAATGGTTGCGGTATCCCCCCTGAAGCCGAGGCGAAAATCTTTAGCCGTGGTGCCACCTTTGGCAAGGTCAACGGCATTGGCCTGGGGTTATTCCATACTAAAAAGAATGTGGAGTCCTGGGGCGGAAAGATTCACTTTGACCGCCTATCACAAGGAACAAAGTTCGTGGTGACAATCCCACTGGCACAAACCGGGGTCCAATTTGTCGGCCTTGACCCACACAAAAAACTCAAAGTCATCGATGATGACCACACGGTTCCAAGGGCCCTCCGGAACAGTGGCTTTGAGATTCTTGAGATCGCCGAGACCTTTGAAAAGGGTCAGGAACTTCTGGCCGGCCATCATGGGACCGATGCCACCATCCTGGTGGACTACCGCCTCAATGACAGCAAACTCGGCACAGAACTCATTGACGGCCACCCAAGCCGCCAGGGGATATTGCTGTGTACCAATGACTATGATGACCATGACCTCATAAAAAAGGCCAAGGCCCTGGGAGTTAAAATCGTGCCCAAGCCATTGTGTTATTCGGGGCAGCTGATTTATTCCTAATGCCGGGCTTGGGAGCGCTGCTGGGCGCATTCAGGTGGATATGAGATCCCGAGCGGGGCTTAATTGGAGTTCCCGGGGGACCATGCGCTGGGATGGCTTATATTGCTTATTGGACCTATATTGCCCGGCGCCCAGAGATATTTGGTTTTAGACTCCCTTTGGTGACTTTTAAGTCCTGTGTTCTTCGGTTTCTTGATCTAGTTGATAAGTTCTTCGAGACACTTTAATATTAAGTCTGAGGAGTATCTTGTCCATGTTGAAAAAAAATATTACTGCGAAGTTGAAAATTACGCTGATGACGACGGCGTTCGTGCTTGTCCCAATGGCGTCCATAGCTGATTGCCAATCATGGGAATCAGGAAAGTACAAGGCCTCTGAATCTGACTCTGATGCTATGGATGACGCCGTTAAAGATGCATTCAAGATCCAAAACGCAAAGGGTGCCCTGGTCTCATTTAATAAATGCGTTTTCTTAGTTAAACCGCGGTTTGAGGCTAAAATGCGGACTTTCGATTACTCTAAAGACAAAAAAAAATGTAGTGCTGTCAAGGCCGTCTTTGAAATGAACCTTATTGGTTGCGAACAAACTTTTACTACTTCAGGATCCAAAAATCAAACTTCAGGTGTTAAGTAGCGACCATTAAACACTTCATTTGAGACTGAGTATTTTATTAAGCTGCTTCAAGGTTCTGCAACACAACTAGAAGCTGCGAAGAAAGCAAGTCTTGGTAAATCGACATTAAATTATCGCTTAAAGATCTTGGGTATCAATGCGGAGGAGTATTTGAGGTAGTACTCGCCCCTTCTCTCGGCGACGAGGGCGGTCATTTGCTGGGGTTCGTCGGCCAGTAGGATAGCAAGCAAGAACGCGGCTTATGCCCAACGTACGGATCTTCGCCGAAAATTCGCATTATCACAGAAGTAACTTTTGCCTTCAGCTCAAGCAGGTACTCGAACAATAACTCAAAAATATTAAATTTGGGATACCTGACAAACGTGTACAAACTCGTGTTCCAAAATAGAAAGATTTTCGTCGGTCAG
>CAZPYX010000180.1:0-8761 GCA_964590635.1 uncultured Bdellovibrio sp.
CTTGGCGGGAATACCAAGAGATAGATTATCAACGAAAGAAGACCCATCAAAAATCCCAACATCGATGGATAGTACTGAAAAGCCGCAGTTTTCATTTGCGCGACTTCAGGTTTGAGGGGATCTATAATAACAGGAACAATCTGTTTTAACTTGTACTGGGCGTCGTCGATCATAAATGGATTCACAACTTTGTGTGAAGACCCGTTGTAGGCATACTCCAAAACTGGCGTGACATATTCATCGTCAGCATCCGGAGACTTTAACATCTCAACAATCTGCGCATCAGCAACCACCGCCGCGGAAAGAAAGCTGTGCTTTTCAATTCCCCAGTACGCTGACAGAGCAAAACACAAAAGAACTAAAAACAACGATCCTGCTTTTACGATTTTCATAATCTCCCCCTGAATGCATCGCTAATACACCAGAGGCAGAATTCGAGGTCAAGGCATTCCCCATCTCTTTAAGCCTTAATGCCCACATTCATAGATGCCACATAGCCTGAACTGTAATCTCCTGAAACAATGGTGGCGATTTGATTGGCATAACCATCCCCAAACACATTGTCCGTAGCATAGCTGATTCTAGCCAAGTTGGTCTTACTGGTGCTGTAGCGAGAGTCATTGTTATAAACCGCATTCAGCGCCGACATAGGAAAAGTCAATTGTGAGGTCTTAACAGCATAGTTATCATCCACGGCTTGGGCCAAACTAGGATAAATTTCAAAATGAATATGAGTCATACGTCCATCATAGCAACCCGGCAAGATCGTTTTGAACGTGACGCTGCCAGAACTATCAGTGACCTGCACACCGCGCAGATAAGTTTCCGTCGTGATCCCTGAGGAGTACATGGAATAGGCCCCACTCACATTGCAATGCCATATATAAATGGCATATCCCGCCAAGCTGCCGCAGCTCGAAGAAACGTTTTTAAGATTTAAGGTCATGGTCAGAGGCACACCGACAGCCGTGGCTGTTCCTGAATATCCAGCGCTTGCCGCCGTCGTCAAACTTTTGGTGATATCAGTGCGAACAATGCCAGAGTATCTTAAGACGTTCTTCGCGTCGTCATCATGGGCTGGATAGGGACCAGCAGTTTCGGAAGGGATCACAGAGCAAGTTCCCCCACTTCCATCAGATCCCGTTTCCGCATCAGCCGCAGTCTGAGTCGCGGTGGTGAATGCCGCTTGTGCGCATCCCAGAATCAGACCTCCTGCTGAAACCCCGACCGCAGATAACATCCCATACTTCAAAACATCTCTTCTTGAAATTGATTTCGATCTCATAGGTACATGCCTCCTCTAGCGATTCACTCTAAAAATCTTAAGAAAAGATTATGGAGGAGCTATGGATTACACAAAAGATCTATCAGGTCTTTTCAGATGCGATTTAAATCCATTATAAGAATCTCGATTTCAGACAAGTGTTGAATTGTTTCTTCTTAGAAGGTCTCATGATTTGTTAATAACACCTCGATGGCTAAAAAGATTTCGTCCAAATCTTCCGAAGGACTGAGTCGAAGTTTTCAAGCCCTTTTCCGTCGCCGTGGAACTGATGATCAAATAGTTATGGTGCCATGAGTATTCAACTCGTCGCCGATTGGGCATGATCTGCCCCAGAGGCAAAGCAAAACTGTGAATCGAGCTCGAAGTGAATTCAAAAGTTTTATATCCCAAAACCTTGGATTCCAGTTCAAGGATTTCGCTAAAGTGCACGTCACCCGAACCAAAAACCACCGGGGCTGACACACGAGATATCTTTTTTAAAATGTCTTCGAAGTTTGCGGTGTAGTCCTTTAACATGGATTCTTGCTTGATATAATGGCCAAAAAATTGACTGCCATTCAGAATCCAACTGGGCTTGCTGTTTTCCCCCAGTCTTTCTAGGAAACTATCTTGTTGATCTCGTCCCCAATGCATCCCCTTGCTGAGCCCGGGCTCATCCCGAAAATATCGATCATCCATAAAGAAGAATCTTTGCCCAAAGCCGGTGAATACGGAGCTGACGCCATAACCACGACGCAGGCCTTCTACCTCCATCTAAAATCATGGTCCCAGATCTGCACGGGAACTTCCCGCCCTTGTGAATCCAAAACTTTATAGGCGTAAGGAAAATTACCTTGGGTTAGAACTGTGAACTGCGATGTCGTAGAGTTAGTCATGTGCTGGCAAATAGGTATGTTGCCTGTGAATAAGGAGCCTAAAGCCTCGGCCTCTGATGCAAATGCCTTCGAATGCATGAATGATGAAACAATCAAAGTTTGACTAGATAGAGATAAGAATTCTCGGCGCGAAATGGTCATCCGTGACCTCCTTCACATTCACACTAGTGAAACTGAAGGTTCCATAGAGGGCAATACAACTACCCAAAAGGCATAACTTCAGGATGGCGCCCAACAAAAAAAATATCGACACAAATGCCGAGATAAAGTGTCGAAGTTAATTAAAGAATCAATTAAGTATTTTAGGACCGATCAAATTATTTATTTTAGCGGCACAGATAAAGTCATTTTCAGAAATACCACCTTCGCCATTATTCACAGAGTGAGTAGAAAACCGAACAAGACATTTATTATAAGTGACGACAAGATCCGGGTGATGATCTTCCCTGTGAACAATGAAAGCCAACGCATTTACAAAGGCCAAGGTTTCATAGTAGTTCTTAAATGAAAATTCTTTGCCGATCATGTTATCTTGCAAATGCCAGCCATCTAGCACAGATAAATACCTGCGAACTTCTGCATCACTGAAACCTTGGTCTTGAGGATGGCTTTTCTTTTTTATGAGCTCTTGGAGCATGTCCACGGGATCTCCTTCATCTTCAAAAGATGTTTCCATAATCTTTTGAAGAGACCCGGACAAAGTCAATGTGACTGATTACAGACTACCAGCAGGCATGAATGGTTTGATTCAAGAAAAAAAGGCCGCCCAAAGAGCAGCCTTTTAAAAGTTCTAGATTTGAATATGCGTTACTACTGTGGAAGTTCTGCGAGATCTTTAATGTCGAACTGAACTTTGTGTTCTGAAGTCGAAACGTGATAAGCCATGTCCGGTAACGTTCCATTGATTTGACAAAGACCTACATCACTCGCCAAATCACAGTACATTTCTTTTTGCGCCTCAAAGTCTTGAAGAATTGTCTTATCAATTCCCGCTTGCTCTGCAAAAGCATCGTCTTCGGCAACCTTTGCATCAGAATTCAAATGAAGGCTTTCGTAAACGCCACCCTTTTCAACTGCGAGGTAAACTTCATGGAAAGAATACTTACAGTCCTTACGAAGACCCGCTAAAGGAAGTTTCAAAGAATAAATTCCTTGCGCATTCTGACTTCCGTCGACGGGATACATCACATTAGGACCATTTGGACTGTATTTATCTTCTTCAAATTGACATGCTGATGAGTTTGCATTGTCAGGGACATAGACCACGATGGCTGAAATCTTCGTGCCTTGAGGAGCCGCGCCGGTAATTTCAATGGCTGCGTTTGAAACCTTGATGTCTGTTGATTTTGCCGCGTGGGCGATGCCAGTCATTGAAAGGAACACTAAACCTGAAAGGATAAAGCTATTTTTCACGACGAACTCCGATGAGATTAGAAATATTTTTGGAAGCTCGACTTAAATACTCCTCTTGGAAGCAAAGAACAATAGACAAGAACCTTACATCTTTAAAACGCGAAAAACAGCCTTTTCGGGGCTGTTTTTCTGATCAAACTTTTTACACTTGAGGTGGTTTTTACCTACAAGCTTATTTTGCCAATACGTACTCAATCACTTGAGTTTGCGGCTGAGAGTGGCAAGTATCGTTTGTCAAAGTATACTCAACCGAGATCTTCATATCCTTTGGGTCAATGCCATAACCGTTATGTACGATGGCTTCGATCGTTGCTACCGCAACTTCGCCGTCTCCACAGCCACTTTGCCATTTATTAAGAATTGTTTTTTGAGCTGTTACACGAACTTTATCTTCGTTCATGCGGCTTGCCTTGATGACTTTGAAATCACCGAAGAAGTTGCCATAACGAGCAGATAGCACGATTGTGTTTTCATCTTGAGATAATTGAGCTTGATCGAAAACCAACTCCGTAAGGTAGTATGGAACTGGAGTTGTTGCTTGATAAACAGCGCCTGGCGTATGGTCTTCTGGACCCGCAGAAGCCATCATAGGAAGTACAAGAGCAATAAGAGCCAAAAATTTTTTCACAAGATCTCCCGGAAAATGTAGTTAGGGTTAAATATTTGAGACCTTATAGGATAATTTCCGACTTTAGGTTGTTTAGATTAAGTCAGGATTTGATTCCCAAGCCAGAGTTTGCTAGTTTCCGTGGCACTTATAATTAACAAGTGAGAACCCATCAGACAGAAACGCCGCTTTAACAAGGTTAATATCGAGATCAGCAATATCTGCAACCTCCAATGCAGCTTTTGCCCTCCCGTGGAGCGCGAAAAAGGCATGATGAGCCTTGAAACCTTTCGTTCTGTTATCTCGCAGGTGGCACCCCTGACCGATCAAGTGACCCTGCATTTAATGGGGGATCCCTTGGTTCATCCGAAACTGTCAGAATTTATCGACATCTGTGAAGAATATCAGACTCCAATATTTTTGGTGACCAACGGAGTTCTGATGAACGCCGTGAAAGAGGAGCTTTTACTGCGTCCCATTCTTCGCCAAGTGAATTTCTCTTTGCACAGTTTCCATGACAACTATGGAGACAAAGACCCCACTATTTACCTAGGCAAGATCTTTAAGTTCACCGAACGCGCCTTTGTAGAGCGACCAGAACTTTATATCAATTATCGTCTTTGGAATTTGGATGAACCCTTGGGAGTGGGCTTACAAAATCGTTCTATGCTGGAACGAGTGGGCCAGCACTTCAATTTCGAATTCAATGAAAATATCGATGTTCGTCGCAACAAAAGTGTTCGCATTAAAAATCGCCTGCACTTGCACTTCGATACAGAATTCACATGGCCCGCATTAGATCTTCCAGTGCTGGGTGAGCGCGGAACCTGCTATGGCCTGTCCAGCCACTTTGGAGTTCTAGCGGATGGCACCGTGGTGCCTTGCTGCTTGGATAAGGAAGGTAAAATTCCCTTGGGCAATGTGAAAACCCAAGCTATCCTAGAAATTCTTGATAACGAGAGATCACAGAAAATCTTAAAGGGTTTTAAAGACAATAAGCTGGTCGAAAATCTTTGCCAACGCTGCCAATACATCACGCGCTTCAATTAGAATTTGCAAAAATAAAAAAGGCGAAGACCATGCCGTCTTCGCCTTCGAAATTTTCCTTTATTATGTTTAGAGGTTTAATGAGCCTTCACCAAACGCACCTCAAATTCATTTTCTAATGCCTGGCAGGGGCTTTGCGCTTGAAGTTGCGCTGTCGAATCATTTGATGCAATGGCAACTTCAGTTCCCTGAAGGATTCTTAATAGTCGTTTGCGTAACATCTTTTCGCTGATCGAAGCCTCCTTGATTTCACCGTTAAAGTTATGGCTTTCGCCGTGGGACACAGAACTCATCAAAAACATCAATGTTACTAGAGTGAAGCGCATCCTTGGCCTCCTGTCCTTAAGACCCTCCAGGAAGCCACGGGGGTTAATTGCCAGTACAAAAAATTTGAACAGCTCTAACCACTCGAAATTCAAGGTCATTCCATTAAAGTGATGACACACCGTTTCGATGCAGAGTCCTAGCAATTGACCCTTTCTGTACAAAACTCCAAGGTCACAAAGTAGGATCAATATGGAGTTCCCGTGGAAAAAGAATTAAGCCAACGCCGTCGTTTATTATTAATTTGTGCTCTTTGTTGTGGAGTTGCCGTTCTTAGCATGGGAGTTGCGAAGCTTCTGTTGTTGGGTATTCAAGGTTTCACCAATCTCTTTTATTTTCAAAGATTTTCTGTGCAAGAAGTTTCGCCAGCAGAAAACACCCTAGGTTGGATCGCCATCTTCATTCCTGTTATCGGCGGATTGATCGTGGGACTGATGGCACGTTTCGGTTCTGCCAGTATTCGCGGTCACGGAATTCCTGAGGCGATGGAAAATCTTTTGCAACGGGACAGTCGTATTCCTCGTCGTATTACTTTTCTTAAACCATTGTCTTCAGCCATTGCAATTGGTTCGGGCGGACCATTCGGAGCTGAAGGTCCCATCATCGCAACCGGCGGAGCGTTAGGATCATGGTTGGGACAAATCATTCCAATCACTGCCTATGAAAGAAAAATCGTTTTAGCTGCGGGGGCCGCCGCGGGAATGACGGCTATCTTTGGAACGCCTCTTTCTGCAGTGATGCTGGCCATTGAACTTTTGCTTTTTGAATTCCGTCCGAAGTCTTTCGTTCCTGTGGCATTGGCCACCGTCATCGCGGCCACACTACGTACTATCTTCGTCAGTCCTGTCGCATTCTTCACGATGCCGGATATTATGCCCAATGATATTCCGAATCTTTTTGTTTATTTGTGCTTCGGGGTCATCATGGGACTTCTTTGTATTGTCGTCACAAAATCTATTTATTGGATTGAAGACCACTTCGAAAAAATCCCTCTGCACTGGATGTGGTGGCCTGCAATCGGCGGCCTGGCCGTTGGGATCATTGGCTTAATCGAGCCGCGAAGTTTGGGTGTTGGCTATGACAACATCACGCACAGTCTTGCGGGTTCCTTAACCATTGGCGCCGCGTTCAGCATTCTGTGCTGGAAGTTCATGTCTTGGTCGATCGCCTTGGGGAGCGGAACCTCTGGAGGTACCCTTGCACCACTTTTGACCTTGGGTGCGACCTTTGGATTTATTTTTGGATCTCTATTGTCTACGTTTGCACCAGGCTTGCATATTGATCCCCATGCCATGGCTCTTGTTGGTATGGCTGCTCTGTTTGCGGGATCTTCACGGGCTCTTCTGACTTCAGTGATCTTTGCCCTTGAAGCGACCAAGCAACCCCTGGGTCTTATTCCGTTGCTGGGCTGTTGCTCCATCGCTTATTTGGTTTCTGCCACATTGATGAAAAATTCAATCATGACAGAGAAAATTGTGCGCCGAGGTTTGAAAGTGCCTCACGAATATTACCCTCCGCAATCTTAATTCTGTACTTTCACAGTGAAAGTTTTTTGATTTTAATCTCCCATTAATTTTGAATACTCTTGAGTTGCTCTTCACCGAGCAATTCAGGAGCGTTTATGAAAATGACGTTTGGCAAATTGGCGACAGTTCTGATTTTGGAGGTTCTATTTTGGATTTCGGCGCAAGCTCAAAACACGGTCAACATCGGCTCCACACCTTTGCAAGTTTCTGCAGCGATCACCCCTGCAATTCCGGACTCAGATTTGAAAGCTATTGGGGAACTGCTGCAACAATACGTCACTACTTTTAGCGCGCAGAACTTCAATGCACACCTCAAACTTTATCATTTCCCTACCGTGCGTTTCGCCGATGGCAAGGTGGCCTACTTTCGCAGTTTAAAAGATGTGCCTAGCAATGATTTAAGAACTGGAATGACCGGAGATTTTAAAAGCAGTGATTGGGCTTCCCTTGAAATCATTCAAGCTGGCCCCACCAAGGTTCATATTGTCGCGGTCTTTCGTCGTCTTCGCAAAGATGGTCAAGAGATCAGCCGCGTTTCAGGTTTGTATATCATTGAGAAAGTCAAAGATCGCTGGGGCGTCCGCGCGCGATCTACCTTCTAATTAGCACTTCGCAGGCTTGCGCGGGCCTGGAATAGTATCTGCTGTCGCCAGCACCGCACCCTCTTTAAAAAGCCATAGCGTCCCGGGAGGCAATGTCGTCCAAGACTCATCATCAGTCAGAGGTGTAGTGGCGATAATAGCCACACGGTCCCGTTCTGTAGTCAAAGAACTAAAATCCACAGTAACGTCTTGGTCCTTCAAGCGTGCCGTTGTGAATGGCGCTTGGCGAACAATGCTGGTTAAATTCGTCGAGCAGTGAGCAAATAAAAGATCACCATTGGATAAAATAAAATTGAACTCGCCTAAAGCGCCAATGACTTTACATAGCTCAGTCAGTTTTTCAAAAAGTTTACGTTGCTCTGGAGCTGCCTTACCGAAGTGCGTGCGAAGTTCTTGCATGATCCAGCAGAATGCACGTTCACTGTCAGTGTTGCCCACAGGAATAAATGAACCGTTCAATTGCGGTTGAAAATTAAGGATGTTTCCGTTGTGGGCAAAGATCCAATAACGTCCCCAAAGTTCACGCATAAAAGGATGGGTGTTTTCTAATGCAACATCTCCTTGGGTGGCCTTGCGAATATGTGCAACAACGCTTTTGGATTTAATTGGATAACTTCGCACCAATTCTGCGATTCGTGATTGCGCCGAAGGTTCTGGGTCTAAAAACTGACGCACGCCACGGCCTTCAAAGAAAGCAATTCCCCATCCATCTTTGTGAACATCCGTCAATCCACCTCGGGCTTGAAAACCCGTGAAGGAAAAACAAATATCCGTCGGCACATTGCAATTCATAGCTAATAATTGGCACATGCTATGTAGGATAGCATTATTCATCTTCTTAAAGTAAGTCCGTATTTTCGTGTCGTTTTGAGATCTTAAAAAACTGCACCACTAGGGTGGTGCTAGTGGTAAAGGTCTGAAAGCGTAACTCGGATCAGCCTCATTGTCCTTTTAGGTTTTAAGATATCATCAACATGAACTCAATCTTGCTGAGACTTCACTTTATATGTCTCAGCTCTCTATAAAACACTACCAATGCCCCCATTGTGGAGAAAAGTCTTTCTCCAAACGAGGCCACTTCT
>CAZPYX010000181.1:0-8574 GCA_964590635.1 uncultured Bdellovibrio sp.
AAACCCGCTATTCTGATCAAGGTAAAATCGAACATTGCTGGCAAATCCCCACTCGGAGACCAGCAATGTTTTTTTCAAATTCTACGAATAAAAAGCAGTCCATTTCGAGGACACATCAACAAATTCAAAGGGTCCCTTGCTTCCATAAATTCATGGAAACACCCGCCACGCGCTCACTTCTTCAACAGTCTTGAAATATTTCCCCAATTTTTAAACCTAACAATTGTTTTTTCAAATTTGAATTATAGTCCGTTCCACTCAAACACATGCACCTTAATAGGAAAGGAACTTTTATGAAATACGTATTGTCGGCACTAGTTCTTACTCTATCTTCAACTGGTTTTGCCCAAGGCTACAGCTGCCTAAAATATGCAGAGGCCGTCGCGGTCAATGCCATGAACAAAAGTTTGGCTGATGAAAAAAAGCCTGAAAAGCTCGAAGACTATGAAAAGGCACAAATCAGCCAAACGGACTTTTTGGATCAGAACGGTGAAATCACTAATAAAGAAACCGGCATCTACGGAGTTACCATGGGTGTCATGGAAGAGTGCCTGGATGGATATAAAGTCGAGACAAAAGTAACTATTAAAAACGGAAAACCAAGCTGTACACTGATCAAACTCAGTTCTCTTGGTCAACGAGACTGCGGTTAAAAAATACCCTCTCAAAGTAAAAGCCCCCGAAGCACTGAATGCCTGGGGGCTTATTTTAGACTTGATGTCGAATTTCTTCGATGAAGAGCTTCAAAGAACCACTCCCGATAACAAATCAACTAAGTGCTAAGCAGCAAATTTAGATTCTCTTGAGGGACGTTTGAATTTCAAAGTTGACTCTTGCATTGGCGATCCAGAGTTCGATTGCTCTCCCCCTAGAACTAGAACATTCAATTCCACCGTCAACTGCTGGGCAGTGATAGCTAAGTTACTAATCTCTCCACTTGTTGCCGCGATTTCCTCTGCAGAGGCTGCATTGGATTGCGACGCTTGATCAAGCTGATTCATTGCTTTACTGATTTGCTGGATACCCGTGGTTTGCTCAGAGCTTGCTTGAGCAATCTCGTTGTTTAAATCCGATACCTTTTTAATTGAAGTCACAATATTACTTAAGACTTCGCCACTCGCATCAGCAATCTTGAGATTGTCGATTGATTCACTCTGTTCTCCTTGAAGATTTCGGGACATGATTCGGAGACTGAGGCTCATATCTTAACTGGACATTACAAAATAATTTTTTTTTGGACATTGGATCTGGAAAATAAGAAGTCGTACTAACAGAAAAGTGACACTCAAAATCTTCAGCACTCGCAATTTTTTAAAATGCGATATTTATCATACATCCATACCACTGCCTCGTATTCGTGACGCAACTTCATTTATGTTCTCGTTCTGAGACACAAACGCAACCCTGAAGATCCGCCCTAATGCTCCCATACGATGCCTTTCGCCACTCGAAAAGCAGTGTGACGTAGGATGTTGCTAGACTTTTCAAGTTCCAATATCTCACAGAGTCATCTACGCTATTGACATGAATAAATCTGCAGAACTCACAACCAGCAAAGTTCCCGAGGTCACTCTTCTTTTTTGGATTATTAAAGTTGCAGCCACAACTTTGGGAGAGACCGGAGGCGATGCCGTTTCTATGTCTATGAATTTAGGCTATTTGGTGGGCACCGGTATTTTTGCGGTGATCTTTGCAGTGGCTGTATCCGCTCAGATCAAAGCCAAAAACTTCCATCCCATGCTTTATTGGACAACGATCATTGCAACGACCACAGTAGGAACTACTTTGGCGGACTTTGCCGATCGTTCCTTGGGAATAGGTTATACCGGCGGTGTTGCTCTATTATGCCTTTTATTAGCAGGTTCCCTGTTCGTTTGGCATCGTTCACTTGGAACTATTTCGGTGACTTCGATAAGTACAGCTAAAGCAGAAATGTTTTATTGGGTCACTATTATGTTTTCACAAACTCTGGGAACTGCCTTGGGAGATTGGATTGCAGATACGGCAGGCTTAGGCTACGGTGGCGGAGCCATCGTCTTTGGATCTCTGCTAGGTTTAGTTGCCGTTGCCTATTATTGGACGAAAATTTCCAGGACGACTCTTTTCTGGGCCGCTTTTATTCTGACCAGACCTCTGGGTGCCGTCGTCGGGGACTTCCTAGATAAGCCCATTGAAAAAGGGGGCCTTGCTCTGAGCCGTTACTCTGCATCGGCGGCTCTTCTTGTCTTCATTGTTGCTTGCGTGCTGATCTTCCCGCAGCGAGCGGCAAAAAATTCCGCTCACTGATGGTTATCAAAGGATCTACTTGCAGTAAAAATTTTCGCTCTTGGAATACGGAGACTTCAAAAAGTCTTTTCTATTCGTAGGATCGTTATCGCAAAGAGATTCATTCACCGCAAGATGATGCTTATGGGCCCATTGCACTTGATAAGCCATTTTTAGGAATGTCTTTGTTAATCCCGCTCTAATCTTTTCTACAACTTCTTTAGGCTTGTGAGGTTCGCCGGCTTCGTAGCCTTTCAAGCACATTTCCTGAGAAAACACTTTATCAATCGAAAGCTTTTTATTGTGAGTCATCTGATAAATTGCTGAGGCAGCTCCGGTACGATCCTCGCCCGTTGTACAATGCATAAAGGTTTTTTCATTTTTCGCAATGGCCGCATCCATAATGCTATTGGCTCCGACGAACTTCAAGCACGCTGCTTTAAAGTCACTGTTATCTTTCCAATCAAAAGGAATATGATGAATTTGCGTGTCTTGATAGCCCAGCTCTTTAAGTTGCGCAATTTCAGTTTTCACTTCGCCACGTTTATCATTCTTAAATATAATAACTTGGGTTACGCCGTAATCTTTAAGTGCGACAAGATCTTTCAAGTCACGTGGTGAGTTTCCGCGAAGGGCCACACCTTGTTTTTTCTTAAGAATCACATCCGTGTTCGGAATCGCAAGATTCTCAACTTTCGAAGGCAAACTTGAAACCGGTGCCACATAAGGAGTCGGCGCCGGAGTCGCTCCTGCACTTGCTGTTTGAGTTGATTCTGATATTGGATGGCTGGCACAACCAGCAAGGATCATGAAGAAAAAGGGCGCAACTACAAATTTCATTTTATACTCCGCAAAGAAACTTAAAAGAAAACCTATGGATAAAGTGCATATATACAACGCAAAATGGCCTCTTTCAACAAGAGGCCATCGCAAATTAAATTATTTAAAAATATTACGGATGATTGTGACGTGGAGGCTTAGGAGCTGCATGTCCAGCATCTTGGCCATAAACTACACCGTTGATCGCCACGTAGCCTGATTCATGCCCAGAGTTTGGAGCTTGATGAACCCAGTGAAGGATCGCACCGTCTGGAGACGCAGGATATGCGCCAGCTGGCTTATTTGAAGTAATATAGTCACCGCAAGCCTCAACGTCAACACCGGCAGCAATAGTTGGAATTGCACCAAATGCTTCATTGTAAATCACTTCGATAGTGTCAGATTGGTTTGAACCAATTTGAACTTCAAAATGGTGATGACCTGAATGATCAGGATAAACTTTCAATAGTTTTCCTTGAACGTGACCTCTGCTGTGAAACTGATTTTGAGTCGTATTTTTCCAGTTGATGACTTGCGCATTGTTTACCGCAAGACTTTGTCCTGCCGCCATACATGCTGGCATATTGTCTGCCAAAGCCAAATTCCCCAAAAACATACCCAAACTTACAAGACCTACTCCAATAGCTTTCATAACCCCTCCGTCAATTTGTCCATCTGTGGACTGTTGTTGGCGAAGGTCATATCAAGCATTGATTACTCGAAGGTTACGCACATGTTACTTTTGCAAAGTCTGACATTGCATGGCATGAAAATTCTGAAGACGCTGTAATGAGGAATAGTTAACTGGACTCTGTTTTCCCCTCATTTGAAATTACTCTCTATGAAAAACATCAATCTCACAGCTTTGATATTGCTATGCTCAGTGACTTTTATTTTTGCATTTTCATTGGGAAAATTAAGTACAAAATGGGAAAAGAACTTCATTGCAACGGTTTTAAGCAAAAAGACGGCGCAATCTTCTGGCGCAATTAAAACCAACTCATTCAAGAAACCGCTCCAGGCCATTCCTCAAAAGATTGCCAATTATATTTCATTTGGAAAGCCTGTCACTGGCAGTCGTGCAGAAGTCGTCTTCTGGAAGACCCTGCGCGCGTCGCCACAATATCCAAACTTTGAGATCAGCCTGAATGACCTTCAAACGGAGACCCCACTGTCTGCCGATCAGGTCACAAAGTACTTCCAAATGTATTTTCCACGTTTTGCCAAAACATACACAGTGCTTACGCCAACGGAACAAGGCGAATAAAGCACTGTGTTCTGTTATTTAATCTCTGTACTTGGCAAAAGTCTTCCTGCAATAGTCGTGATTCATAAGCAGTTCTGGGCGATATTCAAAGTGCATAGTATCGTAGTGATACCACTTACCTCCCCAGGCAAATCCGTTATCTTCAAACACCTGGGCTATGATGGGTGGAATGCCATTGCGATATCTTGGCACCCCATCAGAACCGACTTCCCAGCGCCAGTAGTTAGAATAAGAAACATTGATATCAATGGCGGTCCCGAAGGCATGCATACTCATATTTTTAGAGCCAGCAACTTTGCGCCACTCATAGGTACCGCCCAGGGGCCTGCGTAGGTACTTTTTGATTTCTGGGTGATCCTTGCTCAATGCATAGAGCTCATAGACCACTTTTCTTAAAGCCTGAGCTCCGCCATATCTGCGGTTAAACAAGACCGTACTGCCGTCAACCCAGCGTACAGGCACAAGATCTCTTTCCACCATACTCGCCGAGGTTCCGTATAAATATAGAAACAATTTCTCATAACGACTGCAACGAAGCTCATCTTTCTTTGTTGGAATTGGATAGGTCAATCTCCCTTGGGCGGTTGTCGTAAATCCATAGGGATAACGGGCCATATACATCTGATCTATACTCGTCAAATTTTTTGGGTTGACTGAGTCCTGCGAGACTCTGCTTTCCCAAGGAAACTCCCTTCCATTCGGAAGCACGATATTCCTTTTATCCGCAGTAATTTTAAAGTTTTGATAGCTCGCCCACAAACATTGCAAGCGAATGGGAGTTTCGCCAGCAATGCTTCGGATGGCAAAACCAGAGAAAACAGTAAAAAAGGCAACAGGATAGATTGAGAGGTTCATCTTGAACTCCTTTACAAGCAGCCATTCATTGGCCCCCGTTTCTATTCATTCAATATCTTTATTTGTCTTCCGTTGGGTTATCGACCATCTGACTTATGATTTGTCCAGACTTCGCGTCGACGATAACTTCGTGCATGACATTGTCCTTTGATACAATGTCAAAAGAGTAAACCCAACGTCCGTTATCATGTTGAAGCTCTTGCTCTTTCACCTTCCCAGATTGTGCTTGTGCCGCCACATTGCGCGCACTTTCCATTGAGATAAGATTTTTCGGTGGTGCCTCAGCCCACGCCATAGTTGAAATAATCAGTGTGCATCCGAAAATAAAGTGTCTCATGTAAAGCCTCCAATTAACTCGTTAGAGCAAGGGTAGAAGGTGATCAGTTGAATCCGCAAATGAATAAAAAACAGGAAGCTAAAAGACAAACGATATCATATAGATGGACATATCCCTTGGACTAGGCCACATTTTCAACATTACTTCAATATTGCATGGCAATTACATAGACAAAGTGTCAACGCTCTTTTATTTAAGTGTCTTTACTTTTATTTACCTAAAAGGATAGAAGACTAAAAAAATTAAGGAAGACCATGACTATCAAAACTGTCCTGTCGATCACACTCCTCTTTGGCGCCAATGCGCTTGCACAAACCTCAAGTACAAGCTCTACGAGTACGTCACTTGTTCCTGTGGAACAAGAAGTTCACAGCAAGGTCAGTGACATTTTGACCAATAAGCAGTTCGAAGATGACAAAGATATCACGGACTCTAAATTAAAAGCCGATGCCGGATCTCTTTCTCGATACTCTCTAAAATTTAACATGGTTTATTTAGGTCCCCCTGTTGGCGACCTCAATAATAAAATGCAACCTAATCCAGACGGTGGAGTGGGCGTTTATGAAACAACCATCAGCGGCGCCATTAGCACTCGCTATCGCATCGACAGTAAAAGTGCCATGAATCTTGGTACTGGAATTGCGGCACTCACTCCTCTTCAAGGAGTTAAAAGATATGACGTTAAAAATCCATTCTTAAGCTATGATCGCAGCTCGCGCATTGCTGATACTCAAATTCGCAACACCTACGGAGTTTCTGCAGTTACAAATCCAATTTATAGAGGCTTTGGTGAATATGCGGGTCTTACTTATGACAACGCCTTGGTGAATAACTTAGGTACTTCCGGATGGGCCGTTGAACTTGATACATCGTTGGCCTATTACCTCTTTGATCGTGCCTATAAAATTAGCGATGGCGCAGCAAGCCGCTATAACTTGGCATTCTATCCCCAAGCAAAATACAACTTCTCTGATCGCACAAACGTTTATACGTCGCTAGCTATGAATTTCTTCAACCCAAATTCCAGCTCTGATCACTCTATTTTGAAAAATCGAATTTTGAGTCAGAAATTGGGAGTGGGATATGCGTTTACACGTGATATCTACTTTGCTCCGTATCTAAACTTCTATCCGGGTCAACTTTCGACTGACCTCGTGACGGTCAATCTGTCCACTACCTTTTCTCTTCTTTAAGATAGCAAAAGCACCGGGAAACCTCGGTGCTTTGTCTTTTTTCAAACTGGCATTTAGTTGATTCTGTTCCATTGGCAGTAAGTCTCGACTTCAGGCAATGAGAAAGACAAATTATTAGTGGGCTTGACGACGGCGTCAGCTGTGCGGCGAGAGATCAAAGTGCTGTCAGACAGCTTCTTCAAAGCCAATTGATCATTGTGCTTAACACAGTTTTGGAAAACAAAGCCTTCAGGTCCACGTCCATAGTCACATCCAGACAAAATTGGTGGATTGCAGAACACGCCTTGTTTGCATTGATAATCACGTGCCACAGACAACACATAAATATTATCCTGCAAAGCCGCTGAGTATAGATATTTAAAATCTTCTCCCGCAGCAACATTGCCACGATTATTATCTGTTCCCGTCAGTCCATTTTTCACAAACTCACGAACCACATCGAAATTTGCAGAATCATTGTTAAGTAAAAATTGAAGTTTTTCCGGAAGCGCACTTCCGCCATAGAAGTACTCTGTAGAAATTGGCAACACCTGCGTCTGCATTTGAGAATTTACAAATGATCCTACATACAAAGACTCAATGTGTTTTGATCCATTGGAAAAACAAACGCCCGCATATTGCCCCTTAAGACTTTCTGGATTTACAGCTTGTCCCACTGATGAGTTCTCCATCAGTTGCTGTATTTTCTGTGCGGCGACCTCTGCCTTTGCATTTAAACCAAACATCACCAGAGCCATACAAAATATTGTTTTCATAAAATTCCTCCTGCGCTGGAATTAGTACGTTCAAGATTCCATGTAAAATATAGAAACACCTATAGCTACCAAAGGTATTTACCTATCATGAAATACTAGGTGATTTCATATGCTTATGCAGGCAATTACCGAAAGATCGCGGTATCCTTGCTTGCTAAAATGAAGGACTCCATGTATTTGACATGGAGTTACTTATCGGTCCAATGGAGTCCTGCAGTAAATATGGCGTCGACATTTAAAAAAGTACCTAAGAAATATCAACCTCAAGGCTTCGACATTCTTCATGAAGACCGCGATATCATTGTCGGCAATAAAGCTCCTGGCATCTTGACAGTGGCTGCGAAATGGGAAAAAGAAAACACCATTCACAATATTCTCAATCAATACATCCGCAAAGGCAGTCAGCACTCTCGTCAAAGTGTTTATGTTGTTCATCGCTTAGACCAATGGACTTCCGGGGTCTTAATTTTCGCTAAAACCGAGTCCGTGCAGAATTATTTAAAAGATAACTGGAAAGCCACCACAAAAACTTACTATGCCATTGTCCACGGGCATCTGAAAAAGAAATCTGGCTTGATCACCAGCTACCTACAAGAAGATGAAGAGTACATGATTCACTCCAGCCAGAACAGCACAGAGGGCAAGTTGGCTCAGACAGAGTACACTGTTTTAAAAGAAACAGAAAAAATGAGTCTGATTAAAGTGAATCTTTTGACTGGCCGAAAAAATCAAATTCGCGTTCACTTGGCGGGTGAAGGTCATCCCATTGTTGGCGACTTGAAATATGGACCCGATGCACCTAAACACAAGAACCTTTTCTTGCATTCCTCAACAATTTCTTTCGATCACCCCTTCAATAAAAAGCGTCTGACCTTCACGGCACCCGTTCCTCATTATTTTAAGAACATGATTCCTTACGAATACTAAATCGACATCTGCAGCGGATTTTCAGGCAACCCTCGCCAAGATAGCAATATTTTCCGAGTGACCTCTCAAGAAGGGAAGTAAAACGCAGAGAGCTAGGGGCTATGAAACAACTCTTTTTTGTCCTTGGATTAATTTTTCTTTCGACGTTTTAAAAAA
>CAZPYX010000182.1:0-8572 GCA_964590635.1 uncultured Bdellovibrio sp.
GTTCGCAGGTGACTCAAGTTAAGAACATCCGCGAACGTGTCGTCAGTTCTGAGAGTACAAGCTATGATGTGGATACCTCTGTTTCCGCAACGGAGCTTGTGCAAAAAATTGAAGCTTTGGACTTTAACGGCAAGAAGCTGTCTAAGGTTTCTGAAGATCGTGACGAAGTTGTTTTGAAGCTAGGACAATAGGGAGGTTGTAGTGAAGGCAGTTGTAAACTTATTACTGGTATTTGCTTTCGCGAGCAGTGTGATTGGTTGTGTAACAACGGATCGTTCTAGTCCGATTATGCGTCGTGAGATCAAAGACGAAAATCAAGTATCTCGCAAAGAGGATTCTGCTCCTCGCAAACGTTTGATGGTTCTGCCTTTCTTGGACAGTTCTGACAAGCGTCCTCAGGAATTTCGCGACAAAGCCCGTGCAGCCTTTATTCAGGATTTAAATCGCACAGGTGATGTGATCGCTTTCGATAGCCGTGAACTCAATTTGGACCTTTCTAAAATGATGGAAGGTGGTCAATACAAGCTTTCCGAAGTAGCAAAAGCGGCGAAGGCCATGGGTGTGAATGCGGTTCTTGAGGGCAAAGTAAATGATATCCGTATCAAAAGAAAGTCCGACAATGTCGGCGTGGTTCGCCATCTGACATCCGTATTTGAGGTCGTGGCACAGGTTCGCGTCGTGACGGCACGTACAGGCAATGAGGTGTTTAACACGATAAAAACGGTCACTCTTGAAGAACAGGGTGTTCGCGTGGCTGAGCGAGTGGAAACAGATAAGTACTTGCAAAACAATCCTGAGATGATCGAAGTTTTGGTCAAAGATGCTTTTCTTGATTTCACTCCGCAGGTATTGAGTTCTTTGGATAAAGTTTCCTGGGAAGGTCGCATTGCTGCGATCAATGGAGATCGTATCTATTTGAACGTCGGAAAAATTTCAGGATTGCAAATGGGTGATCTTTTGAAGGTCATGGAAGATGGTGACGACGTTTATGATCCTGAAAGCGGAAGTCATATAGGTCGCGTACCGGGACGTTTGAAGGGAACCTTGGAAGTTATCAGTTACTTCGGAAATGATGGTTCCATTGCGATTGTTCATTCAGGTTCAGGCTTTAAAGAGAACGATAGAATCGAACTTTATTAAGATCAGGTTTTAAGGGGAGTAAAGGAAGAAATTGGTGGTCTGTACAAGACTCGAACTTGTGACCTCTCCCATGTCAAGGGAACGCGCTACCAACTGCGCTAACAGACCAATAACATTCAATCTATCTGAGCACCCAGTGCTGTGCAAGGGATGCCACAGTGGGTTGAAGATGGACGAACCTAACAGAGTTGCTACCATAATGATCATCAGGAGGTCTTTATGATCGATCTATTCACGGCAGCGACCCCAAATGGACACAAAATCACCATCATGCTTGAAGAGCTGGGCATTCCTTATCAAAAGCACATGGTGGATCTGAAGGCGCTTCAACAGAAGTCCCCTGAATTTCTCGAGATGAATCCGAACGGTCGTATTCCTGTTATTACTGATAGCAATGGCCCCCAAGGAAAGAAGACCACGATTTTTGAAAGTGGCGCGATTCTTTATTATTTGGCAGAAAAGAACGGTGGAAAATTCCTAGGGAAGTCTTTGGATGAAAAAGCTCACTCCATGCAGTGGGTGATGTTTCAAATGTCTGGAATTGGCCCGATGTTCGGTAACTATCATTATGGTATGCACAGCATGCCCGAAAAGGTGCCACAGTTCATTGAGCGCTTTGAAAAGGAATCGAAGCGTCTGATCACCGTGCTTAACTCTCAATTGACCAAGCATGCTTATTTAGCCGGCGAAGAGTACACCATTGCGGATATGGCCACTTATCCTTGGGTTGCGGGTTTTGCAAAAGAAAATCCGGTATGGTTTGAAGGCACTCCGGCGATTCGTAATTGGTTAACGAAAGTCAGTGAACGTCCCGCCGTTAAAAAGGCTATGTCTTAAGATTTTTAAAATCCCAAAGCTCCTGATCCATCATCTGGCTGGGTTTGACGTTGGACATCGCTGTTTGAATGGATGCATAAATGTTAGGGATCTCTTTTTCGAGATCTCTGACAAGCTTCTTCACACGTACGCGTTTTAAACCATCTTGCGATCCGCAAAGGTTGCAAGGAATAGTGGGGAAAGCCCATTCAGCGGCAAGATCTTCAATATCTCTTTCTGAAACATAAGTCAGCGGTCTGATGATTATGTTTCTTCCGTCGTCAGATTTTAATTTAGGTGGCATTGTTGCGGTGGTGCCCACATAAAACAAATTCAGTAAGGCCGTGTGCACAACATCGTCGCGATGATGTCCCAAGAGCATTTTTGTAAAACGATTGGCGTGAGCAAAATCATAAAGAATAGCACGACGAAGACGAGAACAGAGTGAGCAGTAAGTCGCTCCTTCTGGAACTTTTTCTTTGACGATGGAATAGGTGTCTTTTTCTAGAACATTGAGCTTTACACCTAAGCTTTCAATCCAGTTTCTGAAGGCAGTCGCATCGAACCCTGGTTGCTTTTGATCCAAGATGGCAGCTTCTAAAGTGAATTTTCTTTCAGAGCGTTTTTGAATTTCAGTCAAAAGCGCCAAAAGAATGCTGGAGTCTTTGCCCCCGGAAACACAGACCATAAGCTTATCGCCATCTTCAATCATATTGAAGTCGTTCAAGGCTTGAACGATCTGTTTGCGAATTTTTATGGCAAGTGGGCTCTCAAAGTTTACTGCTGTCATGGCTGTGGGTTTTATCCGAAAGCTCGATGATTTGTCGAGCTAATTTCACTCCCGCAGCACGTAAAGATTCAATACTGCGAACATAGACTTTGTCGCCAATGGAGTATTGAGAACCGTAATGATCGATAAAATAAAGAATCTTCACTTCAATCCAGTTTTCAGTGGAATCACTGACATAGGCCCACGGTGTCGGAATGCCGCGAATCTCGCCAATTCCGGCCACGGTTTGCTCTAGAATTTGTTTCGCAAGTTCAATATTTTCGCCATAGGCCAAACGGAAAATCTGACGACGTAAAATAGGGTGGTCCGACGGGGAGTAATTTGAAATCTGCGCATTGGCCATGAAACGATTAGGTAGCGTGATGATTTCATCAGAGAAACCCACCAAGGTGACAGATCGCCAAGTCATCTCGCGAACCTGACCTGTGGTTTTTTGAATCCCACTCACGATTTCAAGCCAGTCACCCATATCAAAGTTACGATCTACTTGAAGTGAAATCCCAGCGAAAAGATTTCCCAAGGTGTCTTGTAGCGCCAAACCCAGAATGACCGAGGCTGCCGCCGAAGTCGCAAGCAAAGGACCAATTTCCAATCCAAAGATATGCGAAATTCCCCAGAACATTAAAACAATCGAAAGAATCAGAGAGAAAATGTTCACGAGCAATAAAGGCACGCCATGTTTCATCGAGCCCAAGAAAAGATACTGCAAAACAATCAGGCGTGAGGTTTTGACAAAGACGATGTTTCCCCAAATGAAGGTAAAGATCGCAATGTAAGGAGTAAAGCGTGTGACTCGACCAATCTGAGCTTCAGAACTTTGCAGGAAAATAAACAAGACAAAAAGAAAACTTAAAATCACGAAGTGGCGAATTAAAACGCGGAAGTGATTACGAATGCTTTTGTGTCTTTCTTCGCTGACTTCTTTCAAGAAGAACTTATAAAAAACCCAAGCAATCAAAATCAAGCATCCCAATAGGATGTAGGGTTCGATTTCCAAGAGTCCGTAGAGTGCTTGAATTTTGATAAACTTATCTGCCATGGTCGTTTGTCCCTCTAAGAGCTCCTAGTATAATGACTAAGTTTTGGTCTAGTCGAGTATAAAAAATTGCGGGCACTATAATTTGCTCTCTCGAATCTGCCGATAGAAAAGGCATGAGAAAGCAATATATTTATCTAAGCATCTTTGGAACGATGACAGCCTGTGCGCCGCAATTTCATCCCGCCGTGGAAAACATTGCTTCAAATACCGCCCAGGACATCGCATGTAAAAACCAGAAACTCGAAACGAAGCTTTGGGATGGTTTAAAAACCTACTTGATCGAGCAGAAGCAGATTCCGACAGCAAGCGAAATGAAAAGCGCTATGCACGTGCAAATCGAGAAGCTTGCTGCCGACAACGCGCAATTGGGCAATGCTGATATTGCAAAGATCAACGGTGACTTAGATGCCTTGGTTGATTCGTTATTGACTGAAGCACCGCAAGGTGAGCGAGTTGAAACTCCAGAACAGCTTTTGGGTTTGTTATCAGCGATTGACGTAGGTGATCGCTCGACGGTTTTTAGATCTTATATGCAGGATCGTGTTCGTGGTAATTTCACGGCCTTGACGAAAACAGTTCAATCTTATGATTTGAATTGTAACTCGACTTCTGGATCAGGATCTCCAGTTGCGGAGGAAGCAGTTCCTGCGCCGGCTCCGAACTATGACTATGAATATCAAAAGCAGCAGGCTTTGGCTGCCGGTGTTCCGATAGCAGTTTTTGGAGAGCGCTGGGCGTTCGCAACGGCTTATCAAACTTGTCAAAGTCTTGAGATGAATCCGTTGAATGCGAAAACTCCGGATATGCAGGGTATTAAAATTACGGGGAAGCATCCAGACGGTGTCGGTAATAAGCGTGAAATCGCAAGTCTGTCGACTGTGCAAGCGACTCATCCCTATATCAAAGGTATCACTTCTTATGGGCAAACTTGCTTCAATGTTCGTAACAATCCATTGATTTATGATTATGGTGGAAAGCCTTACGCAACAACAGCGGCTAATTCGCCTATTGATTTGCATAAAAATAACGGTGATGGAACCAGCGTTCTGGGTATTGACTGTTCTGGATTTGTATTTACGGCTATGGCAGCGGCGGGATTGAAAATGAAATCCGGCCGTGATTTGAAAGCTTCAGATTCTTGGGCCTGGGGTTCAACATCCTATGTGGAGCCTCAAAATAATGGTCTGACTTGTCTTGCGAAAATCTCAGTAACTCCAACTTCTACGATGAAGGCTGGTGATATCGTGGCCGTTCAAGGTCATGTGATCCTGATCGATAAAGTTGGTGCGGATCCGTTTGGTATTGCAGGAGCTAAAACAGAAAAAGACTGTGCAGCTTTAACGGCGGCAGGCTTTGATTTCATCGTCGCACAAAGTTCCCCAAGTGTTGGAGCCGTGGGTATCAATCGCTTCGAGGCGAAGGATTATCTTCCGACGTCATCTAAAATGAATGCAGGATTGCAAAAGTATGCGTACTACACTTGTTTGGCTAAGGTGAATAATAAGACCTACACGCCGAACCTGGGAACTTTATCAGTGGTTCGTCACAAAGGAACTGCCGATTGTGTTGCTCCACGAGTGACTTTGGCCCACGAAAGCTGCATCCAAAGTTGTTCATCGGGGACATTTACAAATTAGTTCTTTTAAAAAAACAGCAATATTGTTAAAGACTCAGTAAGTGATTTCTTCTGGGTCTTTTTGTTTTTTAAGAGTGAAAAGATCCGTAGGTAGACGAACTGCAGAAAAAACACTGTCAAACTATCAGTCGATGTGACGAGATGGGGCTCTTTAAAAATCGTGTGTGTGCAGTGAATTCGTTTATAGGTAAAAGAGATGTTTTCTTTGTCATATTGAAAATAAAAAGTTTTCGAAGCTCGCTGAAAAAAGGGGAGTGTGTTATAACTCGTCCCTATGAAAACGCTGCTTACGTTATTTATTTTAAGTGTTGTTTCTTCGACGTCATTGGCCGCGCAGACTCGCTACTGCGATGATATGACACGCGTGGGTAATCTGCCCCGTTTGAATAAAGATCAATTTGACAGAGTCTTGCAAGGCAATGGCTCAGTGGATCGTATTCTTGTCTCGAAAGCCCGCAGAGAATTATATCTTTTGAAAGATGATGTGGTTTTAAAAACTTATCATGTAGCTTTTGGAATGGATCCTCTGGGTGGGCATAAACACTTTGAGGGCGATCAAAAAACTCCAGAAGGTATTTACACAATTGATTCCAAAAATTCAAAGAGCGCTTATTATTTGAGTTTGCATGTGTCTTATCCGAATGCGGATGATATCGCTTATGCGAAGGCCCGCGGAAAATCTCCGGGTGGCGACATTATGGTGCATGGATTTCCTGTAAACCCAGTGAGCCATATCGGTGCCGCGACCACCCATCCAAGTGACTGGACTGCAGGATGCATCGCCGTTACAGACAATGAGATTAATGAGATCTACTCATTGGTTAAAGAGCAAACAACCATCGAGATTTGCAAACCATCTGATAAATAATCAAGAGTTGGCGCAGGATGTTGTTCGCAATGAAACAATCTAAACAAAACTGCGCTAACTAAAGTCCAGAAGTCAATTCACAAGATCGTCAGCGCGCCCCCTTTCATTTAGCATGAATTTCGGGGGTAGCATGCAGAATACAGAGCTGAAAAGGCCAACAGGCGTTTATTTATTGGCTGTGTTGTTTCTTATCGCCCCCATCGGAAATTTACTTCTTAGTTTTGCCGGCAGCGGACTTAAAAATTTCAATCAACCCTCAGTGATTTATGCATTTCTACAAGGAGTTTCGCCCCTTGATTGGCTTTGGCTCAGTCTTCTTGTTGTGACAGGAATTCTTCTTCTGCGTCCCCATAAAACTTCATGGACCATGGCTATTTTCACTCTGCTTTTGGTTCTTGCGATCAATATTTTCAGAGCCCTCAACGGAGACCTTGGCGAGGCTCAGTACGCACGCTGGCAGATTCTTATTTCGAGTGTTGCCACCGGGATCGTACTCATCATGTCTTTCTATTTTAGATTTCCTTATTTAGATCGTCGTACGCGCTGGTTTATCCCAGCAGCACAACGGTATGACGTGCGAACTCCGGTTGAAGTTGTGGCGCAAGATATTTTCAACGGGGTTACTGAATCAGTTTCTATTTCCGGCGCGAGAGTTCGTCTGCAAAGAGACATTGGCCCCTTGGCTAAACAAATGCGCTACGTGGATGTGATCTTTCCAGAAATTAAAAATGTGAAGATCAAGACTCAAGTCGTGGAGTACGGAGACAATATCCTTCGTTTGAAATTTAAAGAGCTTAGAGGCGCAGAATTGAACTATTTAAAAGATTGGCTGAAGTCTCAGGATGAGACGAAAGCAGAAAATCCTAGTTAAGTCTGGGTTTCTCTTAAGTATTTCAATACTTGTACCGAAAAGAATCAAAAGTATGAGGTCATTATGAGATGGAAGTTTAAACCAGTTCCTGCCATTAAAACTCTTGCAGCCACGTTGTCGATGTGGACGATGTGTATTGCACCAGTCGCGCAAGGCGCGGAAGCTGCTCACAACAAGCAACTCATCAATCAATATCTCAAGGAATCAGGTTTGACGACACAGAAAATGACCATCGGTCAATTCTGGGGTAAAGTACGTCACATTTATCCGACTGTTTTACAAAAGCAGTTAGATCCTTGGATGTCGATCCATAAAAATGAAGCAATGCCGTCTTTCGAAGCTAGCAGCTTTAAAGATGCGGATAACAATGAGCAAGTTCGCATCATCTTGAAAGCAGGTTCTGAAACAGGAACTTTGACCTTCACTGGTGACGATGAAAAGCCATTGAAAGTAAACGGCGTCACTTTGACTCGTGCTGAACTTGCTGATTACAACAAGTTTGAACAATTAGCGGCGAAGATCGCTGATCAAGATCCAGTGATTAATAAATCAGTCAATGGAGCGAAAAATTCAAAACATATTCTTAAAGGTAAAGAAATCGCAAATCTTCCTTTGCGTCAGCAAATGGATTATTTCTTTAAAATGAGAATGGCTGGCGAAGCTGCAGATAAAGTTTTGGATTTCAAAAATAACGGTGGCAAAAAAGGCGCTTCTTTAGATTATGGTACGCCGGATTCAGCAGTGGCCTCTTTGTGGCAAGTTCTTTTAGGCGCGAAAGCAGTAGCTAAAGTAGAGCAAGCTTGTATTGCCTCTGGTTGGGTTGCTAGTTATGCCTATGATAAAGATAGAAAAAGAGTGACTTGCGGAGCTCCGATTGAAGGCCGAGCAACGATCCTTAAGCAAGTTGAAGAGCTTCCATTCAACGCGAACGTGAAGTCACAAGTGGCAAGCTGTGCGCAAGGCGGCGGTCTTCCATGTAATCCATTGTTATTTGGTTTCAAAGACAACTCTGGCAGTCCAATCTGTATTACTAGCAGTTTGAACACGGCGACAGCTCAGTGTGATAGCCAAGCACGACTTCCTGGTGATAAAGAAAAAATCATTAAATCTATCGTTGCCGCTCGCGGTGGTGATGGAAGTATTTGTCAAATCAAAGGCGAAAAAACAGTTTCACAGGCTTGTGCAGATAAACTTGAGAAATACACTGACAACTTAACAGCTCACTACTTGAATGCAGCTCAGTTCTGTACAAATGGTGGTGTTAAAAGTGTGACTGATAAAGATGCTTGGGTCACTAAAAAGGGTATCTTGAATGACCAGACGGAAGCTTGTGACAAGCTCAAAGACAGATTCGTTGACTTGACAGTTTAATTTGCCAGTCCGGTTACTCTAGGTAAACCTTTTGGCTGAAA
>CAZPYX010000183.1:0-8512 GCA_964590635.1 uncultured Bdellovibrio sp.
CGGAGGGAATATCCCGTCCTTACAAAAGATCATGCGACTCAATGAGCGGTAGACTAAACTCATTGAAAGCGTCACCTCGAAGAAAGGCTATTTTTCAGAAGCTTTTCTGATTTCTGGGGACGACCGCCAGATTGTGAAAATCGAGAGCACTCCTTTGGAATACTGGCTTGCTACAACGGACCCTCAAGACATCAAAGCCATTGAGGAAATGAAGCTAGAGCATCCTGAATTAACAGGCACAAATTTACTGAAAGTATTAGCAGAAAAGTTTCCGCGAGGGGCCTCCAATCCATAACTAAAGGATAAAGACTATGAAAAAAACTTTAGCGACCTTTTTGGTCGTAGCCTCTCTTTTTTGCCCTCTGAGGTCGGCCCGTGCCGACCTCTTTGGGGGTGACGTTGCGGTGTTGACTCAAATCCTGGCCAATGCCATTCAGCAATTGGCGCAACTTCGTGCGATCCTTGATAACGGCGAAGATAGCTTGAATCTTCTTCGCGATATCAATCGCGGGATCAATGACTCCCTGATGATGGCTGAGACCTTCGGAATCAGAGTCGATCCTGGAATCTACCGCGATTTGCGCCAGATTGATAAAACAGTATTAGGCATTGAGACGATTTTCGGTAAAACCGTCGATTCTCCGCTGGCTCCCGTTCAAAGGAATACGGATCAAACGGTGGCTGAGGCGATTTCTTTCAACAATGAACTCAACGACTACACCCTGCAACTTGATAGAATTGGTGAACAAATAAAGACCTATTCCCATGCTGTCTCCCCCGGTGGCGCGCAAAAGCTCACGGCTCAATCTTTAGGAGTTTTAATTCACGTTATGAATCAACAGATCAGAGCGACCGGCCAGGGCCTGAAACTCCAAGCTCAGGCTTTGGCTCTGCAAAACAAGCAAGAAAAAGATCGCTCTGCGCAATATTTAAAAGAAGGACAACGACTAAAACAAAACATGACAAGTCTTCAGGCAAACTTTGAAGCCCCGAGGTTTTAAATGGACATACAATGGTTAGCCCAAGAAGCTAAACAAGTTCACGACATCTTTGCTGGCCTTTTTTATTCCCTGGTCTTGTGCTTGGTACTTCTTGGGGTGGTTATCAATTTCTTCAAATTCCCCATGGGGGAAGTTCCGGAATTTTTTCATCTGGCAGGCCGAGCAATCATCGCCGCCTTTTTACTTGTGGCCTTTCCTGAAATTATGAATACGCTTTCCGATATCACGGATCAACTTTCCAAAGATATCGGACAACTCAATAATTTCAATTTGGTCCTTCATCGGCTGGGAGAAAAAATTGGCGATCTCACATGGTCGTGGGTGAGCTTTAAGGACTCCCTTCTTCTTTTGATCAGTTATGCCACGTTTTTTATTTTATACATCACGGTTTACTTTGCCGATGCGATGTTTCTGATGACGTGGACCCTGCTTTATGTTTTCTCGCCGGTTTTGATTGCCGCTTTTACTCTGCCCTCAACATCCAAAGCAACCACGGGGCTTTTTCAATCTCTGATTGAAGTTTGTCTCTGGAAAATTTGTTGGAGTGTCCTTGCAACATTACTTTGGAGTTTTGCATTATCGCAAATTAACAAGCCTGAGTACGACGTTGATTTCCTCACGGCAATTTTACTCAATATCATGCTGGCTTTGTCAGTACTGATAACACCGATTGTAGTGCGAAGCCTTCTTAAAGGAGGAGTCCACTCCACGGCGTCTTTGGCTGGTGGAGCCATTCTGTCGGTGGCAAGTCTTACACCAACAGGTGCGGTGGGCGCCGCTGCCGCCGGCATTGCGAGTGGAGCAAAAGGCATTACAAGTCCGAAAGATGATGGTGTGGAGCGCGAGATTCCCCGCTCCTAAAATATTTTCAACTTCAATTTTATAAAGGAGGTTTTCGATGAGATTTTCATCGACCATGGATTCTTTGACAAAAGAAATACAATTTCTAAAAAAAGTCGTTTTAGGTCTTATTTTTCTGGCGGGCTGTCTGACTGTGGCCGTCATGGTTCTTTTTGAAAAAGAACCCCTCATCGTTGAGCGCTCCGCCAAGGGCATGGAAATTTTAAGTTCCACTCCTTTTGCGCGAACGGAGGAAGACCTAACACAAGCTTTGAAGATCATGGCAAAAGCTCGTTTTGAAAGCAATGCGCTTTCGCCTGAGTTGTTTTTATCATCTCGACAACTTGAGCTGCGAGAGTCCGAACAAAGGGAAATGAAAGCGCGGGCCATGTCGCAAGCTATTGTGGTGAGAAATATTAAAATCAACAAAAATGAAGCACTCATTGAGTTTGACAGGGTTATTTCCCTTGGAACCGTGAGATCGGCCCTGGCAACTCAGGTCAAAGTGACCTTTGAAGAATCCATTCCCAATGAAATCAATCCCTACGGCTTAAAGCTCGCCGTGGTTTCCCCTATTGAAGCAAAGGAGGCAAGTAAATGAAATGGTTTATGGCTATCCTCATAACCTTCGTGATCTTATGGACCGCTGAACAGGCCATGTCCGGCAAGCCGAAAGAAAAGACCATCGAATGTGATGATAAAAAATCAAAGATTGTTCGCGTGGTCTTCGGTAGGGTCACGGTGCTTAATTTTCCTTTTAAACCCAGTGATGTCATCCCTGGAAAAATGAGTTTCGATTTTAAGCGCATTAAGAATGATCTCATCATCACCGCCTTAAGACCCGGATCAAGCACAAATGCCATTGTCTATTTAGAAGGCAGACGCTGTTCATTTGATCTTATTACCGTCAATAGCGGCGGCGATGACATCCTGACTGTTCAAGACCCAAAGGACTCTCGCTATGAGGTGAATCTCAATGAGTGAAGAAATCAAACAAGCCGAAGTCACAATTGAGACTGATGAAAAAACAAGGCCTTGGGGAAGCGGCGGATACTTTAAAGCTCAGGATGGTCTTAAGGAAAAAATTGGAGGCGCTGAGGCAAAGCTAGTTTTTTACGCGGTTATCATTTTTATCAGCGTTTTTACTCTCTTTGCGCGACAGGATCATAAAAAAGACACACGGGGGAGTGCAATGTCATCACCCCCTCTCTCGTCTCAAGCTCCCATGGCGGTGCCAGAAATTAAAACTAAAACAGAGGAGGCCAATTATCGTCGAAACACGCGCTTTGAAGAAGCTCATTTGGGAAAAATTAAAGTATTTAATCTTCGTGGCTCTGGTGAAATTCCCACTGGAAGTGAGGCCCGTGCCGTTCTCGAGAGTGGCGCCACAAATGGAATTGTTAAAGGAAGATTGACTTCGCCACTTTTGGTTAATGATGAGGCCTTCTTGCCAGAAGGAGCTATTATCTTCGGCAAAGGTAGATCTACAGAAGAGCGACTTTATGTGGAATTTCACAAGGCCATACTCCCATCCGGCGAAACTATTGGCATTCGTGCACAAGCTTTTGATGAATCCGACAAGATTATCGGACTTAAGGGTTCTGCCGTTGGCTCAAAAACCAAAAAGATGACCATGGGGATGGGCTTTGGATTTATTGGTGGTCTGGCAGAGGGACTTCAGGAAGACACCAGTGGGACGGTTTTTGGTCTTCAACGCAAAAGATCTATGCGAGATGCCGCCCTTGGTGGCGCCTCCAGAGCCGCCTTGGATCAAAGCCAAGCCATGATTGATGAAATGAAAAACTTCCAAGAGATTATCGAGGTCAAAAAAGGAACTGAATTTTTCATTATCATTGATGACCCCAAAGAAAAGGAGAAATAGGAACCATGTCAGAAAAACAAAACGAACTCTTCTGGAAAGAAAAAGCTGGCAACTTTGCTCGAATAATTTGGTTTGCAATTGCGGAACTTGCCCATGGGCTTAAGAAAGGAAAGATTCCAATTTATACCTATTGCTTGCCTGGGGTCTTCGTGGCTGCGTGTCTCACTTTTAAGCTCGACTATTTTGCCGCCGAACAACTTGGAAGAACTTCACTCAAGCTTTCTCGCTCTGCCAGTTTACTTGCCACTTATTTAAGTCTCTTTTCGGGGTTTATCCTGTGGGCCTTTCAGCGAGCTTATCAAAGAAACTACGCCTTGAGTAAACTCAAGGAAACCTTCGAACGAGCCCAGCTCAATCATGGCGCCAAGTTTCCGGCGCTTATTGATGACGTGGCTGTCGATGACTATGTGAGGCGGCTTAAAATAAAAAATAATGGCCAACCTATCGACCGATGGCTTGCCGCCAAAGAGATGATCGCTGCCAATCTCAATATTCATATTATCAAGATGAATTATTTCGAAGATGATCGAAGTCGGATTGAGATTATTTATTCCCTGGTGCCACTAGAAAGATCCTACCCATTTCCAGCAGATCTTCATTTGGCTGACGGTGACATACCCATTGGTAGGTCCTATGAAGGGCCGATCATCGTGAACCTGCATCGACTCCCTCATATGTTGGTTGCTGGCGAAACAAACTGCGGCAAAACCAATTTTTTGAAAGTGATGTCCAAGGTATTAATTGAAAATAATGACGACTGTGAAGTCCATTTCCTCGACTACAAGGAATCCGCCGAAGGCTTGTCATTACTTTCATGTTTTGGCGGCCAGCATGAGCGCATCAACGTATTTTCAAACAAGGAAGCAAACACGAAGCACATCGTTGAGCTAGCGAAAACCATGGATGCCCGCCTAACGGAACTCTCGAAGTTAGGAGCCGTCAACTTTGATGAATACCTGAGAAAGAAAATTTCCACGCCCAAGACATCGGGCAAAAGCGAGCCATCGCGTAAGGAACAACTTCGCCGCATGTACATCGTCATTGACGAAATTGCCGAGGTCTATGCCAGAGGAAAAGATCTTTCAAAGAACTTGGCGGATGAGGCACGAGTGGCTCTAAATCGACTGACTCGTCAAGCCAGGTCTGCCGGAATGCATCTTGTGATATGCACCCAGTATCCAAGTGCTCAAGGACTGGACACAACCGTCAAAAACAACCTGCCCGGTGTGCTGTGCTTTGCTCAACCGAACGTGGCAGGAAGTAACGCAGCTATTGGCAACAATCGCGCCACCCTGATTGATCCCGACATCAAAGGGCGAGCCATTTGGAAAGTCGGACCCAAACAAGAAGAGGTGCAAACATACCTCTTCCAATAAAAAACTTTTTTTTAAGGAGAGGTATTCATGGAACTTCATCGCAGCGCCACGCGCCGGGGTCATAAGCCAAAAGCCGGTAGACCCTTTTATCTAACAAAAAGGGACCAACGAATTCTTGAATTTATTTGGAAGTGGAAGATCGCTCCCACGTCCGTCATCTATGAAGCTTGCGTCAAGCCTGAGTCCACTCCCTATTCAGCCTACAAGATTATGGAGAAACTTGAAAAGCATGGGTACGTCGAAGCCAAATTCAATGACACCGAGATCTTTTGGGTTTGGCAATTGACCGAAAAAGGATTCGAATCCATTAAACGGAATTTACCCGAGCTAGAAGAAGAGGGCTGCCTTTCCGAAAATCATAAACATGATCGACATGTTCTAGCATTTCATTTGGGTGAATGGATTGGAAGAAGGCCCGAGCGCATTTTATTTTTTTCAGAGCAGGAACTGCGCCGATTGTCCAAGGATGACTATCCAGATTGGGTTCCAAGAACCAAAGATCATCGACCCGATGGATACACCCGTGTGGTTGGACTGCAAAAGTCTGTGACTTATGCCATTGAAGTAGAACTCTCGCTCAAAAGTGTCAGTCGCTATGAAAGCGTCATTCAGTTCTACAGGCATCAACGTCAGGTGGACCGAATTCTGTGGCTGGTTTCCGATCCGCAAATCAAAGCAAATATTCTTCGCGCCAAGGATTGCGTTAAAGATCCTTCGGAGAATTTGCACCTCTTTGTGGATTTAAAGGAGTACATGCAAAAGGGTCTCAATGCGGTGGCAGCCAATGAGCGGTCAGAAAACCTGTTCACGTTGCGCGAGAATTTGCGGGGACTTCTCGGGGATTTTTACGGGGACATCCTGGGAAATTCAAGGGAGCTGAACAGAGTTACCGTGCATTACCATCCAACAAAAGTTATCGGAAAATCAAAGACTTAAGATTCGTCAAGATTCAGGGATGAATCTCTGACTGTATACCCCCCGTCCATCCTCACAATTAACAATAACCAAAGGAGCCCGACATGAAACGAGTCTTCACCTTATTTCTAATATTTTGTTTCACTCTCAATGCTTGCGTGTCCACTAATAAAAAACTTCCAGCAACTGATTCTAATAATCCGCCCCCCAGTTTACTGAAGCCCGTTGTTAAAAAAATCTGGATTCCTCCAGCCATCAAAAATGGCGGAGCCGAATGGGAAGAGGGTCACTATCTATATCGCATAGAAAAGGAGACAACATGGAGTCGATGATGGACGAAGATGTAAATAAAGCTGATAAGAAAACAAAGGCCACCGAACGCATTTGCGTTGGCGCGGACGAGTCTATAAAAGCTCAGGCATGGTTGGATCAGATCAATGCCTCCTCCAATGGATTTATGTCCTTATCAAAAGCAGATGTCGTGAACTTCGTTATTCGCGAATTTAAGCCCGAACTCAGTGCCAAAGAGATACAACGAATCAAAGCTTATCATTACGACCCTATTAAGCATTTGAATTGGATCACTCCCCGGCTCAAGGAAGCACTCGCTAGTGGAGATGCTGAAAAGATTGCCAGCATTCAAGAGGAAATTCGCGGCATTGAGCTTGCTGTCATTCAGAAGGCCGGCGCAAAAATTGCCAACAGTCGTGAAACCGCTTCGGCTCCCTCAAGGCCACACAAGAAGCGTTCTAAAAAGGATTTGAACGCCACAGAATCAGCGCCCATCGCGAAAATTAACGAGTTTGAGTCTGCGCAGAAAATAATTCTTTGATTGATTTTCTAGGAGTTTTAAATGAAAATTGATTCATCAAGAGTGAATAAAAATTCGCTCGCGCTCTTTGAAAAAACGAATAAGTTGGTATGGACGATTGATGATGTGGCGAAAGAACTAAACTGTTCTGTTCGTCACGTGAGAAAGCTAGTTTCGAGAAATAAAATTCCTTATTTAAAAATAGGAAGACTGGTTCGCTTTTCTCCTCAACGGATCTCTGAATGGCTCCATAAAGGAGGCACCAGATGATAAAGAGAAAAGAAGAAGCACTAAAAAACCATTCAGGGATTTCTAAATTGCTTGAGTGGAATGACAAGCTCAAGAGATGGCAGGACTCCGGAAAGTACCGAGCCATGCGAAGAGTTCGTGTTGAAGGCGGCCTTTCAAAAAAAGAATCCGCTGTCTTTGACAATCTTGAGGATGCTAAAGATTTTCGTCTCGGTAAAACAGCAAAACATGAAACCGGACGACATCATAAGCATGTGACACAAGATTCTCCTGATCGCATGAGATTTGCGAGTCTGGTACAGGAATGGAAGGACTTCCATTATCTAACGATTGATTTTACGACTCGGCAAACCTACGACAAAAAGCTTCCGCCTTTGGAGTATTTGTCTTCATATTATGTTGAAGACATCACCCCAAAGGTGATTGATCAAATGATACGATATTGGCATGAGGATATTCCTCACCGCAAAACTCGGTTTTCGTTTGAAAAGGAACTTGATACGCTCAAAGTGGTACTCAATCATTATCGGCGAAGAATAAATCAGCTTTACCCTTTGCCCATTTTTAAAGAGCACTACCAAGCGGCAAAAGTCGTAAGGAGAGCCAAGCAGCCCGTAAGATCTCTGCGACCCGATGATTTAGGAAAATTTCTGAGGGCACTTCAAGAGCAAAAAAATCCGCTCTATTTTCCTCTTGCACTCACTCAGTTTGGACTAGGGCTTCGCATCGGCGAAGCTTGTGGCCTGCGCTGGGAGGCTGTGGATCTTGAGAGACGAATTGCAACGATTGATCAAACGATTATTTGGGATCAAGAAAACTGGGAACCAAAAATTAAAAACTGTCCGAAGAATGGTCAGGTGAGGTTTCTGGTGATTCCAGAGATTTTAGCTCAAGAGTTGGCAACGCTAAAGAGAACGCGGTCCTATGAAACCTCACTCATCTTTCACGCAGACGGAAAACCATTGAGCCGCAAGAGTGTGGGCTACGCCTACAATCGCTCGCTGAAGCTCTGTGGAATTGACTACGTCAGCGGAACACATTTGATTCGGAAAACTTCTGCGACTCAGGCAAATCGCATGACTGGAGACTTTTATGCGGTTTCAAAAAATCTGGGGCATTCAAGTTTGGAAGAAACTCAGAGGTATGTTGAAGAAGTTGATGAGGGAAAATGGAAAGTAGCGAGGGCGCTAGATGAAGTCGCGAGAATCGCGCTGATGGCGCCGAAGAAGGGGGAAAAATAGCATTGGTGGGGTGGTTTTCACCCCTCCTGTCCCACAATGTCCCACAAACGGGATTTTGCAGTTAGAAGCGAAACTTAAAGTAAATGGAAAAATTTAAAGATATCTGTCACTTAGGCTCTTCGCCAACCCTCTAAAAAGAGAGATTGGCGGGGTGGACGGGACTCGAACCCGCGGCCTTCCGCGTGACAGGCGGACGT
>CAZPYX010000184.1:0-8502 GCA_964590635.1 uncultured Bdellovibrio sp.
TAAAATCGACATTCCTCGCTTCCCCATAGTGTCTTTTAATATGATTCAATTCGCTTTTAAAAGTGCCCCTCTAGAAGACCTGTCTAATTCTGAGACAGAGCCATTTTCTTTAAATGCAAATAAACTCATTTTGAGCATGGAAATCATCTGAATCTTCCAGGCACGAAGTTTGGATATTCTGCACCGAAGTCCTTACCGTGGAGTTATTGTGGAACGTCGTCGCCTTTCCGGCCTGTTGGCCACGTTGATATTTGTGCAGGGTATGAGCGTTGCTCATGCTCAAGAGGTCGTTGTCGATTTGCCCAATCCATTTGAAACGGGAAGCGGGGGACAACAACAGCCACTTCCGCAGCCGTTGCCACCGTCACCGGTGCAAGCTCAGTATGTTGGAAAGACACAAATAAATTCCATTCCAAGAAAATCGGGCGGCACTCTCGTGCGCGTGAGTCTGGCCCCTGCGTTGGTGCTTCAGCGCTTGGAATTGAAGGTTCAAAAAAGCCAAGTGAAAATTTATGATGCCACTGTAGTCACTTCTACCGGTCAAAGAATTGCTGTGCGTGAGTTTAAAGAAACAGGCGTGTTGCAAACAGCAAGCACTCTGGTTTCAGAAAATCTTAATCTGACGGACAGTATCACTTCTATCGAATTGCGTGCTGAATCTTATCAAGCAGAATCAGATGTTGAATTGAAAGCTGTCTCAGACACAGGTATTCCTCGTTTAGTCGTACAACCAATCGAAGTTGTGCAGCAGCCGGCACAGCCTTCGAAACCGACTCAGCCAAATGTTCCATCACCACCTCCTCCTCCGGTGCAACAGCCCAACAGACCTCCTCGCTTTGGTAGTTGTTTGCAAGATGCCTGTGTTGGTGATCGTTTCTTTAATATTCAAAGAGATTATCGTGAAGTGGAAATTGTGGGCTTCGAAAATGGCACCTATGTTCTGCGTTTTATTGATAACGGTGGACAGGGCGGTGGTTGGACTCGCAGTGACCTCGCTAAAATGAGTGGCTGCAGTGAGAGCATTTGCGTTGGACTTCAAGCTTTCAATGTCAGTAGAGATTATCGCAAAGTTTCTGTTGCCGGTATTCAAACAGATGGAAAATTTATTCTTCGCTTCTTGGACAATGGTGGCCTTGGTGGCGGGTGGAGTCGTTTGGACCTTGCAATGATGACTGGCTGTGGAGAGATGTGTGTTGGCGATGCCGGACTTGTTATAAACAAGGACTATCGCAGAGCGACTGTCGTGGGAGTTCAAGCGGACAGAAAAATTCTGCTTCGTTTTGAAGACAACGGTGGCATCGGTGGTGGATGGTCACGCTCGGACATTGCTTTGTTTAAGGGCTGTGTTGGGCAACTGTGTGTCGGCACAACGGCCTACAACATTGACAAAGATTTCCGAGTTGTAAAAGTGATTGCAGTTCAGCCTGACAATAAACTTGTTCTTTCGTTTCAAGACAACGGCGGGATAGGTGGCAATTGGGGCCCAGAAAACTTGGCTTTGATGACAGGCTGTGGGCGTGGCTTTTGCGTCAATGATGATGTGATTGTCCTCACGAATGGTAATCGCAAAGCCCGCGTTGTGGGAATTCAAGGAATTGACCTCTATGTATTGAAATTCCTTGATAATGGCGGTGTTGGTGGAAACTGGTCGAACAGTGACCTAGCGCGCGCACGCTAGCACTTTTTACAGAGGGCATTTTGCCACCATATTTTTTGGCACAGAGTTTGGATTAAGGGTTCTCGAATGGAATTTGACTTACACTCCGGTAAAACGGAGCAGACTTAAGGAGTCTAACATGAAAAAAAGAATGATCGTTGGTGCATTACTTGTAACTACAATCGCTCAAACTGCAAGTGTTGCTCACGCTGCAAAAGCTGACATCGGTGGAATCATCGGTGGTGTTATCGGTGGTCTTGCCGGTACTCAAATCGGCGGAGGAAATGGTCGTACTGCAGCAATCATTATCGGAGCTGTTGCCGGATCTATGATCGGTAATAAAGTCGGCGCAAATATGGATGAAAATGATCGTCGCGCTGTTGCTGAAGCTCAACGTCGCGCCCTTGAAGGTGGCTTGAATAGCAACTGTGATTGGGATGGTCGTAACTACGGTTCACGCACAGGTGCGCGTGGTCGTATCACTTCAACTCGTGAAGGTTATAATCAATCAACTGGTGAATACTGCCGTGAATACCGCAGCACTATCTACTTGAGCGATCGTACAGAAGACACTCGGGGTGTTGCTTGTTCTCGCAGAGATGGCTCTTGGTATGAAGTTCAAGAGACCAACGTTCGTTGGGGCGGTAGAGATAACGGTTACAACAACGGTGGATACAATGGAAGCAGTCGTCCTGCTCCTTATAATCCAGCTCCAACTCGTCCAGTTCCTCCACCTCCAGTTCCGGTTCAACAAAACCGTGAAGGTTCTGTTCAAGTTTCCAGCATCTCTCGTCGCACAGGTGGCGAATGGGTTCGCGTAACTTTGGCTAGACCAGTTTCTGTGGATCAATTGGAAGTTCGTGCGTTGTCTGCGGGTCTTAAGATCCATGCTGCGACGGTCTATACTGAAAGTGGCCGTCAAATGAGCGTACGTGAGTTTGATGAAACTCCAACGTTCTACGCTGGTGACAAAGCGATCTCTGAAAGATTGAATCTTCGTGATCGCGTAACGACTGTGGACATTCGTGTTGAAGGCATGGGCGGTAATGCAGATATCTTGATCACAGTGCTTTCAAATGACGGATACCCTTCTTTGAGCGTATCTCGCTACTAGCTTACACTCCGACTTCGCCGGAGTAGACAAGTCTACTTACGACCTGGCCGTGGGGTGTTTCCGGCTTCGCCTGGATCGCCTCAGGATGTCAGGGCCGTAGCTAAAAAGCCTCAAGTTGGGCGTAAAAAGCCAGTCTAGGACAGAGTGTCTAGACTGGCTTTTTTTATGTCTAAGACCGATATTGAGTTGGTTTTTAAAAGGAGCTTACTCATGTCTAAACTACGTGTTGGTATTAATGGTTTTGGTCGTATTGGTCGCGTACTTTTCCGCGAGGGTTTCGAGAAATTCGATATCGTAGGAATCAACTCTTTGGACAGCATTGAAGGCAATGCTCACTTGTTGAAGTACGATTCTGCACATGGCGTGTTCAACGCGAATGTTGCTGTTGAAGGTAACAACCTTGTTGTAAATGGTAAAAAGATTCATGTTTCAAAACATCGCAATCCAGCAGATGTTCCTTGGGGTGACTGGGGTGTTGATCTGGTTCTTGAGTGCACAGGCGCATTCAAAACTAAAGAAGATTTCATGCAACACATCCATGCTGGCGCGAAACGCGTTTTGGTTTCAGGCCCGGCTGAAAAAGGTGCTGACATCACGATGGTGTACGGTATCAATCACGAAGCTTATGATCCGTCTAAGCACCATGTTGTTTCAAATGCTTCTTGCACGACAAACTGCTTGGCGCCTCTTGCAAAAGTATTGAACGATACTTTCGGAGTTGAACACGGAACTATGATGACTGTTCACTCTTACACGAATGACCAAAAAATCTTGGATGCTCCTCACTCTGACATGCGCCGTGCTCGCGCTGCTGCGGTCAGCATGATTCCAACAACAACAGGTGCTGCGAAGAACGTAGGACTTGTGTTGCCGGAATTGAAAGGCCGTATCGACGGCATCTCAGTACGTGTTCCAACTCCAAACGTGAGCTTGGTGGATTTCACATTCACTGCGAAAAAAGATGTAACTAAAGAATCTGTGAACGAAGCGTTGATCGCTGCGGCTTCTAACGGTCCTTTGAAAGGCATCTTGGCGGTAGAAAAAGATGAACTTGTCAGCGTTGATTTCAACGGTAACAAACATTCTTCTATCGTAGATCTTGCGACAACAATGGTTGTGGGGCCTCGTATGGTGAAAGTTCTTTCTTGGTACGACAATGAAACGGGCTTCTCAAACCGTATGGTGGATGTGGCTTTGCATATGGCTAAGAAGGGTCTTTAATAATGGCAGCTATTGCAGCTCCTCTGGGACTTAAAGGTATTAAGACTGTTCGTGATTTTGAACTCGAAGGAAAAGTGGTTTTCCTTCGTCTGGATTTGAACGTGCCGATGGCGAACGGAAAAATCACAGATGAAAATCGTATCACGGCTTCTTTGCCGACGATTCAGTATTGCATGGAAAAGGGCGCGAAGATTGTTATGGCTTCGCACTTGGGTCGTCCTAAATCAAAAGACGACAAAGAGTTTTCCCTAGAGCCCGTTGCAAAACGTCTTCAGGAACTTTTGAATGCAGAAGTGATCTTGGTTGAAGAACCAGATTCAGATGCTCCGGTTCATCTTTTGCCTTCATTGAAGAAAAACCAACTGATCCTTCTTGAGAACGTGCGTTTTGAAGAAGGGGAGACTAAGGACTCTATCGAGTTCGCGCAAAAAATCGCGAACTATGCAGAGATCTATATCAACGATGCGTTCGGTGCTTCGCACCGTGCGCATGCGACAATCCACGCTTTGCCTTCAGTGATGAAGGAAAAAGGCATTGGTTTCTTGATCGAAAAAGAAATCAATATGTTGGACTCATTGTTGGTAAATCCAAAACGTCCGTACATCGCAGTTATGGGGGGAGCGAAAGTTTCCGACAAAATTGCTGTCATCGAAAGATTGATGGACGTTGTTGACGGATTTGTTATCGGCGGAGCGATGGCTTACACATTCCTGAAGGGCCAAGGTCTTTCAGTAGGCAAATCATTGGTTGAAGCTGACAAAGTAAAATTTGCGAAAGAAATGATCGAGCGTATTGAAGCTCGCGATAAAACAATTCTTCTTCCTGTAGATCATGTGGCTGCAAAATCATTTGGTGATGTTGCCAGTGCCCACGTCACTCGTGATGTTGTGATTCCAGAAGACGAAATGGGTTTAGACATTGGCCCTCAAACAATCAGAAATTATTCTGCAGCATTAAAATCCGCAGGAACAATCTTCTGGAACGGTCCAATGGGTGTCTTTGAAAACCCAGCTTTCGCCAAAGGAACGTTCGGCGTTGCTCAAGCAATTGCTGACAGCGAAGGAACAAAAATCGTAGGTGGCGGAGACTCAGCTGCGGCAGCCGAGGCTTCTGGACTAGCAAGCAAGATGACTCACATCTCAACTGGCGGCGGAGCCAGCCTCGAATACCTTCAAGGCGACAAACTCCCAGGCCTAGAAATCCTAAGAACAAGAATCCGCGCCTAAAGGTACCCGCTTCCTATCGGTGCGATTGGTACATAGTTAATCAAAACCCGCATGTTCAACCATGCGGGTTTTTTATTTTTGAAGGTACCTGCTTCCTATTGATGCGATTTAGTACAAAGTTAGTTAGAATCCATGCGGCCACTCATAGCGGTTCTTTGTATTTAAAGGGTTCTAAAACGCTCAAAAGGTACCTGCTTCTTTTCGATGCGAATTAGTACAAAGTTATCAGAATCCAATGGTCTGCCCTTTTTTCAATATTTAAAGGATTCATAAAATAAAAAACCCACGCCTTTCAGGAGTGGGTTTTTTATTTGTGTACCAAATTTGACCAATAGGAAGCAGGTACCTTTAGGGTGTTTTAGATGGAGGCGATTTTGCTGAAGGAGTCTACTTCTAGGGAGGCTCCACCGACGAGGAAGCCGCTGACGTGGGGTTGTTCGATCAGGGTTTTTGCGTTGTCTGCTTTTACGCTGCCGCCATAAAGAATGGGAGCGGTGAAGCCGAGTTTGGTCAGGATGCCGTGAACGTCGGTGTGCGTTTCAGCGACTTGTTCTGGAGTTGCGACTTTGCCGGTTCCGATGGCCCACACGGGTTCGTAGGCGATAACGATTGGTTTTGATTTGTCTGCTTTGGCAAGTCCCAGCAGAAGTTGGGTTTCAAGCACGCGGAAGGTGTGTGTGGCCTCGCGCTCTTGCAAAGTTTCACCGATACACAACATCGGAGTCAGTCCTAAGCTTTGCACCATGGCGACTTTATCTGCGATCAAAGCATCTGTTTCGCCAAAAATCTGACGGCGTTCACTGTGGCCAATCAAAATATAATCTCCACCAAGTTCTTTGACGACTTGTGCAGAGTTTTCTCCGGTGAAGGCACCTTGATTTTGGGCATAACAATTTTGTGCGCCGATGTGGATGTTAGAACCTTTAACGGTTTCACAAGCAGCTTCTAAAGAGATTGCGGAAGGGAAGAATACCAACTCACCAGTGGCTTTGCTGGAAATTTCTTTGAAAGATTTAAAGAATGTGCGTGTTTCAGCGGGAGTTTTGTGAAGTTTCCAGTTGGCGGCAAATATCTTTTTCATAGGATTTCCTTTGTCTGATAGGGAATCCTAGCATTGAGTGAAAGGGAAGATCAAGGTGCATCGGCGGCGACAGTCGCTGCGGATTGTTCTAGATTTTTTAAAACTTCATTGCCTTCAAGGGTTTTTCTGGAAACGGCAAAGTGGACGGGGATGGTTTTTAAAATATGCCCGCGTAATTTCATGGTGGGATGATCTTTTGTCCATCTTTCAACATTGGCTTTGTAGTTTAAGAATATATCGGCTCGTTTATTTACCAAAAGTCGATAGGCTCGTTCCATATCTTTCACTTCAATAAATTGATAATGATTTTTAGGATCTTGTATGTCTTCAATGATCCCTCCATAGCTATAGCCAGCGTAAGTGACAAGACGATACTTTTTGAGTTCGTTAATATCTTTCACAGAGATGTCTTGTCCCAAGGCGTAGGTCATCAGTTCCAAACTGGCGATGGACTTGCTGCCGATAAAGGTTGTACTTTTAAACTCTTTGTAGTGAGTGAAGCCGAGCCAAATATCTACGCTTCCAGAGGACAACTCATTGGGCATGCGTTTGAAGGGAACATAGACGAGTTCGAGTTCGTACCCCGCATGCGAGACTACTTTTTTAGCCTGATCAATCAAGATTCCTTTGGGACCTTCTGGAGTGACTTCTAAAAAAGGAGGGAAGTCCGTGTAAGCCATGCGAAGTTTGCGTTTTGGTGCCGTGATACTGGAGGCGTCAGCAAAAGCAGAAGCACAAGAAATATCCAGAATAAAAAGGCAGGTTAGCAGCCCGCTTAGAAGTGTTTTCACATCTTTATTTGAACACTGTGATGCGAAGTTGGAAAGTGAATCTGCGTCTTTGTCAGATCTAGATTTACAAGAACAAAGAAGCCTATCCGTTTCCAGAGTCCTCTTCACGCATGGCTTGTTTAACAGCCTTTAATAGAGCTTTTCCTTGGGCTGTAGGCAAAGTCGACAAGGCCTTTTTAAAAGATTTTTCGTCCTTTTTGTAGAGTGGCACAAGAACGTCGGCGACAGCGGCCGTTGGATCATTTTTAAGAGTGATATATGAGACACGAAGAATCTCGTGTAAGAGATTTATGTCGGGTCCGCTTTTTAAAGAATATTGAACAGCCTCGTCGATTTTCACAACGATATTTGCTAAATGATCTTCACCTTTTTTGCTATCAGCCATTGTGTAAGCTGAAAATTCTTTCAGAATTTCCTCTGAAGATCTGAAATCTGCGAATGCCGATGTTGTGATGAAAAGAGTTGTGAATAACAAATAAAATTTGATCATAAATTCTCCGGAGGAAGAATCATCACTCCAATAATCTTATATGGCTTGCCAATCTTCGCTTTGTAAAGACCTTTGGTCGTTTTCTGGATGTTATTTGTTGATTGATAGTCACTGACGTAAGTCGCATTTTTGTCTTCGCCAGTTTTAATTTCAATATGACCAGCTTCCTTCGCCTCCCCAGTGCTGTAGACAAGCACGGCACCTTTCGGCGCATCCGCTGGAGATTTTATTTTTGCAGCATACTTTGGATTTTCCATAAGGTTCACCATGCCTTGAGCTTACAAGTCAGTGACTGCTTGTTTGGCTTTTCCACTTGGAGGATAGGAATCAATGATGTCACCCGCAAGCAAGGCATTTTTCACATAGCGATAACAAAGGCGCTTCGAACGTGAAGCAGACTTCTTCGCTGCTTTGATCATCTTCGCAACCTTTTTACTGTTGCTGTAAGCAGAGACGTAAGGGTCTTCAGACCACGGCGTGTTGGCGTCGTCTTTCGCAGGCCCTCTTTTCTCAGCTTCTTTTTTGACATCATTAATATCTTTGACGTTCTTGTCGGCGACGGTGGTGTTGCAACTTGTGCAAGTCTCTGTGAAACCACCTTCAGTCTTCGTCTTGTCTTTGTTCATGGCAAGATTTGGATCTTCAGATTTTAAGGCATCCGCTTTTCTTTTGGCTTCCGCAGCGGCCAACTCTTTTTCACGTTTGGCTTCGCGGGCTTTCACTTCTTTTTTCGTTGGAAGAGTTGGGTTGGCAACTGTGCCTTCAGCGGGCAGGCCGACGCCATCGCTCTTGGCGGTGCTGCTCAAAGCTTCTTCGGGATCTTGAATATCGCTTCCTGATTTATCTTGGAAGCTCAACCATGGATCATTTTGTGAATAGTACACCCAGATTTCATTTTTTTTTTTGGCATGTTTTGTGCCAA
>CAZPYX010000185.1:0-8385 GCA_964590635.1 uncultured Bdellovibrio sp.
TGAGCTGATGGTCAGTCAATACACTAAAATCCCCTACGCCATCGCTACAACTAATGGAACTGCGGCACTTCATATGGCATTGCTTCTGATGGGAGTTCAAGCTGGCGACGAAGTGATTACACAAGCTCTGACCTTCATTGCTACTGCTAACGCTATTTCATATTGTAATGCCGACCCTATTTTTATTGATAGCGAAATGGACAGCCTGGGCATGTGTCCCGATTCTCTGGAAACATTTATCCGCGAAAACACGGAAACTCGTGATGGCGCACTTTTCAACAAAAAAACTGGCAAACGCATCAAAGCCTGCTTACCAATGCACGTTTTAGGTCACGCCTTGCGGATAGACCGCATTTCAGATATTTGCAAAGCACATAACTTGGCTTTGATTGAAGACAGTGCCGAGGCAATGGGAAGCTTTTATAAGGGTCAGCACCTAGGAAGTTTCGGTGACATCGCCGTTCTGAGCTTTAATGGAAATAAAACCATCACTACCGGTGGCGGCGGAATGATCTTGACGAAAAATCCTGAAATCGCAAAGCGTGCAAAACATTTAACCACAACGGCCAAGGTTCCCCATCCTTTTGAATTTTATCACGATGAAGTTGGCTACAACTATCGACTGCCGAATTTGAACGCAGCTCTTGGCTGCGCGCAAATGGAACAGCTTGATGACTTCGTGGCAAACAAACGAGCCACAGCTGACAAATATCAAAAGTTTTGCGCCGAACATGGCTATAAATTCATCCATGAGCCCAAAGATTCTATCTCGAATTACTGGTTATGCAGCATACTTCTTTCCGATAAACAGGAACTTAAAAGCTTCCTTGAAGCTTCGAATTCACAGGGAATTCTTTGCCGTCCTCTTTGGAACTTAATCCCAGACCTTCCACCTTATCAAAGATTTCAAAAAGGCCTTATTCCTAATGCCCGATTCCTACAAGAACGAGTTGTAAACCTACCTAGTGGAGTTTGCCCTTGAAAAATATTTATCTGATAGGCGCTGGAGGCCATTGTCACTCTTGCATTGATGTCATTGAGCAAGAAAAGATGTTTAATATTAAAGGAATTTTTGACCTGCAGTCTCGCGTCGGTGCTCAGGTCCTAGGATATCCAGTCATTGGATGCGATCAGGATATTTTCAAATATATGGCACATGATTCCTATTTTTTAATCACCCTGGGGCAAATAAAATCAGCCGAAAAACGAAAAATTCTTTTTTCATCTTTGCTGTCCTCAGGCGCTCAGCTTGCAACAGTGGTTTCTCCTCGAGCTTGGGTTTCACCTCATGCAAAAATCGGCAATGGAACAATTGTTATGCATGATGCCCTCGTAAATGCGAACTCGTCGATCGGTTCGAATTGCATCGTTAATACAAAATCTCTTGTTGAACACGACGCCATTGTTGGTGACCACTGCCATATCTCTACAGCCAGCGTCGTCAATGGCAACTGCGTACTAGAATCTGAGGTCTTTGTAGGTAGTAACTCGGTCATCGAGCAATCTGCCGTTATACCAATAAAAACAATTCTACAAGCCGGGATATTTCACCGAAGGAAACATCATGAGTAAGGTATTGATTATCGCTGAAGCTGGTGTAAACCACAACGGTGACATCGAAATTGCAAAGCGGCTTATTGATGCGGCCGCTGCAGCTGGTGCCGATATAGTTAAGTTTCAAACTTTCAATGCAAGCCTATTGACTGCTAAATCTGCGAAGCTTGCTGATTATCAAAAGCGCAATTTGGATTCTAACGAGCAATCACAACAGGAAATGTTGAAGAAATTAGAATTGCCTAAAGATGATCACTATAGATTAATTGAGCATGCAGCAAAAAAAGGAATTCGTTTTTTCTCAACAGCCTTTGATCTAGAAAGCGTTTCGTTCCTAAAATCACTTAATTTGGGACTGTGGAAAATACCAAGCGGCGAAATTACAAACCTACCTTATCTAGAACAAATTGCCTCTTACGGCGAAAAAATAATCTTATCCACAGGAATGTGCGACATGAGTGAGGTCACCGAGGCCGTAGATGCATTGCTTCGCACAGGAAGTAAAAAAACAGATCTTTGCGTTTTACACTGTAATACGGAATATCCTACGCCCATGAAAGACGTTAATCTTAGAGCCATGGCTAAAATGGGTAAAGATCTTGGGGTTTCTTATGGATATTCAGATCACACCTTAGGCATCGAAGTGCCCATTGCCGCTGTTGCGCTCGGGGCATCTGTCATTGAGAAGCACTTTACTCTAGATAAGAATATGAGTGGGCCTGATCACAAAGCTTCTTTGGAACCTAATGAATTGACCAACATGGTACGCTCCATTCGCAATATAGAAAAAGCTTTAGGATCAGATTCTAAGCAAGCAACTCCAAGTGAAATTAAAAATCGGCAAGTGGTTCGCAAATCCATCGTAGCTAAGACCCCTATTGCAAAAGGTTCTTTATTCAACGACAAGAACCTGACGACCAAAAGACCCGGAACTGGAACTTCTCCCATGAATTGGCACAAAGTCTTGGGCACAGCAGCTTCCAAGGATTTTCAAGAAGATGACATTATTGATTAAGAGTCTCCTGTTTATTAACCGTATTCTTTTTGTTGCAACTGGTTATTTCGTGCAATAAATGGCTAAAGGAATAACATGAGGCTCTCAAAAGGAGCCAATAGTTATCAATGAAAAGCCCAACTGACTCATTGGAAAAATGTCTGGTCACCACTAACGCATCCATCGCTGATGCGATGAATGCCATGAATATCGGTGGAAAGAAAATAGCTGTTGTCGCAAATGAAAAACGACAGCTGTTAGGAGTTATCACGGATGGCGATATCCGACGAGGACTTCTGACTGGCATCCCAATAACGGCTCTCGTTACTGAAATCATGAGTCGAAATCCAGTGACTGCACCAAAGGAATCCAGCAAGGCTCATCTTCTGGAGTTACTGCGCTCCAAGGGAATTCAACAAATTCCCCTTCTGGTAGACAACAACGTTGTCTACGGCGTTATTTCAATTGAAGATCTTATTAGCGTAGAGCAAAATAACGAGAACGCTGTTATTTTGATGGTGGGTGGCTTGGGGTCACGGCTTGGCGAACTCACTGCCAATTGTCCAAAACCGCTATTGAAGGTTGGCGAAAAGCCCATACTTGAATCCATTATTGAAAACTTTAAAAATCATGGCTTCAAAAACTTCTTTTTATCTGTGAACTACCGATCTGATATGATCGAATCCTATTTTGGAGATGGTTCTAAATTTGGTGTCAATATTCAGTACATCCGAGAAAAAGAACGCATGGGTACTGCTGGCTCACTGAGTCTGTTCGAGCCCATCAATGATCTGCCTGTTTTCGTCATGAATGGCGATCTAATGACTCAGGTAAACTTCAGCAGTTTATTACAAAGCCATGTTGATAAAAAATTTGATGCTTCGATCTGTGTGCGACAGTATGACTATCAAATTCCATTTGGAGTCGTTGACGTTGACAATTTTAAGGTGTCCAAAATTGAAGAAAAGCCTGTCAAATCTTACCTGATAAATGCGGGAATATATGTTCTGAATCAATCAATCATCAAGTTAGTCCCTGAAAACAGCTACTATGATATGCCAACACTTTTAGAGAAAATGCTAGAACTCGATAGAAATATCGGTGCCTTTCCAATTCACGAATATTGGCTTGATATTGGCCGCAAGGACGACTTTGAAAGAGCTGCTATCGACTTCACAAAAAATACAAAATAATGGTGGTAAGAATGCCTTCATATAGTGACCGTTTAAACGCTGTAATTCCAGGTGGAGCACATACCTATAGCCGAGGTGACGATCAGTTTCCATCAAACGCCCCCCAAATCCTTCAAAAAGGAAAAGGGGCCTACGTTTGGGGCCCCAGCAACGATAAATACCTAGATTACGGAATGGCCTTAAGAGCTGTCACATTAGGGTATGCGCAGGAAGAGGTAAATGCAGCAGCTATCGAACAGATTCATTTGGGAAACAATTTAACAAGAGCCTCTATCATTGAGCTTGAAGCCGCAGAAAAACTCGTCGACCTGATTCCCTGTGCTGAAATGGTTAAGTTTGGAAAAAATGGTTCTTCTGTCACCAGTGCCGCAGTCAAGCTCGCTAGGGCTTACACTGGAAGAAAAATGGTCGCTCGCTGCCTGCAGCAACCATTTTTTTCTTATGATGACTGGTTCATCGGCGACACTGTAATTAAGCGTGGAATTCCGCCAGAGATTTCTCAACTTACCGTCAATTTTAACTATAACGATATTGCATCGCTCGAGAGTCTTTTCGCAAAATTCCCAGATCAATTAGCTTGTGTCATCATGGAACCTGCGACGACAGAAGATCCAAAAAATGAGTTTTTGCCAAAAGTGCAAGCTTTATGTAAAAAAAATGGCTGCGTATTTATTCTAGACGAAATGATCACAGGATTTCGCTGGCACCTTCAAGGTGCACACACCCACTACGGGGTCACACCGGATTTAGTTACCTTCGGAAAAGCCATGGCCAACGGATTTTCCGTTGCCGCTCTTGCTGGAAAAAAAGAAATCATGAATTTGGGCGGCATAAAAGCCAAGGGACAAGAAAGAGTATTCTTAATGTCCAGCACTCATGGCGCCGAAATGTCAGGCATGGCTGCGTTCATAAAAACCGTAGAGGTCGCACAACGCGAATCTGTTATTGCTCATATGTGGAAATATGGGCAGACCTTGAAGTCCGAAGCTAATAAGTTAAGCCAAGAGCTAGGTCTGATGGATTACTTTAAATTCGATGGCATCGCTTGTTCGCCTTACTACCTAACTAAAGACAAGGCCGGCCAGATGTCGATGGAAATGCGAACTCTATTCTCTCAAGAGATGATTAAAAATGGAGTTCTTATGCCTTGGGTATCACTAAGCCTAGCTCACGGACAAACCGAAATGGATATCACCTTGAACGCTATTAAAAACTCCTTAGTAGTTTACGCAAAAGCTCTGGAAGAAAGTGCCGGCAAGTATCTGCAAGGCGAGCCCATTCAGGCCGTTTTCAGGAGTAAAAATTAATGAAGGAAAAAAGTACTGTTGGTATAATTGGATACGGCTTACTTGGACGAGAAATTGCCAAACACTTAAGATCAAAAAACTACCAAGTTTTTATATTTGATGTAAATCCGATAGAACAAAAAGATTTTTATGAAATGAATATTTGCTCCGAGTCCTCAGTTGCAAATGCAATCCAAACTTTGGCTAAGGAAAATATCCAATTAAACGCAATTGTAAATTGCAGCTACCCTCGCGGCGCGAACTATGGAAAAAAGCTAGAGGATGTTTCATTCGATAGCTTTAACGAAAATGTGAGTCTACACCTTGGTGGCTACTTCAACGTAATGAAACAGTTCGGATTTTACCTTCAGAAATTGGGTGGCGGGAACATTATCTCATTTTCTTCGATCTATGGCATCTGCAGCCCACGCTTTGAGATCTACGAGGGTCTTCATTTGACAATGCCGGTAGAATACGCGGCGATTAAAGCCGCTCTGCTGCACTTAAATAAGTACATGGCCAAATACTTTAAGGGCACTAATGTTCGCTTTAACTCAATTTCTCCAGGTGGAATTTTTAACGGCCACAACGATCGTTTTGTCAAAGCTTACGGTGAATACTCCCTCAATGCAGAAAAAGGAATGCTGCAGGCACATGACTTAGTAGCTTCTGTAGAGCTGCTTGTTTCCGAAGGGGGACAACACATTAACGGTCAAAACATTATCGTCGATGACGGGTGGAGCCTCTAACCTTTCTAAAGGTTATTTTCATGGCTCTGTCCAAAATATCTTATTTTTCATAATTTATCGAATTAGGGTCTTGATTGAATAAAAAGCCTCAGCACAATGAACACCGGATTCACTGCCCCGCAAAATAGCCAAAGCCCTGATCGCATCTTCTGAACGTGGAAAAGGGTGTTTAAGAATTTCATTTTCATAGACACTCATAATTTCAACCTTCTTCTCCAGAAATCTAGAAATATTAACAAAGGTATTGGGGAAAAAAGACTCTTGAGAACTATAAAGACCAAAATTACTTTCTGACAACACCTCCATCGCCCAAACATTTTGTATATTTGGATATCGAAATGTTTTTGAAAGTGCCGACAATGCTTTGTGCGCAATATTATGATCACTATGCGCATCAAACTTATGAGGAATAATAACGGTATCTGGATTGCAATCTTTTACAATCTCCCCAATTTTCGTAGTAATACTACTTAAAGGCTCAATGTCCATTTTCGTAGTCGGATAATTCATTTCATATCTCTGGGAAAAACCGTAGCTGTCGTGAACTATGGCAATTTCACGCTTTCTCGAAGCCATTTTTTCTTCCGAAAATCCCAAATCCGAAGACATTGAAGTCATTATTGCCCAAAAAATTTCAGCGCCATCGGCCTTTAACTTCAAAAGAGTTCCCCCTGCCCCCAGAGTCTCATCGTCGGGGTGTACGGCAAAAACTAAAATTCTCTTCATAGAAAATCTCCTTTTTTCACTATTGTCATGACCTCACCTAACTCAATACGAATCAGATCATCACCAGACTTAATATCTATAATGCCCTCAGCACACTCAATCACTTCACCCGGAATACGATTTTCAAATCCCTCCCCAGAAACAATCTGAGAACGATAAACGGGAATCTCTAGATCAGAAACCTGAAAAAAAGCACCTGGATATGGAGGTGCCAACGCCCGTACTAAATTATAAATGGACTTAGCGGACATCCGCCAATCAATGCGCCCATCCTGTTTGCCACGCTTGCGCCAATAATTCGACTCCAGATGTTCTTGCTTTATTGGCTTTATGGTGTTGTTAAGCAATCCCTTAACAAGACCGTCCAGTTGTACAGTAGCGACCTGTTTCAAGTTATTGTAAAGATCTTGTGCATAGTCTGCATCAGAAATAACAACCTCCACCTGAGACAGAATATCCCCTTCATCAGCAGTGGGAGTAATCAGAAAATAAGTTGAGGCCGTTTTTTTCAAACCTAAACAAAGAGCCCATATAATCGGATGGCGTCCACGGTTTTTCGGAAGAGCTGCAGGATGATAACCGATGGTTCCTTTTGGCGGGATTTTCAGAACTTCATCCGGTAAAAGATGAGACCATCCTAGACAAAAAATAATATCCGGTGACTTTTCTTTAACCCAACGAGTAAGAGCTTCATTATCATTCTTAAAGTAAAATACATCAGGCTTACTCTGACCTTCATGGTGCAAACTCAGGTCCACAAAATCACTATTGAAAGTCGATTTCTCTTTAGTTACAAGCCCAACTATTTCCACATCGGAATTAGCTCTAATAATCTCAAGTAAAGAAAGACTAAAATCAACGCTGCCGATAAAAATTGCTTTCATTTTAAAATTCTATATCAAAAAATTTTTTAATCTTTAAGACTGAAAAATCAGTCTTCCTTAATAGATCTACGATTCTGTCACAAGCATTGCCATCACCGTAGGCCGATGGCAATGCTGCGACCTTGATCTGAAATGATAAATCAAGTCCCTTTTGTAAGGCAGCTCGAAGCCGTGTCTTGTCTTCGTCTACATTAATAATATGCTCCGAAGTAATACGTCCTTGCTGTCTAATTCCCAAATTAATGACAGCTTTTCCCAAAAACGGAGCCTCAATAATTCCACTTGAAGAATTCCCAGCTACGACGTCTACCGCCTTCATTAAACTCAAATAGTTAATATATCCCAAATTTGAATATGCTTTTGCCTCGGGATGAGTCGCCAAAAACTCAGTTAGCTTTTTATGAACAAGTGAGTTGTATGTATCGGCATTTGGCAACGTAATAAAAATACCCACCTTACTAAAATCCAATTCCGACATTACATCCAACAAGGACTCGATCTCTCGCTTAGTTGCTTCTTCCGAAAGCGTGATTGGATGGTAAGTTAAAAGAATATTTTTCTGTTTAAAAGAAATCTGCAATTCATTTTCCAGCTGCTGCTTGGTCTTCAATTTAATATTACGTAGATTATCTAACCCCGGGGCTCCAAAATTAAATACACGTTCTGGCAGCTCTCCCATTTGGATAACCCGATGTTCGTACGCCCTGGCCGCTACGACATGAAGTTTCGCCATTTTCGTCAAAGAGTGGCGAACAGCATCGTCTATCAAACCCTCTGTAGCTTCACCGCCATGAATATGAACAATAGGGATCTGATGAATGGTAGCCGCATCAGCCACAGAAAGTAATTCATATCGATCGCCAAGAACGATCACGCAGTCAGGCTGATTTTCTTGAAAGTAGGTAGAAACACTTTCAAGCAAGATAGCCATACTTTTGCAAATATCACTAGGAGCATCCCCTTCCAAACTCTTATCAATTCGCGTTTACAATTTAAACC
>CAZPYX010000186.1:0-8295 GCA_964590635.1 uncultured Bdellovibrio sp.
GACGGCGCGAACCGAGCGAAGCTCGGCAGCAGTTGAGCCTGGATGGCGTGCCGAACGAAGCATCAGTAAAAGCTTAACTCTTCACCAAATCCCCGCATTTAGCACCATACTAATGGCGCAGTTTAAGATCTTTTTATTAATTTAAATAGCCCGTTTTCTCAGCCATGAAACTCATGTGCTGCAAACGTTGAACATTGCCTTCAACTTCGGCACTCATCACTCGAGATCTGCCGATATAGTTTTTAGTCGCATAGATAGGAACATTTAAATGTAAGCACAATGACATCGCCTCATCAGCACGAAGTTTCACGGAGTTCATTCCCGCATGCCCGCTAAGATAAAGACGAACATACTGATTAGCACCGCGAATTTCCACAAACACTGCTTGCTTGATTTCGATATTCAAAGACTGCATCAAGATTTCGCTGAATCTGTGCGGTGTCGATGGAACTGTAGTTTTGTTATTTTGCGAAAGCGCCACACCAGCTTCAATGGGGCTCAATGCCACCGGCAATGTATGCTGATGGCCCTCATCTTTAAGCAACAGCATGGGACGAGCAGCATCCGTAGTTACAGACAAACCATAAGGAAATAAACGAACCAGATCTTCTTGATGAAAAACTTCTTCATCCTGGGACTCATTTGCAAAAATGATCTGAGCTTTAAAATTATCGAAATCTAAAAGATCTTTCATTATTGAACCAACTCTCCTCTAAGGGCCGAAGGGAACGCCTTCGTGATTCGAACATCCACCGTTTTTCCAACAAGATCTTCTGAACCCAAGAAATGCACCAACTTATTCGCCGTGCTTCTTCCTTTGGCTTTACCTTGCTCACGATCTGCATGTTCAACCAAGACCTTTAATGTCTGGCCTTCATAACGCTTCACAATTTCAAAAGCCATTTTTTCATGGATATCAAACAGGCGATTCAGGCGCTCGCTTTTCACTTCTTCTGGAACTTGGTCTTCATACTTCGCAGCCTTCGTAAAAGGTCGCGGAGAATAAACGAAAGCAAAGATGTTCTCGAAGCGCACTTGCTCGACCATACTTACGGTATCCAGAAACTCTTCTTCAGTTTCCCCAGGGAATCCCACGATGATGTCCGTCGAGAAGACCACATTAGGTATAGTTTTCTTAAGCATTTCAATTTTTGCGAAGTACTCTTCACGTGTGTAAATGCGATTCATACGATCCAAAATACGCGTATTGCCGCTTTGGAATGGGAGATGGATGTATTCCATGATTTTATCGCGGTACTCAGCAATTGTATCTGCCAATTTCTGATCGAAGTCCTTAGGATGGGACGTCGTGAAACGAATTCTTTCGATGTCCGTCTCTTTGGCAACCTTCGCCATCAGGTCCGAGAAATCAATATTTTCATCAGCATAGGAATTAACGTTCTGACCTACGAGCGTGACCTCTTTCACTCCGCGTTTCACCAAGTGACGAATGTCCGTGATGATATGTTGTACAGGGCGGGATTTCTCGCGACCACGAGTGTAAGGCACTACGCAGAACGTGCAGAAATTATCGCAACCTTTTGTTATATTAACGAAGGTAGATACACCTGGATTACGAACCATGGTTTCAATATGATAAGGAGCACGGTGTTCAAACTTAGCACTGACATGCTTACCGCGCTTTTCATAGGTCTGCGCAACCAAGCTTGGAAGATTGTCGATTTGATCCGTTCCGAAAACAAAATCAATCATCGGTTGCGACTTAATCAGATTTTCTTTTTCTTGTTGCCCTACGCAACCGCCAACACCAATACGAAGCTCAGGATTTTTATCCTTCAACTTTGGGAAAGTTCCGACCTCTGACATGGTTTTATGCACTGCTTTTTCACGCACACTGCAAGAGTTGATAATAATCAAATCTGCTTTTTCAGGCTCATCCACGGGAACGAAGTTCTGCATCTCCAAAAGAGAATACATTCGCTCCGTGTCGTTCACATTCATTTGGCACCCGTAGGTTGAGATCCACACGCCGCGACCTTGTCCTAAATCGTGATTTAGTGGCGTAGCTGGAATATCAGAATTATCAACAGATTCGGGCACGGTCTTACCTCTTGTGTCTTCAAAGATCGTGAGTTATAGACAACGGTCTTAAAAATGTCAAAGTTCGCGGGAGGAACCCACCTATGAATCCAAGACTTAAAAGCTCGAAAAAGTGGACAAATTTCCCAAAGGAATACTCAGATCAAATTGAGGCGGTGTTCAAAGAGAACTTTGCCCAATTTCTTGATGATGCTGAGTTGATCATCGAAGGCAGAATTTATAGCGACGAGATTATGCTGCGCGTTGGTTACCATGAAAAAGGTCGCCTTGCTCAGGCAAACTTCGAAGTTTCTATGAACTATTCTCAAGATCAACAAGATGCCGTCACCCGCATTCATAACTGCGTGGATGCTGCTGCAAGCATGATGATGGAATACTTCGACAACGAAGGCATTGTGGACTTCCCATACACTTGGACAGAGTTCCCATTCCAAGGCAAAAAGATCTTTCTCAAGTACACCACTGAAAACTCATCCCTCGAAGCAGAAGCCAATAAGCTCCTGGGCATCACTGACGACGCCATGATGATGGAAGATGAAGAAACGGAAGATGCGTTGGAAGTTGCTGAAATTAAGGAAGAACTTTCTCCTCCTCGTTCTGATGAAGACGAACCTTTGGAATTACCTGAAGACGCAGAAGACGACAAGAATGAAGATGCAGGTCCGCGCATGTTTGGCGGGAAATCGAAAAAGAAACTTCATTAAAAGAGACTGCTGCGATTCGGGTGGATTTTTCCATTCGACGCGCAGCATTCTTGTATACTCCCTACATCTTTTTGCAGTAGCTATGTCCGCATTCACTCCATCTTTGTCGGAGTAGGCACAAAAGGGGCACCCAGTATGAAAAATATCGCTTTATCATTCGCAGTTGTTTTCTTAGCGACGGTTTCTGCATCGGCTCAGTCTTTGGGACAGCCTCAGACTCAAACTCTAAGAACCCACGCGCAAGCTGACTACATCAGAAATGAGCGCGTTCAGTTGGAAAAAGACACTGAATTGAAAATTCTTGAAAAACTTGAACAGTCTCGTCTTCAAGAAGAAAAAACTCGCATGCAACGTATCGAAGCTGCGAACTTCAGCGTAGTGAATCCAGCTCCACAATACCAACAGCAACAACAAACTCCAGTTCAAGTTCAATCACAAACTCAAACTTTCTAGTTTGTTTTTGCGTCTCTTGAAAACTTAAGAACTTTAGTTTAAACGCCTCGATGATACTCCCACGGAGAAACTCTCGAGGCGTTTTTATTTTCTAATACTTGCTGAAAGAATCACTAAGAGAAGCCTGATCCCCATCGACGCACTTCAATCTCATAAAAAATCTTGTCCGTTATTGAAACTTAAAACAGACGATATTTAGACAAATAAAAAAACCCATGTCTTTGTAGGACATGGGTTTTACCCCTCACGAGATTATTCTTCATTTTATTTAAAAACTATTATCGCAGATGAGAATCTCAGATGTGTGTTTCGAGTTTCTTATACGGAGAAACTCGACAGGCCATTTGAAATCTTAAAGTGCTAGAGCTTGCTTAATAAGAGCTGGAACTTGATCAAGATTTGCTTTACCGAATTTCATCATGCGAACGGCGTCTTTTTGAAGAAGCTTGCCTTCAGCCATCTTTTGGCAAAGAACTGGCTCCAAAGGATCCGTGATTGCATAGATGCTTTTGTGTTGTGGCCACAAGTTTGTAACATCGTTAGCGCCACCCATGCACAATGGAATGTAATGGTCGATTTTGAAATCCATGCGGTTCATAGAACGCGTACGGAAGCCAATTTGATCGTACGAAACGAAGATGTCTTTTTTAGTAGATGAATCAACATTGCGATCGCAATAGTTAATACCTTCTGGATAACGGTGTGAAGTAGGATGAGTGCAAAGAGCACCAGGAGTCAGATTCGCATCTGGTCCCTTAGGAAAGCTGTCATCAGCGTGGGACGAAAGAGAAACAAGAGCAACCAAAACAAGAGCAATTAAATGCTTCATTCTATCTCCAAATAGACCGTCATTTAAGGCGACGGGTAGAAACGTCGGACCGTATCTCCGACATATATTTGCGTTCGTGCGGTTACTGCTAACAGCGTAATTTCCGCCTTGCAACGAAAATAAAAAAGGCCTGATCAAATGACGCAGGCCTTAAATATTCGATTTTTATGCGATTTTCAATAGGCTCACACTTGTAAACCCACGTTTTCTCTATGGATTTCGACTAGTATTCGTCGTCCTCAACGCCATTTCCGCTGCCTTCACCCATGCCGCGAACTTCTTCAATAAAGGCGCTGTTATCCTCTTCAAACTCGTTCTCGTTTGTAGATTCATCCAACTCCAGCTCTTGAATAGCAGCTAAGAAGTCCTTTTCCGTACGCAAATCACGACGGATCATCTCTAGGAACTTATCTGGATAACGTGACGTTAATTCCTCGATGTAGCGCTCAAGCTTACCATCGACGAGGATCTTCTTACGGATCTGAATCTTCTTCCAGAACATCAAGTAGTGATAACGGCAGTATACGTCCACGGCAGCGATTTGATCGCAATCACGGGCGCGGCAGTAGCGGTTACCTTCAGCATCAGTAAGGAAGACTTCTTCGTCGACTTTCGCTTTTTCTTCGCCAGTCCACTCTTCAATAACTTCGATTTCCTCTTCGGATTCTTCGACAGCCTTGAGTTCGTCTTCGTACTCACCGATCTCATCGCCCATCATGTCATCATCAGCGATGAAGTCATCGTCAAGATCAGATTCGTCTTTCTCTTTACCTTTAGGAGCTTTGCCTTTTTTAGGTGCTTTCGCATCTTTCTTAGGCGCCACAGGAGCAACAACAGGAGCAGGTGCCGCTTTCGCAGCAACTTTTTTCGCAGCCTCTTTTGGAGCTTCTGCTTTTACTTCTTTTGTAGGTTTCGCAGGAGCAGCTTTCGCAACAACCTTTGGCTCTACTTTAGCTGCAACTTTGGCTTTCGCTTCAACTTTAGGTTCAACCTTTTTCTTCAGCTCAGGCTTTTTAGCAACTGCTTTAACAGGTGCCTTGTCGGCCTTCTTTTTAACGACAGTTTTAGGTGCCGCTTTTTTAGCATGAGCAGGCTTTGCAGCCGCTTTTACTGGAGCTTTTTTCACAGGTTTACTGGCCGCAGCTTTCGCTGCTGGTTTTGACGCCGTTTTCTTTTTTACGATTTTTGCCATAATTCTACCACTTACACTTCGACAAAACCGAAGTCATTTAAGTTACTTTCAGAAGTAATCTACAAGCTCTGAAGCATTTAAGAAAATGTGTCAACTCATTTCACGATTATTGCACCGTCTTGACTGCGCACAAAAATACTTCCACGTTGACCTTCTCCACGCAAACGTCCACGAACACTTTTTTCTGAACTTAATTTATTAACGCGCAATTCATTGGGAACAAAGATATCACCTTCAACAGTGAAGAGATTGACGCTTGCCCCCGAACCCGCTGGAGATTGCACCTGAATACGTCCCGCTTTCGATTTGATATCGATTTCAGAGTCCAACACCATCTGCACAGTCACGCTGCCCTCTTGATTTTGCCCATCTACGCGACCTTGAAAACCTTGAATATTCAATCCACCTTTGCCATTTTCAAACTGCAAAGTGCCTGTTCCTTGAACAACTTTTGCTGGCCCAATCTGACTAGTCAATGAACTGAATCCACGTACTTTTTCAACCAACAACGGCCCCGTGAACAACGAAGCATCCACATCGCCTTGAATGTTTTTAAGCGTCATGCTGCCTGCGTAAGCATCGGCATTTACTTTGCCCGTGTGATCCTGAACATTCACATCTCCTTTTTGCACGTAAATCTGCAAAGCACCTGCGCCATTCAAGGAAGATACACGACCTTGTGTCACACTCACTTTCAAATCTTTGCTCCATTTTTGAGCAACTACGGAGCCACCTCGCAATTGAATTTCAGCTGGAAGAGGCAAACCTGAAATCTCAATTTTTTTCATTTGTGTGGTTGCCTTTGGCAAGATGTTCATCCAGGCCTTCTTGCCATCGTATTCATTCATGCGCACTTCGATGATATTATCTTTTTTGGAAATAACGTAGGCGCCTTCCCCAGAAGTCTCATCAATACCCGACACCTTCACAGCATTACTTCCCGGAATTGCCACTAACTGTACTTGAGCTTCAAGTCCTTTAAGGACCAAACGATCACCCTCTTGAACCGGCACTGCGAATGACGCCGCAAAAAGAGGCTGAAGTAAAAGCTTTACTAGTACAAGGCTGATCGCTGACATGCGTTGTCTCCTGATTAGATATGACGCGTTCTTAAACGCGACGACTTGACTCAGACTCTATTTAAGTAAATCTTTTTACGATTTTCAACATAAGAGGTGAATAGATGGAAAATGTAGTAATTGTAAGCAGCGTTAGAACCCCTGTGGCTTCTTTCCAAGGTGGCTTCGGCTCTGTACCTGCACCAAAGCTCGGTGCGGCTGCGATCAAAGAGGCTTTGAACCGCGTGAATGTTTCTCCAAATGAAATTGATGAAGTGATCATGGGCGAGGTCCTGACTGCAGGCGTTGGCCAAGCTCCCGCTCGTCAAGCGGCTCTTTTTGCTGGCCTTAGCAACAACACTCCTTGCCTCACAATCAATAAAGTTTGCGGATCCGGCCTTAAAGCCGTGATGCTTGCCGCTGATAACATCGCCCTTGGTAACACAAAAGTTGCTGTGGCCGGTGGACAAGAAAACATGACTCTTGCTCCGCATTTACTTGAGAACTCTCGTTCTGGTTACCGTATGGGACCAACACAAATGACAGACTCTATGATCAAAGACGGACTTTGGGATCCGTACAACAATTTCCATATGGGAAATGCGGCAGAGATCTGCGTAAAAGAACACAACTTCACTCGCGAAGAACAAGATGCGTTTGCAGTTGATTCCTACAAAAAAGCACAAAAAGCTTGGACTGATGGCGTATTCAAAAATGAAATCGTTCCTGTTGTGGTTGAAGGCCGCAAAGGTGCTGTGACTGTTGATAAAGATGAAGAGCCGTTCAATACAAACTTCGATAAGATCCCTGGCTTGAAGCCCGCTTTTGATAAAGCCGGAACTATCACTGCTGCGAACGCTTCTAAAATCAACGATGGTGGCGCGGCCCACGTCTTGATGTCTGAAAGCGAAGCGACAAAACGCGGATTGAAACCACTTGCTAAAATCGTTGCCCACGGAACTTTCGCACACGAACCAAAATACTTCACAACAGCTCCGGTTGGCGCAATCAAAAAAGCGTTGGCTAAAGCGAACTTGAAAGTGGGCGATATTGATCTTTGGGAGATCAACGAAGCATTTGCTGTGGTTACACAAGTGGCGATGAAAGAGCTAGAAATTCCAGCTGCCAAAGTCAACGTTCACGGTGGTGCGATTGCTATCGGACATCCAATTGGAGCATCTGGCGCGCGCCTTCTTGCAACTTTGGTTCATGCTCTTCACACTCACAACAAACGCTATGGTCTAGCAACTTTGTGTATCGGTGGCGGTGAAGCTGTTGCCTTGATCATCGAAAAAGCCTAGGCGACGTTTCAGAATGTTTTTCGCGGCCTTGAATGGAAAACCATCAAGGCCTTTCGAGTAGTTTAGTCGAGGTAAATTTATGAGTAAGAAAGTATTTAAAGATGCTATGTCTGCTCTTACTGGAGTCAAAGACGGAATGACTTTGATTGTTGGCGGATTTGGACTTTGTGGTATTCCGGAAAATTCCATCGCGGCTTTGCACGAGATGGGCGTCAAAGACCTCACTTGCGTTTCAAACAATGCCGGTGTTGATGATTTTGGCTTAGGATTGCTTCTACAAAAACGTCAGATCAAAAAAATGGTTTCGTCCTATGTGGGTGAAAACGCTTTATTTGAGAAACTCTACATGAGCGGAGAATTGCAATTGGAATTCTGTCCCCAAGGAACTCTGGCTGAGCGCATTCGCGCCGGTGGTGCAGGAATCGCGGGTTTTTACACCCCAACCGGCGTGGGAACTCTGGTGGCCGAAGGCAAAGAAATTAAAAATTTCGACGGACGTGATTACGTTCTTGAACGCGGCATCGTTGGCGATTTTGCGTTAGTCAAAGCCTGGAAGGGCGACAAGTTTGGAAATTTAATTTTCAGAAAAACAGCTCGCAACTTCAATCCGATGGCTGCGACTGCGGGCAAAATCACCGTTGTCGAAGTTGAAGAACTTGTTGAAGTGGGCGAACTGGATCCAGATCAAATTCACACT
>CAZPYX010000187.1:0-8226 GCA_964590635.1 uncultured Bdellovibrio sp.
TGAATACGAACAAACAACCGTTTGTGGTACGAATGAAAAATACAAATCCAAATCCATCAGCAGTTCACATAAATCTTGTACAGTCTCGTGAAGAAATTTGTGAGATTGCCCGAATGAAAATCACAAATTTCCTTCAACTGATCGTAGATTTTCCAGAAGAAATTTCTGTCAGTGTTATTCATGGCGATCGCACATCGGTTTTTAAAATTGATTGTTCGAAAAGAAATTTTTCAAAAATTCTTGGAGCAAAGGGTAAGATGATTTCAAGTGTTCGAACAATGACCCTTGCAATTACCGCGCGCCATGGCTTCAGATCCGTCGTAGAAGTTCCCTATTTCTCTCCAGACAATCAACGCTTTGAATCCTAGACTATCGCAAGGAACCCGTTAAGTTATGATAACTGGTATGAGTAGCGAACTGATTGAGATCGACCCCGTCGCACTCCGAGCCCTGTTAGTGGCTCGGGGGCTATCCAGATACGATCTTGCCCAAAAACTTCACATATCAACTAAAACTGTACAACGCTGGCTGAATGAGTCGGTTCGTCGCATTCGCATTGATACTCTTGATAAACTTGCAATGGCTTTGGATGTCACTCCAGAGAGGCTAAAAAAATCAGCAACCTCCATTTCAAATAGAACAACCAACAAAGCTCTTGAAGAACTTTGTTCCGATGCGTTCGTAAAAAGGGTTCGGACCACGGGAGACTGGCTGCACTTTCTCAATGTTCTAAAATCCTTCAATGCGAACTCCCTTTCTTCAGAACAACGACTCGACCTTTCTAAACATATTGGCATTTGTTCTTTCTATTTAAAGAAATTTCGCGCCTGCCGGCTCTATTTAAATCAGGCCTACGCGATTGCTGATGCTTTAGATCTACCCATGGAAAAACTTGAAATTACAAGTTGGCACGCCATGCGTGAACAAAGTCTTGGAAATTTTCGCGAAGCGAGGAACCACTTCAACAAAGCCGAAGTGCTCTTAAAACACACAATAGACCCTACAATCCATGCGATCTTCTATCTGAAAAAAGCGCGTCTTCTTCACCAGACTGAACAATATGAAGAATCCATCACATACAACAAGCGCGCACTTATTCTTGAATATAAACAAAAAACTCACCCAAACATGCTCAATATTAGTTTTAAATATTTACAGCTAGGCGTTACCTATCTGCGCATGCATAACTATTCAAAAGCTCGGACTATGTTTCTAAGAACTTTACGAGCCGCTGAAAAAGCGGGCTGGGTTCGTGGCATTTGTTTTGGGCATTTTTATCTGGGCGTGATTTACAAAATTAGCGAAAAAAATTCTCCGCAAGTAAATAAACATTTTGGTAAAGCGCGAATTCTTCACCACTTTTCGGATACGCATCGTCACGATACTCGGGCCGGACAGATTGAATTCCTTTATTTCCTCAACAATCACAAATACGAAGAATCTAAAAACAATGTTATTCAAAGATTTAAGAAAACACGCAACAGTCGTTTACATTTTTCCTATACAGTTTTAGATGCACTCATTTTACAGAAACTACAGCCAAGCTTGCTCAATATCCGCGTGAGTTATATAGAAACAGCCAAAGAATTCTTTATTAAAAATGATATTTCTTATGGTCTGAAAGTTTTAGAATTACTTAGAAAAAAATCCGCACTGACAACTCAAGAAGTCTTTGAAATCTATCCTTACTAAAACGCTAATGCAAATCCACTCCACTGGGCCGAACTATTAGAGACTCTGCCAGTTCTTCGCTGTAGTCCTCAAAAGTTCTTGGATCTAAGCCCGTCATTTCTTGAAAAGTTGACGTAGTTTCCTCACCCTCACCATCTCGGACCGAACGATGTCGACTCAAGACAAATTCAATCCACCAGGATGAGGCACCAATTTTTTTCAAGGCATTCCGAGTGATTTCTTCAGTCACCGGCACATAGGAAATTCGTCGCGCACTTCGCATTGACAATATGGATAAAGATTCAGCATTCGACAAAGCCCGTCCACCGGTGATGGTGTACTCACGCCCCAAATGATTAAAAGGATTTACCAAAATCTCTGAGACCACATTAGCCAAATCGCCCACATCAACAAATGAAGTTCGCCCTTCCCCTTCGGGAAGATAAAGTGCACCTTGGCGCAAAGCATCCCCATAAAGACGATCAAAGTTTTGCATAAAGCTATTAGTCTTAATTAAAACGGAAGGAACTCCGCTTTCGTTCATCATGCGATTGATTTCGCCTTCAGTACGCAGCCAAAGATAAGGAGATCCCACATCGGCTCCCATGGCAGAGGTGCGAACAATAAGTTTCACTCCAGCCCGGCGCGCTGCACCTATGGCGTTTTCTGCCCACTCACGCATGGAATCTGCAAATGGAATAAGCAAAAACAAAACATCTACATCACGAAATGCCTGCTCCAGGGTCGCTGGATTTGCATAATCCAAGGACAGAATCTTGATTTCCTTGGGCAAAGCCCCTTCCTGACGACAAGCAGCAACAAACTCCACCTCTCGCTGATGAAGCCTCCGCACGATTTCTCGCCCCAAAATGCCGGTAGCACCGGTAACCAATATTCTCCATGCCATAGAGTCTCATTATGGCTCTAGAGCCTTCGCTCAGACATCTGTTTGTTAGCACTGAGAATCCTAGTTTCTTCTTGATTGACCACTCTGGCCTTCTGGGGTCTATTTATCAGGTGAATTTTTTTGCCGAGAACCTGAAGGTTTTTAAAAAAGCAGCTCTGCCCTTGTTTATTCTCGTGGTTGTGTCGAACAACATCGATCAGTACCTTAACATGCAAGTTGAGACGGCTTTGCAAAATCCGCTCGGAGCAAATGCCCAGGTTTACTTTTTCGGTTTTCTTTCTATCGTTAGCAGCATCATCTTTCCGGTTCTGTTGGTCACGACCGCGCTTTATGCTTTAAGTTCAACCAAACCTTGGGAAAGTCTGATGGCTTTCTTCGGGAAATTCTTAAACCAAGTTTTTATTGAGTCACTCCGTTCCTGGGGCAAAACACTTTTGTGGTCGTTGCTCTTTATTCTTCCAGGAATTTGGAAATATCTTGAACTCAGCCTAGTGCCTTTTGTTGTGACGTCATCGGAATCCTATGAGGCCGGCAAAATTGATGCTCTTCAAGCTTCCAGTTCTGTGTTTCGCAGACACTGGATTAAAATTCTTGCGATCCTGTTCATCTTCCATCTTTTTTTACCACTGGTTCTGACCAGTTTCTTTGATTCCTATCGACTGCTTTGGAAAACGCCTCTGGCGAGTCTCTTCCTTAGCCTGCTCGACACCTATTTGATTTTAGTTTCCACACAGCTTTTGTTTAATGTTTTCCAAAGCGAGGTAAGAAGGCATGAATCTCATGTTTAATTGGACAGAAATTAAAAACCGCGGAAAAGGTCTGACATTCGATGACGTTTTGATCATCCCTGCGCGCTCTGATGTGCGCTCTCGTCGTGACCCACAACTTACTTCTAAATTGACTCGCAATATTTCCATCGAAACTCCGATCGTGAGTGCAAACATGGACATGGTCACAGAATACGACATGGCCTTTGCGATGAATCAATTGGGTGGACTGGGCATTCTTCATCGCTTCCTTTCCATCGAAGGCCAAGCAGCCCAAGCTCGTCGCTTGAAAGAAGCAGGAGTGAAAAACATTTCTGCCAGCGTTGGTGTCGGAGAGGAATTCAAAACGCGCTCGAAAGCATTGGTTGATGCTGGCGTGAACATTATCACGATCGACATCGCTCATGGTCACTCGGTGCAAATGATGGAGACTATGAAATGGCTTAAGGATCACTACCCACAGGTAGAATTGATCGCTGGCAACATGGCCACTCCTGATGCTGCTCGAGATTTGATCGAATCAGGTGCTGACGCTATTAAAGTGGGTATTGGTCCTGGATCTATGTGTACAACTCGCATCATCACTGGTTGTGGAGTTCCACAGCTGACGGCGATCTCATTGTGTGCAGAAATTGCAGCAACCTATGGCGTTCCTGTGATCGCTGATGGTGGTATTCGTAATTCTGGTGACATGGTGAAAGCTTTCGCTGCAGGCGCAAGCACAGTTATGTTAGGCAGCATGCTTTCTGGAACTATTGAAACTCCGGGCGAAATTAAAAATGGCAAGAAACACTATCGTGGAATGGCCTCACGCTCTGCCCAAGATTCTTGGCGCGGTGGCGTTCCAGAAGGTATGGCTCCAGAGGGAGAATCCACTCAAGTTGCCGTCAAAGGTCACGTGAAAGATGTGATTTTTGAAGTCACTGGAGGCATCCGCAGTGGTATGAGTTACATCAATGCCACAAGCATTGCTGAAATTAAAGAGAAAGCCCTCTTTATGGAAATGTCTGCCAATGGTATCTCTGAATCTCGCGCACACGGAGTAAAGAGTTAATAAAAATGGCTGACAAAGATTCTCGATCCCATAACAAAGAAGATGGCAGACCAATAGGCGTCTTCGACTCAGGCATAGGCGGCCTCACAGTTTTGAAAGAGCTCGCCTTGCAATTCCCCCAGGAAAATTTCCTGTATTTAGGGGATACCGCTCGCCTGCCTTATGGATCGAAATCTCCCCATACGATTCGCAAGTACTCGGAACAAAACATCGAGTTCCTGCAAAATCAAAATGTGAAAGCCATCGTGATCGCCTGCAACTCAGCATCGACTCAAGTTCCTGAAAAAGAGTTTGCAGGCCTTCCTGTTTACAACGTTATTGGCCCAGGTTCACAAAGAGCCTTGGAAGTCTCTGAATGTTTGCGTATTGGTATCCTGGGCACCAGAGCCACTATCAATAGCCAAGCCTATACAAAACAAATTCACAGCCTCAACCCCCATGCACAGGTTTTCGATCAAGCCTGTCCATTGTTTGTACCGCTTGCTGAAGAAGGTTGGGATTCCGATCCCGTGACCAATTTGATTGTCTTTAGATACTTAAGCAGCTTGATGCAAAATCACATCGACACATTGATTCTGGGCTGTACGCACTATCCTATTTTAAAAAATTCAATTGCTCGAGTGACAGGATCAGGAATTGCCTTAGTGGATTCAGGTGAAGCCATCGCGGACTGGCTTGAAGAAGACTTCATGGCCGGTCGACTGATGCGTCGATTGGACACAACTCCTCGCAAAGTTGACGTCACAACCACAGATGCTTCCGCTCACTTTACGGATTTGGCTCACCGAATTCTGAAGCCCGTCAAAGCTGACGACTTTAGAGTAGTGAACTTGTAGTTCATATAGAAAAACAGAACCTTTAGTTCATGTAGAGACAGAGCCATTAGTTCATTTCAAAACAAGCCAAACCCTGAGCTTCTCTAGATACAAACTTCCAAGGGAAGTTCCTGCAAATTATAAGTACTGGCCATAGAATAGCCATAGGCCCCCGTATCCAAGACTGCGACAAAATCACCTTCTTGAACCACTGCAAACTTTCGATCCTTCGCAAAGAAATCAGAAGACTCACAAATAGGTCCTACAATATCAAAGGTTCCCTCTTCAGATTTTTTATCCAGAGGTAAAATTGCATGATAGGCTTCATACAAAGAAGGACGAAGCATGTGATTCATCCCTGCATCAACAATCACAAAAGTTTTCTGACTGGTTTTTTTAATATACTGTACTTGCGTCAGCAAAACCCCAGCATGGGCCACCAACCAGCGTCCTGGCTCTGATTGCAAATCACAATTCAGCTCATTCAAAGAATTCAGCGTGATTTCCGCATATTGTTTTAAGATCTCTTCTTCTTTGGCCAAATCGAAACGCTCATAGAAGATTCCCAATCCGCCGCCAAAATCAAAACGCTTCAAAGAGGCAAATTCCTTTTGCAAGGTGATGAAGACCTTCTTAAGTCGTTCAAGGGCCTCTTTATAGCCTTCAAACTCCAACATTTGCGATCCCAGGTGAAGACTAACCCCCACAAGTTCCAAAGAGTTCGCATAGGTCTTCAAGCAACGAATCAAATCCGGAACAAGGGATAACTCCATTCCAAATTTATTATCGCGAAGCCCCGTTGCAATATAGGGGTGAGTTTTAATATCAATATCAGGATTCAAACGAAGAGCGATGGACGCTTTTTTACCCATCTCTTTCGCAATTTGCCCGATGCGCTCCAGCTCGGGAAGACTTTCAACATTGATTTGATAAATATCCAGCTTCAAAGCTTCCGTGATCTCATGACGTGTCTTTCCTACGCCACTATAGACAATATCTGCCGGGGAAAAACCACTCTCGAGGGCCCGTTTGATCTCCCCCAAGGACACCACATCGGCACCAGAGCCTGCATCTTTTAAGCAGCGCAAAACTTCTGGATTTGGGTTCGCTTTTATTGCATAGAAAATACGCACATTCTTCAACGCCTGCGACATCGCAGCATATCGTGCGCGAATGGAATCAAGATCATAAACATAAATGGGCCGCATATAGTTCGCCGTCAGATTTTTTAAATTCTTTTTCTTGGGGCCTAAATGCAGTTCATTATTGATGTATTCCATAAAAACCTCGTAAACTCTACCTCGTCGAAACCCAGGTGATGACATCATCATCCCCGAAGAAGGAACTTTTGTCATGAAAACTTCGATCTTTACTTACACTTCTAAAGGACTTCCTGTTCCTGCCTATGAGTTTAATAACGGTGGACCTGAAATCCTTATTTTAGGCGGCGTTCACGGAGATGAAATTGAAGGAGTTATCGCAGCTCAAGAATTGCTCAAGCACTTCATGACCTCCTTTGATTACAAGATGAACCTCACTTTGGTTCCGCAATTCAACTTAGAGGGCGTCATTTATAAAACCCGCGGCAACGGCAATGGCGTAGACCTCAATCGCAACCTTCCAACTAAGGACTGGTCTCCTGAAGTAAAAACTCCACGCTACCATCCAGGACCAGCAGCCGGCAGTGAAATAGAGAACAAAGGTCTTATGACTTATTTGGAAACAAAAAAACCAAAGCTCGTTCTTTCCTTACACTCTTGGCACCCGGTTCTTAACGTAAATGGCGATTGCTATAAGTTTGCTAATGTCTTAGCCGAACTTACAGGATACAAAATTGACGATGATATCGGCTATCCAACACCGGGCTGCTTAGGCACCTACGCCGGCCTGGAAAGAGACTGCCCCACTTTAACTTATGAAATTCAACGAGGCCAATCTGCGGAAGAAATCATTCGCATCCATGTTCCCGCTATCATGGAAGCCCTCAAGGTTTATAACACTTAGCTCTACTTCGACGATGTCGAAGTGTTTCAGGAGATTTTATGCAAAATGAAGTGAATCAACTTTTCTCAGACGTTCAAGCTGGAAAGCCCGTTTCTGAACTGACCACAAATGATTTGAAACATGTCTTTGAAGTGATTGAAGGCTTGGACTCTGGAAAACTTCGCGTCGCTCAAAAAACTGCCGAAGGTTGGACTACGAATGAATGGATCAAAAAAGCGATCTTACTTTATTTCCGCATTCAACAAATGACGGTGATGGAAGCTGGTGACTTGTCTTTCTTCGATAAAATTCCAGTAAAAAAATGGAGCGAAGAAGATGGCGTGCGCGTTGTGCCTCCTGCCATTGCACGCAAAGGCTGCTTCATTGAACGAGGCGCGATCCTCATGCCTTCTTATGTTAATATCGGCGCCTACGTTGGTAGCGGTACAATGGTCGATACTTGGGCCACTGTGGGATCTTGCGCACAAATCGGAAAGAACGTGCATCTTTCTGGCGGAGTGGGCATTGGTGGAGTTCTAGAGCCAATTCAAGCCTCCCCGGTTATTGTGGAAGATAACGTTTTCATCGGCAGCCGTTGCATCGTCGTTGAAGGCGCCGTGATTGAAGAAGGCGCTGTTCTAGGCGCTGGCGTGACAATCACTGCAAGCACAAAGATCATCGATGTTTCTGAAAACAAGGCCATTGAATATCGTGGCCGCGTCCCTGCAAACTCCGTGGTCATCCCAGGGACTCAAATGAAAAAGTTCCCAGCTGGAGAATACGGAGTCCCTTGCGCTTTGATCATCGGAAAAAGAAAACCAAGCACAGATCTGAAGACTTCTTTAACAGATGCCCTTCGCGACTACCAAGTCAGCGTCTAGCGCCTTCAAAGTTCTGAGGGATATCCCTCAGAACTTCGTTTATTTTTTAAATTATTTCAAAAACTGCGCCATTAGCATGGTGCTAAATGCGGTGATTTGGTGAAGAGCTAAGCTTTTACTGATGCTTCGTTCGGCACGCCATCCAGGC
>CAZPYX010000188.1:0-8120 GCA_964590635.1 uncultured Bdellovibrio sp.
AAGGGAAAGGTGGGAGCTTGGCGTTGGGGCATCACTTTGCCGCAACCGGCGGACGCATTTTGATCAGCTTGGCAAAAATACTTGCGCAAAAAGGTTCCGGTCGTGGTTTGATCTCGATCTGTACTGCTGGCGGTATGGGTGTCACTGCAATCGTTGAAAGACCCTAAGTAAATTTATAAACAACGATGACATTTCTTTCTGAAGTCGATTAAGATCTTCTTCAGGAAGAGGTGTCGTGGTTCTTAAAATTATTTTTTGCATTTTAATAACCTCGCAAGCTGTCTTTGCCCAACCGGAAACACGCGCGGGACAAACACAGAAGAAGGTCGTTGAAAGTTCTGACTTTGAAGAAGTTCAGTCCAAACCCCATCCCGTAAAAAAGAAAAAAAAATCAAAGAAGCTACAGTCTGCCGAAGGGGTCGAGACTGTTCCAGGGACCGGTGAGGTCATCAGCACACCACCTCCTGCGCCTCCGCCGCCGCCTCCATCTGGCAACGAGCCTTTGATCAATCAAGCAGCTGAATATTTGCAAGGCTCTCAAGAAGGCATTTCAGATCGCGTGATCATTTTGGCCAATCAGGTTGATAAACTTTTTGGAACACCTCGTGCTTTGGATGAGTACTACTCAAGCAGTTTTCATATTTACCAGAAGTCGTATTTGAATACGAAAGGCTCTGGCTCCTATGATATTCAGTCGAATTTAAATCTCAGTCTTCCAAATTGGCGGGATACAGAGAAAATCGTACAGCGCTGGTGGAATGGCGATACCAATGTTGATGATGAGCGCGTTTCGAAGAAAGAATTTAAAGAACTGAACCCTTGGGAGTTCACACAGGGTGTGAATGCACGCTTTAGCAGACCCCTGGCTTACGGTATTGTGGGGCGTGCAAGTAAGAACTTTTTGACGGGCGGGGTAGTGAATCACTTTTACCAACAGTTCAGTTGGGATTCAGATCGTCTGTGGGAAGAAGTGACTTCATTGACTTCGGACTATGCCATCGACAGAAAAAGTCTATTTCGTTTCTTGAATGAAGCCGACTGGGGAATCAGTAATAGAAATTTTAATACCTATCATGGGCCGTCGTTCGTTTATACAATTAACAAAATCAGTCTGACGTCGGTGGATTTACGGTTAATTACTACTGTCGAAAAGAATGACTTTTATACGGACAATTACACAGCGGGCATCACATATCGTACAGCCTTGCATCCCTTGGACTGGATGTTCTTAGAGATCACGCCGCAGTTGTCTTGGCCTCGCATTGAGCATTTTACTGCGACGTGGACTATCTATCTGACTCTCGATATTGTCTTCGGCAATGTGAAGAAGTAACTACTGGGCTGCACTTCTAAGGAGCTTCATATTGCGTCGAGCGGCCGCTTTGCTGATCAAATTTGAACCGGCCGCTTTTGCGGTATTCAACTCAACCAGAAGATTCATTTTGTCGCGGGATTTGTAAAATGAAGTATCGCCATCATAGCCAGTCTTATTCAAAAGATCTGCAATGCTTTGGGACGTGCTGTCTTCAGGATTCAGCAAGAACGCCTTTCGATATAACTTCAAAGCTGCGACTTGGCTTTTACAGTCCGTGCCTTTCTGTAAAATTTCATTCGCCTTATCTGTATAGTCTTTGGCTTCTGACTTGAAGTCGTAAAGAATTGGATCTTTAAGGTCTATTTTCTTTTGTGGCCATCCTGCCGCTTTCAATTTTTCCGCGACACGCACTAACTTGTAAGCATTCAAAAGACCAACGCCATTCTTTTTGTTGCCTCCACTGGTAACTGAAAGGGGGGTGGCTGTTCGCTTCAACAAAATTTTTGCATCCCACACACTCATACTGCCAAGAATGGACTTTACGTTTGCCAAGGCCCCGGTGACCAAAGGCGTTGCTCCAGAAGTGCCACTGAAATGTGTCCCTTTGACTCCTGGGGAATAAAGATAGTAATCGCTGGGCGCCAAGATCGCGACGTTAGGATCTTCATCGGAAAAGTCTGAAACTAAACCATTTGGATCCGCTGAGCCCACTAAGATAGTTCCTTGAAGAACTGAATCAGAGACGGCTTTGGTTTTGCCATAATAATTGCCGGCGGCAGCCACCACGATTGTCTTATGAGTAAGAGCATCAAGGCCGCGCTTGAAAGTTCTACGGTCTGTTCCACAGCTCCCGTTGCTTTCACAAATCGAATGAAATTCAAAATTTAAAATCTCTGGTGGCTTGCTCAGAACCTGGTCGACGGCTTTGATATATGGCTGTGTGTATCCATCGGCTAGGACGGACATATTCACTTTATAACCGGTGCTGTATTCGCCCTTTCCGTTGATAAGATTGACGACTTTGGTTCCATGATCTTGATCTGATCCACCATCGGCCTTGGACCAATCGACGCTGGTTTTTCCGGTGATATGCTTTTTACTAAAGCCAGCATCGATGTCACCAACTTGAACCTCCTTGATGGACATCTTTCCTGAAGCTTCTAGTTCCGCGATGTGACTGCGGGCCAAGTCAGATCCGATGATATTTTGTGCCCATAAGGGACTCAGGGAGCCATCTTCTTTCGTCGCTTTTAAATTATTCGCGTTTACCATGTCGCAGGTTGATTTTAAATCCTGGGCTGCTTTTTTGAGCGTACTGATATTTTTATCTGGGGGAGGGCAAGCAACCTGGGGTGGTGTCTTCTGTGTTGTGACTTCACAGTCTTCTACCTCGGACGACTTTTTGTATTCGTCGCAGGTTTTCGCAAGATCCGCGATGGATTTAGATTCAAGATCTTTAGAATTCGCAGGCTCTACTTGATCGATGAATAGATTTTTGGCGCGATAGATGAGCTTCTGATTTAGTTTTTTGTGAAGGGCATCTCGAATACCCAAATCTTTTTCCGCCCGGCCTTTGAACGTGACGGCATAGCCTGTCGGTTTTCCAATGGGAATCTGTTGCGCCATAGGAGGGGGCTGCGCTCCAACTGATAGCGAAAATATAAATGACAAAACTAGAAGAGGTAACGCGCTCATTGTGAGCTTTTCGGAATTTTAATGAAATGATTTAATTAGCTGGCTAGTTTTTTAGGAGGCGAGAATCCTTCGCGAGCTTCCTTATTCATGTATTCATTGAATTCGGGGTTGCCCAGATGATCTTGATAGTTTTCAGTCCAAGAGAACAGATCCGTGAAGATCACCGACGCAAAGAGTGCTTTAGAACCAAATGAGAAATGATCGCGATTGTCCGTCGAATCCAATGCGCAGAATATATCTTCCTCGGAAAACTGGCTCAGGAACGATTTATTTTCACTATAGTCTTCGCCTTCAAAAAAGGCATCCACCAGGTATTCGGTTTCTGAAATTTTCGAGAAATGGAATATTTGATAATGCTCTGAATGGAAATCCGCGATGGTGATCGAGGATTTTACCAATCCATAGAGTTCGAAATCATTTTTGGCTTTGATGATTTGTCCGACCTGCATGATCCTCTATCGGCTCAGGTCCAGGAGCACTTAAGCGGGTTCATATCTTTTCAGAGTCGAAGATTAAAAGAGTGCTCGTTAAGAGCTCTCTTTTTTAGATTCCAAAAAGTTCTGTCTATCACTTGGCCGAAGATTTTTATCAGTTGTCTCATCAAGAGATCATGTGGACGGCGTAGGTTTGTCCTTTTTTGTAATAACCGAGATCGCACCACTATTTTCGAGAATCGCGTAATGCACGTCTTGTATTGAGAAAACACCTTCTTTGCGTAAGGCCTCTTCAAGGGTGTTGTGGTTGATGTGCTCTTTCTTTAAAGTTTCTTCGAAGATCTTTCCATCATGGATCAAAACCTCGGGGCGTCCTTCAATCAGTCGTGAAGCGCGTTTATTTTTGAAGGTGATCCAACCAAAAAAGTAATCTAGGGCCAGTAGTGTCGCCGCTGAAATCAAACCTCCGACGAGTGAGTTGTCACCGGCATTCATAGAGTTCTGAACGGCATTACTGAGGATGAGCAAGAGCACCAGATCGAAGGGTGCTAGCTGACCAATCTGTTTTTTTCCAGTTACACGAAGAGCTAGAAGTAGGAAACCGAAAACGGCCAGAGCGCGAATGACAAATTCCCACCAAGGGATAGACAGAGTGAACATAGCACATCCTTTGCTTTCTATTCCAATCTTAGCAGGGCTCTGTGTCCAGTGGATTTTGAAATAAAAAAGGGAGTTCGCAATGAACTCCCTTTTCGGTTTTAACTGAATGAAGTCTTCGGCCTATTTAGGCAAAGGCTTTTGAATGATATGGATCGCATGACCCAAAGTCGCCTCAGCACATTCCATGATCGTTTCACCCAATGTCGGATGAGGATGGATAGAAAGAGCCAAGTCTTCAATACGTGCACCCATTTCGATTGCTAGAACCGCTTCAGAGATCAAGTTAGAAGCCTCTGGGCCGACGATATGAACACCTAAAAGAACATGTGTCTTTTTATCGGCGATCATTTTCACGAAACCTTCAGTTTCCATCATGCTCACGGCACGGCCATTTGCTGCAAACGGGAACTTACCAACGATCAAATCGTTGAAACCCTTCGCTTTCGCTTCAGCCTCAGTCATGCCCGCAGAAGCAATTTCTGGATCGGTAAATACAACCGCAGGAACTGTTTTCGCATCGTAAACACGGTTTTGGCCGGCCATCACTTCAGCAACGAGAACGCCTTCATGGGACGCTTTATGTGCAAGCATTGGTTGGCCACAGATATCACCGATAGCGAAGATATTAGAAACGTTTGTTCTGCGTTGTGCATCCACTTTAACGAAGCCACGTTCGTCAACCGCGATACCCGCAGCTTTCAAGTTTGCTTGGTCTCCGTTAGGACGACGACCAACAGTTACAAGGATTTTATCGCATTTAACAACTTCGTCTTTGCCGTTGATTTCGACAGTCACTTCATAACCGTCTTTTACTTTTTTCTGACCTTTAGCTTTTGCGCCGTACATGATGTTGACGCCAGCTTTTCCAAGCTTACGGACAACGATGTTTGCGCAATCTGGATCAACCACACCTGCAAGAAGTGATGATTGAGCTTCGATCACAGTTACTTCAGTGCCCAGTTTGCGAAGGTAAGAAGAGATCTCCAAACCAATGTAGCCACCACCGATAACTGCTACACGTTTAGGAATAGCATCGAATGCCAAAGCGCCTGTTGAAGAACAGATATCTTTTTCATCAAATTTAAATCCAGGGATTTCAATTGGACGTGAACCTGTTGCTACAACGAAGAACTTCGCTGTCACAGTGTCATTTCCAGAAGCAGACTTCAAAGAAATCTCTTTCGAGTTTTTGAACTCAGCTTCACCTTTAAGAACAGTGACGCCATAACCCTTAAGAAGTTGGCCGACACCGCTCGACATTTTGTCAGAAACGGATTGTTTCCATTTCACAAGCTGTTTCATATCAACGTCGATATCACCTTTGATCATAAGGCCCATATCTTTGAAGTTATGTTGAGCCTTGTGAAGAAGGTGAGTTGCCGTGATCATCGCTTTAGATGGGATGCAACCCACGTTCAAGCACACGCCACCTAGGAATTCACGTTCAACGACCGCTGTTTTAAAACCAAGCTGAGCAGCACGAATCGCGGCAACATAACCACCAGGACCCGCACCAATTACAACGACATCAAAAGTTTGAGCCATATTTATCTCCTAGCTAGCCTTCGGCTAGACCATCTCCACCAAAAGTTTACCTGGGTTCTCAACGCGAGAGATGAAAGCAGCAAGGAATCTTGCCGCTGCAGCTCCGTCGATCAAACGGTGATCGGCAGTCATTGTGAAGTTCATCACTTTGATCGCTGACAATTGACCGTTTTTGATAACAGGTTTTTCGTCGATTTTGTACATACCCAAGATCGCCACTTCAGGATGATTGATCACAGGAGTTGCGTAAGTGCCACCGATAGAACCGATGTTCGTCACAGTGATAGAAGCACCTTTCATCTCATCTGGTTTCAATTTGCCATCGCGAGCACGTTTAGAAAGATCCAAGATCTCTTTAGAGATCTCCATGATTGTTTTCTGATCTGCATTTTTGATAACGGGAACAACAAGTCCTGTTGGGGTGTCCGCCGCGAAGCCCAGGTTGAAATATTTTTTGTAAACGATTTCTCCAGCCGCATCGTCGATAGATGCATTGAACTGAGGGAATTCGCGAATAGTCGCAATCAAAGCCTTCATCACGATTGGCAGATAAGTGATCTTCGTGCCGTTCTTTTCTGCGAAATCTTTCAATGATTCACGCATAGCAACCATCGCATCAACCTTCGCTTCATCCATGATAGTGAAGTGAGGGATGATCTGTTTTGAACGCTGCATGTTTTCAGCAATACGCTTGCGGATACCGATAAGAGCTACGCGCTCTTCTGCCGCACCAGCCACGCCTTGGTAAGAAGGCTTAGGAATAGTGATGCCACCAGTTGCCGGAGCTTTCGCAGAAACCGCTGGAACTGTACCACCGCCGGCACCCAAAACGTCTTCACGAGTTACACGACCCGCAAGACCAGAGCCAGAAAGGGAATTGATATCAATGCCAGTTTCGCGTGCCAATCTGCGAGTCGCAGGAGTTGCCAAAACTTTTGAATCAGCTACAGGAGGGAAGATGCCCGCCGACGCTGAAGCTATGGCGGGGCTAGCGCCCGCTTTGGCTACAGTTGGAGCTGCAGCTGCTTGAGTTGCGGGAGTTTCCTTGTCCGCCGTAGCTCCTGCGGAGGTGGAAAGAGTGATCATAGTTGAACCAACTTTAACCACATCGCCTGCTTTGAATTTTACTTCTTTAACAACGCCGGCAACTGGAGTCGGAACTTCAACAGTGGCTTTGTCAGTAAGAACTTCAGCGATAGGTTGATCTGCTTTTACTGCATCACCTGGTTTTACCAACCACTTAACAAGTTCGCCTTCAGCAACGCCTTCTCCCAATTCAGGAAGTTTAACGTCTTGCACTTTACCAGCCGTCGCTGAAGCTATGGCTGGCGAGCCCTTTGCTGCTGCAACTGGTGTTGCTGCAGGAGTGCCCTTGTCCGCCGTAGCTCCTGCGGAGGTGGAAAGAGTGATCATAGTTGAACCAACCTTTACAACTTGGCCCGGTTTGAATTTTAAATCACCGACAGTGCCAGCAACAGGAGATGGAACCTCTACAGTTGCTTTATCAGTAAGAACTTCAGCGATAGGTTGATCTGCTTTTACTGCGTCACCTGGTTTTACCAACCATTTTACCAATTCGCCTTCAGCGACACCTTCACCAAGTTCGGGCAGTTTTACGTCAGTTGCCATGTTGAGAATGTTCCTTTCAAATTTTAAAACTAAGCCTTCGTAAGATCCAATTGAGTGGACCCATTTTAGAGGGCTCACCGGCAGGGCATTTTACTGTCTTTTATAAACAGTTCTTTCTAGTCCCGGCGTAGAGCATTTGCACTTAGTAACGCATCGCAATAGTTACTTCTAAGCGCATTATTTCTCCTCTTAAGGCCGCTATTTATCGGTCACTTGGGGACGAGAGTTGAATTTCCTGCAAAGCCCTTCTAAGTTAGGGGCCAAAAGAGCCTGTTCCAGAGAGCTGGAATGTATTTTATACGAGTCCTTGGGGGAATCATGAAGTTTTCTAGTAAGTTGCAAGAAGGCATTTTCTTAAAACGATACAAACGTTTCTTCGCCGATATCGAATTTCAAGGCCAAACTCTGACAGCTCATCTTCCCAACACAGGCAGTATGAAAAGCGCCAACAATCCCGGTCAACATTGCTTATTTTCGACAAGTGACAACCCTGAAAGAAAACTAAAGTGGACTTTGGAAATGATTAAGTCTCCTGAAGGTTCTTGGATTGGTGTTAATACAGCAACGCCAAACACGGTGATGCGCGAAACTTTGCTACAAGTTGTGGGTAAGGGAAAAGATGTCATTGGTACATTTGGAACTTGGGCGCAATTCGACGAAGTAAAACCTGAGTATAAAATTTCTGCAGAGACACGCCTTGATTTCATGATTAAGAAAAAAGCTTCGGACAAAATGCATTTCATTGAAGTGAAGAATGTTACTTTAGGTAAAAATGGAGTCGCAAAGTTTCCATATGCGGTGAAAGAGCGTTGGCAAAAACATCTTCCCGAGTTTATGGCGTT
>CAZPYX010000189.1:0-5150 GCA_964590635.1 uncultured Bdellovibrio sp.
TTTGTCTCTGAATTCGTTCTTCTTGGGAAATTAGTTCCTGGGCTAGCAATTGCCTATCAATGAGATCTCGACAAAAAACGCAGGGCAGGCCTGGCTCATAGCGGACAACTTGAACGATTTCTGCAATCAAACCAAATGTCGAACTTTCCATCGCAACATTCACATGAATTGCCGGAAGCAAGTATTTAATTGCCGCGTTTGAGATCAACACTTTACCAACCTGAGAGTCCGTGCATCCAAAAATGATATCTGCCTCAGCCAAATGTTTTTGAGCATCCTCAGATATGGCATTCATTCTTAGAGGAGTAATCTTAGCATATGGGTTTATGCGAGTACCAAGCCTCTTCATGATATCAACCTTGTAAACTGGCGTTTCAGAAATATCAGACGCCTCGAAGCCATGAACTCTTTCAGAGTTCGAGATAGAAACTTCATCTGCATCAATAGTAACGATTTCACCTATGCAAGAACGCACAAGCGAATGAAATAATGCAGAACCCGTTCCTCCAGCTCCCACAATTACGACTTTCGAGTTCCATAGCGCTTGAGCTGCCTGCCTACCCATCGCACCAGTCAAACGATTAAGCCTCGCGAAAACTTCTTCGGGAACTTTCTCTGCTTCTACGATGCTGGAAGACAACTTGAAACCACTCTCACCGACGACTTGAAGATCCACGCACTGAATCCACGCAGACCTCCAAAAAATACGACCAGAGAAACTGACCTTTCCATTTCTATCTTTGGAAACAATCATGCTTAAGAACGGCCGGTCTGGACAGAAAGTCCCAAAAAATTCAGCATAATACGAGTCCATTTTGTCATCGACTTTGCTGGGCCAAACTGCATATCCCAATGGATGTGAATGCACAAGCCCCGTAGCAAACTTACTGCGCTCACTCGCCAACGCCTGCTTGTACGAATACTGTTCATTCAGCTGAATTGAGTCGACTCCACTCTCAATATCACCAGGTCCTGGCGTCTTGATTGACTTGATGGTTAGCACTAGCAACTCATGCCCTTCTTTCCAACCGCAGTCGAGAAATGTTGCCACTTCCCTTTTTGGATACTCGGAGAAAAGAAGATCTTGCAGTTCTTGCCAATTAGACTGTGTGATTCGAACTTTTGCCGCTCTCATTACAACACCTCCAACCAAGCAACAACTTCTGAAATATACGTATGGAAACCATGAATCGCAGGATCCCAAGGCAAACCACCGCCGCCTTGATGCGGATGATAGGAGATCATTCGCCAGTTGCGACCACCAACGGTTACAATTTCTTGAGGTGAGCCTTTCACTTTCCCAATCAATGGGGAGTCCGCTGGCACACCCGCGCGATCGATCATGACCGACGGATACCCATTTGGAATCGGTACAATCACATCAGTTTTGAGAAAGCCATTAAAGCGAGCCGGTACATCTTTATAAATGACGAAACCATTGTGAACCTCTGTCAACTGCGAGCTTTCCCCCAAAAGGGTAAGCTCGCTGCGAACACGCTCTTCCGCTCCGCCATTCACATGGCGTCTAGTAACGATAAACTGATCGCCAGGTTTGATATGCTGATCACCTTGTAGTGGATCACTAGCATCTTCACACCCATGCAACAAACGACGTACAATTGCAGTCTCGCTCGTAAGCCCCACAAGCCCGGCAATGTCGTTAACAGACATCGGATTTTTTACACCTCTATCTGCACCAAAGCGCATACGATTCACAAAGACATACAAGTTCTTTGCCAATTCCTCGCAATGTTCTCTGGCGATGCGGTGACCTTCCGACTCAAGACGCTTACCTTCGTCGACCAGCTCTTCCCCTTCTTTATGAAGGTGCTTAGCTTCGTCGATTAGCTTGAGTCCTTCAGCCTGGAGGCGCTGGCCTTCTTCCACCAAGTGCTGACCAGCTTGCCCATGGCATCCGTGGTTAAATTGTTGATCTTTAGCTTCAGGAAGGTTTTGTGCTTCTGTTTGCACGGTTTACCTCGTTGTTCTTTGGGACCTCATTGCCCCGATGAGATAAAAGTACCTAGAAGTTACAATTCGTTCCGTTAGCGAATTAGTTTGACGAACGGACGCTCGTCACATTCATGCAGTCCGCAAAGATGGATAAGCCATTGATTTTATCATTTTTAAAATAGTTTGACGACCTATAGTGGCCCCAAGAAAATAAAGTCGTTTTCGGTCAAATTTGAGTGAACCATACCTCTGTAGCCTGGCTGAACACCAGGATCGAGCATCATGAAAACTTGCTCTAATTCACTTTCATTTGAAATCGCCTTTTTAATGGCATTTCCAGCTTGAGTCTTCGCCTGCTGGAAGACAACTTTAGGATCCTGCTGACTTCCATCTTCTCCTAGAAACGCTTTTGAAAAGGCGTCAGCAGCCATAGCACTAGTCCCCCGAAGAAGCTGACCTCTAATGAAGTGATAAGGCCGAGATTTTTTTTGAAGAACAATTTCTTTTCCGAAAATAAAAATTCGACCTGTAACTGCATCGAATACAATCTTTTTGTCTTGATAAAACTCTGCGATTTGTTCAGTCGCAATTCCAAACCTCGGATGGCATATCCACTCTCGTGGAAACTTCCACTGTTGATCAGATGTAGGAAACGCTGCCGTTCTTAAGTGCAATTTTCCCTCAACACTCCAAGGGAACGCCTTTGGTGGAATTTCCATAAAAAGAATCAAACCTTCACACCCATTTGCGATACGATTAATAGACTCCGCGGCTCCAAAAGAAGTAATCCAAGAATCATTCGTGACGAAAATTAGCTTAAACAGCTTTCCGCCAATTTCACGTTTAGCGATCGCAACACACTTATCAGGAATTTGATTTCCATCTTCAAGTGTGAATCCATTCGTCTCTGAAATGGAGAAAAAAAACTTGGTTGGATCAGCAACAAAAAACAAGCCTTCACAGCTTGTTAAATGAACGACAGCTCCTCCAACTATCGGATAAGCCCTTACGCTTTCATCAACACGTATCTCGTACTCTTGAAGACCCATACCAAAATTGAAGATGCCACAATGCCCATCTACAGCTTCGCTCCTGAGAGGAGTCAACACCTGTAGCAGACAAAATGAATCGAAGTTCGACTCCCCCAGACGAGAAATCCAGTCATCCTTTGAGCGAACAGATCCCGCGCCTACTGCCGAAAGATTTTTAAGCATTAGTATACGGCTTCCAGACGTTCAGCTGCGTAAGAACACTGCAAAGCAACTCAGGTTTTAAGCCAACTCCTGGCTTAACCGTGCCGAGTTTCAATTCAATATCGTGATAGTCCTTACCTTTAGGGTCGTAGATCAATCGCAACTTAAAGTTCGTGATTTGGTTTTTTTGATCAATAGCTTCCCACCCAGGAAAAAAGTCTGTTAAGCAGGGATCTTTGTGACCTGCGGAATCCTCAAATCGTCCTCGCGGCATTAGCTTAACCTTAAGCTCGCGCACTTCGACACGTACAAGACCATTTTGCTGTGCGACTCTTGTAAGAACCGCACCCAATTGTTTATTCAAAAACACCTGTAAATCAGTCATCTTTCTCAATCCAAGAACATCACGTCCCAGCAGAATACTACTGATCACATTCGCGTACATTTGCGCATCGTTAGCACTTGAGCATTTGATCCATAGAAGGTTCGCGCTTTTGACTAAAAAGACCAAGTCCTCTTTAATCTTCTGGTCGTCGCGATATCTCTTAACCTTTTCTAAGTCTCTCACACGCGACATTGTTCTCTTTGCCCCGCGAACGATTTTCATTCCGGCGATAGATTCATTATCGATAAATGAGACCTCACAGAGGTCTTCATATCCGCGCTTTTGAAACAGCGGTCGCAATCCAGCTTGAAGGTCTGCAACTGGAATCTGTACAAATAAGCCTTGTAAATTTGGCGGCAATGGATATTCGAAGACATGACATGATTTCTCCCCGACAACGCCCGTATGCGACGAAGATAGTTCATTCACAAAACCATTTAACTTATCAGGTGTAACGGCAATCACTTTCGCAACAAATGAAGAGGTGTCGTCTTCATTATCAAATACAGCACCCTCGCTCTGCAAGCGCTCTACAAATCCATTTTCAATCGCAACGTACACACGTGTAGCAGCATCCCAAAACTTTTCTTCGGAAATATACTTTTCAGATCTCAACCTTGAAATGAGGTCTTCCGGGGCGATGTCATTTAGATTCTGCACCAACGGATAAATCACGTTAGTCGAATGTACATGTGCCAACACCTTGATGATCGGAAGTTTTAGAGTCACCAATGACTCAAGAGAGATATGCCTTGTGAAGTCAGACGGAAGCTCAACTGGCTCCGCGTGGTTGACCTTATGATTTTGAGACTCGCCCTGTTCGAATGTGTCTTTCTTCATGAATTCCCCAATGCTGATAACAAAGTTGTTGCCATCACTAGGGACTCACGTCAGGATCAAGTCTTCAAAGAACAACTGGACGACTGCAACATCGAGTGCGATGGACATTGTTTTTTATGGCCAGAGTCCTTTAAGTTTGGCGACTGGTAAGGACTCTAGGCCGAACACCATTCAAGATTTCACTTCACGTTCCTAATAAAGTCTACAGAAACTCTATCCAGCGGATACTTTTTAAGATTCTTATATGCCACAATGGCGCGCGGAATCATTTGACTATCTCCGGGATACAAAATGATCAATCGCAATGAAGCACATCAGAGCATATGCCCATATTTTAAGCATTCAACTAAGAGCCGATCTCAAAAAGAAACACCGATACTCAAAGTAATGCCCAGTCGTTTTTAAAAAGCAAAATTTGTTTAAACAGCATCACCTTCCAAGACCAATTTACCGATGAGATGTGTACTTGTCGGGAGTTTATATGAAGCCAAAGATTTTTAGGGATTCTGTTCACGGAGACATACAAGTCGATCAAATAGCGAATGCACTAATTAACGATCCTCTGTTCCAACGTCTAAAGAGAATTTCACAGAATGGATTTCTATATCTGATTTATCCTGGCATGAAACACTCTCGATTCGAGCATTCTTTGGGGGCTTATAATATTGCATGCAGATGGATGGAGGTGTTTTCCGAATCAAAAAATGTGGAAAATGAACTCAAAGAAGTAACTGCGGTCAATCTTCCTAATTGTAATTTAAATATTGGAATACAAATTA
>CAZPYX010000189.1:5160-8054 GCA_964590635.1 uncultured Bdellovibrio sp.
TTTTTAAGGCTCACGTTAAACGGGTTGAATATCAATCAAAAAATGTTGAAAATAAACTCAAAGAAATAAATGCGGGCAATCTTCCTAATGGTCATTTAAAAAATGGAATACAACTACTCCTTGAGGAAACGTTTAAAGCGATTGGAGACCTCAAGGGAGACTGGGGAAAGGTTGTCAAGGTTGCTGCACTTATACATGATATCGGCCATGGACCGCTTTCTCACACGCTAGAAAAATGCGAACTTTTAACTCTTAAGAACGCAGATGCATGGATTACTTCCCCCCAAATTAAGACTTTTATTGCAAAAAGAGAACATGTCGAACATGAAGACTTCACCATCCTCTATTTAAATAAATTGATTTTAACGCACTCAAAAGTATTCGAACTATCAGGCTTTGCATTGAGCCAATTTATTGAACGTGTCGCGAGTCTTCTCCATAAGGATTTTCGCAGTGAATATTTAAAACAAAATCCCTCTGAAGAACACCATGTGAATTTGTTCGCAAACATTATCTCGAGTTTATTCGATGTCGATCGAATGGACTACTTAAGAAGAGACTCTCAAAAAGCCGGTGTAGAATATGGAAATGTCGACATCGATAGAATTATTAAAACGGTATCACCAGTCATTTATAAGGATTCGGAAGGTAAGATCAAGAGCGGATTCCTTACGGACGCACGCAACGTACACGTATTAGATCACCTTCTTATTTCTTTATTTGAAATGTATACGATACTGTATCTGCATCCGCGGAACATTTCGACCGATCATGAATTTAAATTGTTGATATCGACCTTAAAGGACCTTGGAAAGGTATCGCCAATAGATATAGATATGCATTCAGAACTCGATGAATGGAAGTTCCTGGAACTTATTAACGTGCAATCAAAAGGCTTCCTAAAAAAGATCTTAGATCGCCAAATACCGAAAGCTGAAATTTATCAGATGTTCTCTAAAGAAAGCTTTGAACCAGAGTCACACCTAAAGTTCATTTCTCAAAAAAGTAAACGACCATTTTTCAAAGGTGATGAGAAAGTATTTTTGGCCGAGTTGTCCTATCCGACAAAGACCACAAAGCTATATCCGTGGGACGAAATTTCTCTCGTCGCGAAAAATCTTAACTCTGAAACCTACGCTCCGCAAATTTGGTGGAAAAATGACCAGCTTGAAAGAATGTTAAGTGACCTGAAGACAGAGCTCGCGAAACAGCCACAAACTCAAGGGTCCACCGGCACATAGGGATGATGCCTCGAGACTTTCGAGATCCAAAAAAAGCTTCTCTTTAATCGCGCGAAGTTTTCGCTGCTCGCTATGCCCTCTGAAAAGGGCCAATGTAATTGCTTGTATCGCGCAATGGATTTCATTCCTTAGGTGCTCTTGAGATAGAAGGTTTTCCATCGGCGCACGATACCAAAATGTCTTACTCTTGTAGAGAAAAGACTGAAATAGAGAGGCAAATCTCAGGGAAGTGGTGCATCTCTATGGATAAAAATTACACTATTGCAGCGAGCTTCGGCACTTCATTTGGTCCTATTCAACTGCAAAATTGATGATTTCAAGGACCTTTATCTTACTTTCAAAAATCTGGGGGAGCCCCACGTTTCGGTTCTTGATTCATAGACGAGTGCTGCCTGAGCCTTTAAAATGCTCCGATGAATGTCATCGATATGAGCAACAGCTGACCAAGCGAGAATGACGCCGACGCCCCACTTAATTAATTCACTGAAGTTCATGAATATCTCCTCTGACCCTTTTTATTTTTAATCTTCGTTGATTTATTACTCTTAGCTTCCTTCAGGTATTTTTCCGAAAACCAAATCTTTCCTTTGGTCACTTCAAGCTCTTTGGAATCAATTCGTTTAGTGATCGATTGAACAACCCGATAACTCCATTCCTTATCGGTACGCGAGCGCAGTCCTTTTTCTCCAAGAAGATTAACGATGGAAGTAACAGACATTCCTTTGGTCCATAAATTGAAAATCAAAAGAAGTGTTGGGTATTCTTTCGGGTCACGGACCAGCTCCCCTCCCAAGATGCAAAAACCAAACGGTGGCCGGGCCCCAGTGCGCCGCTTTCCTTTGCGCCACCTGTCATAAGGAACTGAAACTTCTGAATCGGATTCTTTCTTAATGCGCTTTATCGTTTTCCAAACGGTATATCTCTTGATCCCAGTACGCGCCGAAATATCGGTAATCGACATCCCCTGACAGTATAAAGCGGCTATTTCATCGGAAATTACGGTGTAACCTTTTCGAAAAAACCTAATAATATCAAGGGGCGGCCAATTCCTGCTTAATGATGGGATTGGACATCCATTTTCAAACCACCGCAAGGTGGTTTTTGCATTTCAAAGACAAGTTAAATAAATTTCTTTTGACTAAAAGGCGGTTCATCTCGAAGTAAAAATCGAACACCCGCATCCCCGCCTATCGCCATATCTCAGCGATGCCGCCTTCAGGGGAACCGAGGGGAAAATACCAGAGGCTCGATCAGATCAACCGAGCCTCTGCGACTTTTTTTCGTAGAAAATGTAGTGACATTGAGACAATTGATCTTAAAATGTACATTCCATTTGAGACAAAGTACTTTTAATGACCAGACCTTCCAACTTTTGAACACGTGCAGATGAAATCTGCTTGAGATCTGCAGAGGCGTTCATTTCGACATAAAGTGTTTCATTAGCTGAACCTTCTCCCCTTTTTTGTCTATTGGCGCGGAGTACTCCGTTGCTATAGGAAATTTGGTTGCCTCGGATGTCTGTCATTGTAAAGCCATCTTGAAGTGGTAAGTTCTGTACCGGAATTCTAATTAAGGCATTGTTAGAAGGCGCCGATTTGGAGTTCACCCCAACCACAACAAGGCTTTGATCAATTCCATCATTACCAACAAGGT
>CAZPYX010000190.1:0-8028 GCA_964590635.1 uncultured Bdellovibrio sp.
GATTTGGAAGAAAAACTGGCGGCAATTGCAGAGTGAAAATATGAATTCAGAAGCCAGAAGCCAGAAGCCAGAACCGGCGAAGCCACGCGGACCAGCCAAAAGCTTTGAGCAGTTGGTTGTCTGGCAGAAGGCGCATCAATTCGTTCTTGGAGTCTATCGTTTAACTGAAAATTTTCCGCGGAAAGAAATCTATGGCCTGACATCGCAATTTCGGCGCGCTGCGGTTTCAATTCCCGCCAACATTGCGGAAGGTTTTAAGAAGCGTTTTTGGGCCAAAGGTTTTTTGTCTTTTTGGGGGCCTTACGGCCTAAATTTTCGCGTCGGTTCTGACCCCGGCCTTGAAGGTTTTAAAGGTGCGCCTGCGTTCGGCGCACAAAACCCGCCATACTTTCCTGACTTGGTTCTGCGGTATGGTGGGAGAAGATGAATTTTTGGCAGACAAAATCGCCGGCCACCGAGGCAGGCGCGATATCGAGAGGTATAGTCATTTAGCGGAATTGCTGGGGCGTGAGCGACTGGCTAAAAGACACGGGAAGCAACGACTTTCCCGTGTCTTAGCTCGATAGTTTTTCAAAAGGCTATTTTTTTACAAGGGTCAGTTGAATCTTGGAGTCCTTGCGGCCATAGACCTTCACTTTGATTTCATTAGCTGTTTTCATATTCACTATGGCGTAGGCCTCATTCTTCGGAACGCAGCGTTTGCAGTGGTCATCATCACGGTCATCGTCGTCGTCATTTCCGGTCCACCATTTTTTGTCTGTTTTCTTTGGCGGCGGTGTTGAACAAAAATCTTGCGGTTTTAGCACCACGCTGCCATTCACAGTGACTTCGGCACGAACTGCGCGGTTATGGTCTGATACATTTTTGACCGTCAGAGTGTATTGAGCTTCCGCCGGAAATGGATGGTTAATGACTGCAGCATCTTGGACTTCAAATTTTCCTTTATTGACTGTTACTTTGCTTGCGCCAATGTAACTAACTACATCGTAAGTGCCTTCAAGTACAATCTGTCCGTTTTTCATCGCATACACTGATCTTGCTGCATCTTCGTGAACAGGATCGTAATCAAAGATTACTAGTCGTCCAAGAATAGGTTTGTCTGAAATATTCACGGCTCTAAAAGTTCTATTAGTTTCTCCGTCGACAGTGGAAGTTGGCGAAATATCCACTAGTTTCCTTCCATCCCACTTCAAGATCACCGGAGATCCGACAGATCTACCATTCACTGTTTCGACAATCAACTCAGGCTTGCCATCCTGATCCAGGTCTTTCAGCTCCATAAAAGAACAGCCATCTAATGCGGTCGGATATTTTAAAACAGTCGTGTCCATTTTTTGCAATCCGTGACGATCTTCTTTTAGAACCTGAATATCGCATTTTTCATCAGTACTAAATTCGAGAATGAGAAATGTACTATCTCGTTGACCATCTAAGTTTGCTTCAATCTGACGCAAGCCTATTCCTTTTCCATAAGACAAGAATTCCCCATTTGAGTCAGTTTTCAAATAGTCAGGAATGTATTTAACAAATTCTGCCTCACTTAAGTTTTTAGCTTTTGCATGAAATGGCACTAGAGTAAGTAGAGCGCATCCAAAGTACCAAGTGAAATATTTTTTCATAAAAATCATCCTTAAAAAAGTTAGTTAAAAATAGAAACTGCTGTGCGTGGAAAATAGAGTTTTGAATAGCTCCAAACTCCGTAGTTATAAACTGACAAATTATTGTTGTCGGCATTCTTTGCTAGCTTCGCTCCATTGTATTTCTGAAATCCTTTTCTCCAAATTTGAATAAACGAACTAAAGTCAGAAAATGTAGTCACATTTCCGTTTGCACTAGTGTATTTTTTCTTGAGCACAAGGCTTCCTACCTTCAAATTTATTTCAGGATCGAGAAGTCCACTTGGATCAAGTCCTGCGCCTGTACTATCAAGATATTCGCCATCATTTTTACTTGCTGCTGTGGTATAAAGAATCTGCATCAGACCATAACTTGAGGCAACGACAGTCTGTGCAGTAAAATTATATTTTCTTGAATAAGCTTGGGAGACCTGTGAGACTTTGTAGTTATAGAGCAAGTTTCCGTACTCTAGTTCGGCCACAGGTTGATATCCCGACAAACTTGCATCAATGGATTCATCCCAGTTATAAGCTATGAATTTTTTAGTACCAGAAACAGCCCCATGATTATTTATGGCCATAATGCTTGAACACAGCAACGGCGTGTAACGGCCAGCTACCGCTGTCGTTTCATAGTTGTCAGGGATGGAGACGACATTATTTCTATAAAGAACGCCGTATTTTCCTCTAGGAGAAATAATTTGACTGGTGAGTACTGGGTTATTCGCAAGCCCAAATAAATACTTTTGGTACGTTATCTGATACTTATTCTTTCCATTCGAAATACTACCTAGATCTCGTGTGACTGGTTCATACCTGAAATTAGATGCTGACAAACTCGATTCTTGCGTTGCTTCCCCTTTAAGGAATTGCGGTGGGATTCCTCGTAAGTGGGCGTATTTGACGATCAAGGCATCGAAGCTTTGATTATTGCTGATCGATTTGTTTGTCTTTGGATCAGTAATAGAACTTGTGCCCAGCGTATCCGGAGCAATTACGTTCACAGCAATGGTAATCGGAGGCTTCGTCGAATCTGTCGGTGTGATTGTAAGGGCTTGAACTCCCATGTGAACCCATATTGAGTCTTGCTTTAGCGTAGCACCTGATCCAAGCATAACTCCCAAGCGATCCATATAAAGACCTTTTGCTTGGTCGCCAGATGAAATCGCCGGATTAAACGCGGGTGCTCCGTTGAGGGTAAATATTGCGGAAATATTTGACCCATCAGAAGCATCCTTTAGGGTTATAAGGGCTCTAGCTCCTAGTGGAAGCGTGATGCTGTCTCCATCTTTTATTTTGGTCGCACTTGGATCGGCAATACATTCCGCACATTGATCCTGAGAGCCATCTCCACTGGCAAGGGTTCGGACCTTTAATTTATACTGAGGCTTCGAGGACCAAGTAATCGAGCCCATATTCATTCGATAATATGCGTTGGCATCACCTGGAGTTGCACCTACTGTCTGTAGAAAATCCGCTCCGATTTTCAAAACATTGCCGCTGCCTGAAAAGGCAACATCAAATGAGGATCCTGGAGTTGCTTGGGTATAGATAGGTTTATTATCCGCTAAAACTTCCATCTTATTCCAAGAGTCCACAGTACTTGCGCCGATAGAGCCGGAGATAGTTCCATTGAAAGAAGTCGCTTTTGGGTCGAAAAATAAAAACGTTTCTGAGGTATGATAGGGAGCCCATTCAGCACGAAACACAGAAAGACCATTGCTTTGGATAAGGCATGGGATTTGTGTCGATGTGCTTTTATCACCCGTAATATCGAAGCACTTTAAATAGATTTTATGGCTGCTGTCGGCTTGGATCATCTCAGAGTATCCAGATTTATCCGATGGCAAAACTACCGCAGATGAAAGGTCTACGGTGACCGAGCCATTATCGATGGGTGGATTGGCATCTCCTGCATGTACTTTATTAATTTGAGATAAATAAACCATAGTTATAACTATGGCACATCGAGCAAGTGAGTGCATATTTTTTGTCCTCCAGAGCCTACGTACTGTTAGTAAAAAGAACTGGAGAACATTTCGGAGATTTGCAACTGGACTTAAGTCTCTTGATTTAAAATTGTTGTTTGTTTATCACAATCCCAAGATGGCGCAGAAACATTACAGTGAAATTTTCGTAAAACAACCATAAGTGTTTACATTTGATATTGTTTATATTTCCTCGAAACATGTGGCGAATAACTCTGTAAAAGAAAGCATAATCTTGCTGCAGCTCTTGTTTGTGGTTGATCCTTTTCGACCAAAATTAAAGCATCGCCGACTAAGGCGTATTGAATAGCACTGTCGGGTGTTCCTATTAAAACCCCGTTGTTCATCACGCCTCCGGTAGAAGAGGCTTCAGCCGCGCAGTTCAGAGTAACAGCGACCGCATTCGTAATCTGAACATGGTTCATTTGCCGAACTCCGAGAAGATCCATCCAGCAGGTCGAAATCAGTAGACGGTGCTGGGGTCGTAGAGCGTACAAATTGAGTATATCCAAGCTGTCTTGGGTTGTATTGGGGCATAGATCGCTCCGTCGGTTCGTCTGTGCTGTTCATCCATTATCTCAAATCTTCCGCACCTAGCCTATAATGTCGTTTAGTACAAGATTCTAAAAAGACACTGACATGGACAAGATTGCTTGCTAGTTTTTGGGACAAGTTTGGGAGGTTCAACTGAAACCCCCGCAACCAATTTTCTCGATAATGTTTGTTCTGAATGTCAAAGGGTTACTACCGAGAGGTTGTAACCCTTTTTTTATGCCAAAAACGGTTTCTTCCCATGGTCGTCCAACGCTATGATTTTCTAACTTGAAATCAAGCGCGGAGTGGTGAATCGTCAACACTTTTCCATATTCTGTTGCTCTAGGATTCTTTACTTACCAGTCTGTAATCGCTGGAAATCTTTACTAATGAAAATACGATCTATCGCGAGTTTTAAAATACTCCTGTATAACCCACCAAAATCATAATTAGTTTATATGGGACGTATAATGAAAAAGTCGCTATTGCTTGTTCAGGTGTTTATATCTTCTGTTCTTTTCTCGCTCACTAGTTATGCTTCCTTTATTGGGATCATCGTATTTGATGAAGAATACTATCAGGGCTCAAAGAACGAACAGTGTCCGATGAGTGGTATTCAATGCGCTCCAATACAACAGTTGCGACAAAGTGGAGATAAGGCCTCTTGTGTTTCTCCAGGGAATAACAATCTCAAGGTTACAAGCAGTGAACAACCGGGCGTGCAATCGCTGTCTTTTGAGTACATTAATGGATGTGGTTATTCCGTGCAGGCAAAGATCAGATCTGGAAATTCTTGGAGTTCCCCAGTTTCAATTCCCTCTGGTTCGCGTCGATGGATTAATATCTCATATAGTTCTTACTCGGATAACCCAGTAGAGGTGATGTTCGGGAATCCGTCTAACACAGATCCACAGCCGAAACCAAATCCTAATCCTGGCCCAAACCCTGGTCAACCAGCTCCTGGTCCTAAACCAAATCCTCTGCCAATTACTTCGGATCGACCAGGTCAATGTATGCCGGGAATGGGGAATTCAAATGTCCCTGGACATTCTGTTATTAATTTAGAAAGACGTTCTGTCTCTGAATCTATTCCACTTGTTGGCGCAAATTTCTATTTAAATTACTCGAGCGATAGGTTTAAAAAAGACACCACCTTTAACTCTAGACTTGGAACTATCGGTGGCTGGAGTCTTTCGATTCAGCATTACTTGGATGTGAAAAATAAAATTCTATATTATGGAGATGGACGTACTCGCCGTATTACAGATGAATTGACCTATACAGATCCCAGTAAGAGAACCATTATTCTTGGTCTAGATCAGGGAGAGGCTTATAATTTTAATTTAGACGGAAGAATTGCTGCGACATGGGGGAGTGATGGAACTACGAAAATCTATAGTTTTCAATATGAGGGCGAATATCTAGCTAAGGTCACTACCGATAAAAATCAAAGCTATACGTTCTCTAGATTTGCATTTATTTCTCCATTTGGTCAAAAAACAGACGTCACTTTTGATGGTAATGGCAATCTAACGAAGCTTACTAATCCTAATAACGAATCATATAGTTTAACTACAGAGCAAAGCGGTCGTTTGATCACTTTTCAAAAGCCTAGCGGCTTGAAAACAGCAATCACATATGATGTTGATGGCAATCTGGTTAAAGATCAAGGGGCTGTAAATTCACTGGTGCTAGATTCACACTTCGTAGCTCAAAAAAATTCACTTTATGTTCAATCAAAGAGAAGTAGCGGAAAGTTTTTAGGTGGAATTAGAGTGGAGTCTAATGAAGTCTCAACAACCGTAAGTCATCAAAACGATTTTGGTTCCATTTCTTCTTCTTACGCAGGTGAGAAACCATTGGATGTTACTAAGCCACAGATAAATGCGTATTCTGATATTTATGGTGGGACTTTTTCTTCACAGTCATTTAATAATGTTACCAAGTCCACGTTCGAAATTCAGAATACGAGTTTATCTGCCACTTACGAGGTGTCAAAAGACACAAAGTATTCCAAAGTTGGCGCTAACACAAGAATGATTCAAACAACAAATGTCACTTTCAATAATAACCCTCAACGAAAGTTTAAAGTTGTTACCGATAACATTCCGGCCTCCAGTGTCTCAACTTCAGCATTAGGTAGAGTCACAAAAGTTGTTGGTAATGCATTTTCTAAGAATATTTCAATTCAGAATGGTGATTTAGCACCATTTGAATTTGCTTTAGATCAGTTGGGGCGTCCATCTAACGCAAAACAAGGTGACCGCCAACAATCATTTGCATACGACAACTTCGGGAATCTCGCTTCAACGGTAGACTCTCAAGGAAGAAAAACCTCATTCGAATACGATAAAGCAAATCGTCCAGTAAAACAGATTCTCTCTGATGGAAATGCAGTCGAATTTGCATATGACCTTGATGGCAATTTAAAAAGTATTAAACCACCAGGAAAGCCCAATCACAGCTTTGTGACAGGTATTGCGGGATTAGTTGAAAGTTATCTTCCACCAAGTATCCAGTCAAAAGTGACTGGAGCGACAGTTTATAGTTATGACCAGGACAAGCAGATTACTAAAATTAGTCGCCCAGACGGTAAGAGTGTCGAATTCACCTATGCACCAGATAGTTTCTTACTAACTGGAGTCTCTTCAACGGACGGCGATTATAAAATTCAATATGCTCCAATTAAAGATGGAAAATCTGATCTTCCAGGCGAGATTTTAGCTCCCGGTGGAATTAAGCTTTCTTATAACTACGTGTGGAAGCTTCCAACAGCGATTAAAACATCTGGAGAAGTTACTAGTTCAGTTGCCTATTCTTATAATTCAGACTTTTCATTAGGTATGATTTCATTTGCAGGCGGAGATGGAATACCGGTAGCAAATCGAATTACCTACGACTTGGATTCTTTACCAGTGAGTGTTGGCGACCTTAAGATGACCCGCAATAACGTGGGTTTGGTTTCGGCGACGTCATTAGGTAAAGTAGTTGAGGGCATTGGCTTTAATACTTTTGGCGAACCCATCTCTTCAGGTTTTATGATCGACAAGAATCCGATTTTCGGCATGAGTTACAATCGCGATAAGCTTGGTCGAGTTACTGCATCTCAAGATGTTACAGGTACTACAAAAGTAGCATCGACTTATGAATATGATTCTCAAGGTAGACTTTCAAAAGTAGTGAAGGGTGCGGATTCTCGTTCATACACTTACGATGCAAATGGTAATCGTTTAGGTTTCACAAGCGGGGCAAAGTCATACACGGGCGTTTATGATGAACAAGACCGTTTACTCTCTTATGGAAATTCAAAATTCGAATATAACGACAACGGTGATCTACAGACTCGTACGGATGTAAATCCAGATACGAAAGAAGTAAAAACAACTTCATACACTTATGATGTATTTGGAAATCTTCGTAAAGTGGTTCTTCCTGATGGAAGAGTGATCGAGTATGTCATTGACGGACAAAACCGTCGTATCGGCAAGAAGATCAATGGCAAGGTTGTGCAGGCCTTCATTTATCAAAATCAGCTTCAGATTGCTGCTGAGATGGATGGCTCTGGTAAGATCGTTAAGTCATTCGTTTATGGCTCTAAGATCAATGTGCCTGACTATGTAAATTTCAATGGCAAGCAGTACAGAATTATCTCAGATCAGGTGGGGACACCAAAGGTGATCGTGGATTCCGCGACAGGTGCTGTTGCTGAATCATTTAACTATGACGAATTCGGTGTTTCTCTTGATGGAAAAACAAGTGCCATCATTCCGTTCGGGTTTGCCGGAGGACTTTATGATGCTGACACAGGATTGGTCCGCTTCGGTGCCCGTGATTACAGTCCAGTGGTTGGTAGATGGACGAATAAAGATCCAATTGGGTTCAATGGAGGG
>CAZPYX010000191.1:0-7970 GCA_964590635.1 uncultured Bdellovibrio sp.
TTAAGCCCTTTCTTCATAAAATTGAGCACATTGTTGTGGATGAATATCCAGGATTTTTTGCGAAGTTTCGTACGCCTACAACGTGGGACTACGATGATCATCAAAAAGAGCAAATCAAACAAGGTCTAAAAAACTGCCGTCCTTCCGACGTGATTATTATTTCTGACGTGGACGAAATTCCTCGCCCTGAATTGGTTAAGCAATATGCTGACAAGCCAGGTATTAAAGTTTTCCAGCAAAGACTTTATTACTATTACCTCAACTGCTTTATCAAAAAGTATCCAGAACCTATCGAGACCTACAATGGCTATATGCCGTGGCAGGGAACGGTCATGTTGCAGTATAAAGACTTGAAGACTGTGCAAAAGGCACGCCTTCTGCGTGGCGAACGCAAAGGCTCAAAGAAAGTGACAATCATTCCTGAGGGCGGTTGGCATTTCAGCTATTTGGGTGGAGTTAAAAAGGTTATCGAAAAAATCGAAGCCTATGCGCATACGGAGCATAACGTTCAGGATTTTAAAGATCCAAAACGTATCGAAGAGGTGTTGCGCAAAGGTGGCAGCCTTTACGGTCAAGAACTTGATTCTGAGTTTGTTAGTATCGACAAGGATTTCCCGGAATATCTGCAGCAGCATAAAGAGAAATACTCTGAGCTGATTTTGAAGTAAGATATGATCAAAGCGCAGTCATGGTTTTTGTAGATGATACTGACTGCGCAGTTTTTGCAGTTCTCCATTTTCTTTAAATTTCAATAGATAAGAATTGAGTTTCTTAAAATCGACCTTGGGGTCGTTTTTTGGAACGACGAAAGCCATTTTGTATCGGCCGTCTACTTTGCTGGAAATAAGAAGTTTTTCTTTTGCTTCAGGGTGGTCGTGAAAGAATGTGGGAAGATAAATGTCTGAAACGACAGCAATCTCTGTGCGGCGATCGAGGACTGCTTGAAGATTTCCGTAGTGATTGCTTGTAGTCTCTATCAGTAGCGGGCGATTTGTTTTCTGGTATTCTTTTTCAAAATTGTAGTGATATCCCAACATACATCGAATGCGCTTTTTGCGAAGGTCTGAAAAATAGGCCTGATTTTTTGCAACTTCTTTTAAGGCGACAAAGTGATCAGTGATGGAGTAGATGGGGATCGTGAAGTTGACTAATTTCTCATCCCAATCAAAGCCCGGGCTCTCATTGGCGATAATGTCGACTTGTTTTTTCTCCAATACTGTAGTTCTGCGTTTGGGGGTTATAGGCTCAAACACAAAATGATAGTCGCTTTGACTGGTGTTGATCAATATAACCAGATCGACCCAGAATCCTGACGGTCCTTGATCCGTATTAACGAAAATGGGAGGAAACTCACCATAACCCACTTTCACGGGAATAGGCTTTGTATTGGCTGCGGCATGGGTCATATTTAAAACCATACTAATCATGACGAACCAAGTAGACAGAGTCATCTTTAAGAATATCCTTTTGCTTAAAGATTAAATAGAGATGTGATCTTCTGCAAGGATCCTGACTGAGATCTCAGATAATTGGACGCCAACGATGAGGAATTAATTTACTCTTTGGCATTTATATTCGAGTAAAGATTCAAGAATTTTTGAAGAGTGTCCTTCCAGTCATGATTTTGCACGGACCATTGCCGTGCTTTGAGGCCTTGAGTTTTGATTGCCGAAGGATTGTTGAGGTAAAAACGGAAGGCTTCAGTCAAAGATGTAGCCGACTGTGGTTCAGCCAGAACGCCGCGCTCGCTGTCAGCGCCGATTTGTTCCGGCGTGCCTCCAGCATTGGTGCCGATCACAGGTTTTGCCATCATCATCGCATCCAGGACACTCAGCGAATAGGTTTCGTTGTAGGAAGCCAAGGCGAAAACATCCAGAGATTCAATATAGGGGATGTAGTCTTTTTGAAATGGGATTTGCACAAGATGTTTTTTATAACGTTCTTTTGTGCGTTGATCTTGTAACCACTGTAGAAGATGTCGGGAGGCCTCTGCCGGAATTGCTTCGCCTTTTTCATTTTTGCCAGCGATGGTGGGATCACCGATGATCCACAGTTGGATTTTAGCAAGTTCTGCATCCGATAAACTTTCCAAGGCCAGAACTAGTTCCTTCACTCCCTTGCCCGGATCAATACGGCACAAGGTTCCGATGACAATTTGTCCCTCTTCGGTCTGATAAAGACCACGCAGGCCTTCGCGTTCCTTAGGATAGGGATGGAATTGCTCAATATTTCTGCCGTAGCGAATAAGTTGTAGTTTCGCCGGATCGATAGGAAAGTTGCGTTTCACGTCATTCAGAATAGTTTCTGAGGAACTGCAGAGGGCATCCACTTTAGAGAAAAGCCACTTATGAACGAAATCTTTTTTTGGAGTCGCGTTCATATAAAGGTTGTAGATATGTTTTATTTTGCGATTGTTCCAAATCGCCAAAGCACAAGCCCACATGTCCAAGCGAGTGTGGGAGTGAAGCAAAGTGATCTTGTGTTTTTTTATAATTCGACGAATGATTTTTGCGGTCGCAAATTTCGAAAGTTTCTTTTCAGGAAAAGGCAGAACTTCGATCTGCGCCTTTTTAAGTTCTTCAGCAACACGACTGTGGGCAGAGCATAGAACAACCTGCTTGATTCCCGTGCTTGCGAGCTTTTGAATCAGTTCGCAAGTATAGATTTCAAGTCCGCCCCAGGACAGTGAATGAATGCAGTGAAGAACTCTTACTTCGCCCATAGATTTTTATAGTATTCAATAGTGCGAAGAAGCCCTTGTTCTTCAAAATTAACCGTGGGATTCCAGTGAAGCTCTTTTTGAGCTTTGCTGTAGTCAATCGCATAGCGGAAGTCATGACCTTTACGATCTTGAACGAAGTTCAGTAAAGACTCTGGCTTGCCTAAATGTTTAAGAATCATTTTAGCCACATCAAGGTTTTGTCTTTCAGAGTTTCCCCCGAAGTTGTAGACTTCGCCAGCTTTGCCATCTGTGAAAGCTTTCCAAACGCCTTCATTGTGATCGTCGACATAAATCCAGTCGCGAATATTCACGCCAGTGCCGTAGATCGGCAAAGTTTCATTAGCCAAGGCGCGCTTGATCATCAATGGGATGAATTTTTCTTCCACTTGCAATGGACCATAGTTGTTCGAGCAACGGGTGATCACAGTTGGCAATTTAAAGGTCTCAAAGAAAGAGCGAACTAAAAGATCTGCGCTGGCTTTTGAAGCGCTATAAGGGCTGTTGGGCGCAATGGGAGTGTTTTCCGTGAATGCGGGGTCATCCATTTGCAAAGTTCCGTAAACTTCGTCTGTACTTACTTGCAGATAACGGAAGCTCGGGTTTTTTTCAAATAAAGCCAAGCTTTCCTTAAGAAGATTCAAAGTTCCAAGAACATTTGTTTCAACAAAGATGTTTGGACTTTCGATGGAGCGATCGACGTGAGACTCTGCCGCGAAGTTCATGACGCCCGTAAACTGATGCGTTTTGAAAAGCTCGTGCATTTTTTGAGAATCGCGAATGTCGCCGTGAACAAAACTTAAATGTTTGTTGCTATCGAGTTCTTTTTGAATATTCGACAGGCGACCCGCATAAGTTAACGCATCCAAGATAACGAAATCATACTTCGCCGCGATTTCGGGGCGAGTCGTGATGGCTTTAATAAAGTTTGAACCGATAAATCCAGCGCAACCGGTAAGTAGAACAGTTTGCTTCATAGGGCCTCTGCTTAAGCTTCTTCAGTGATGATTTTTTCTAAATAACTGCGGTATGAACATTTTGGAAGATCAGAAGTAATCTTTTGCAGTTGATCTAGAGTAATAAATTTCATGCGGTAAGCGATCTCTTCCAAGCAAGCGACTTTTAAGCCCTGACGTTCTTCAATGGCGCCAATGAATGCCGCGGCATCAAGAAGAGATCGGGGTGTGCCGGTGTCAAGCCACGCAAGCCCACGGTACATCATCTCGACGCCAAGTTTTCCTTCGTTGTGATAGGAAAGAATAAGATCGACGATTTCAGTTTCACCACGAGCCGAAGGTTTAACTGCCTTTGCGCGGGCTGAAACTGTGTTGTCGAAAAGATAAAGACCTGGGACAGCGTAATTAGATTTAGGCTGCTTAGGTTTTTCTTCGATAGATTTTACTTTTTTAGTATTCTTGTCAAACTCAACTACGCCGTAAGCAGTAGGGTCAGCGACATAGTAAGCGAACACGCGGCCGTGAAGATCATTCTTCTTTTCTTGTTGCTCTTTGATTGCCAAGCGAAGGAAATCCAAATCGCCATAGAAAAGATTGTCGCCCAAGATCAAGCAGACGTTGTCTTCGCCGATGAACTTTTCACCTAAGACAAAGGCATCCGGAAGACCCGTGGGTTTTTCCTGGATCACGTAAGAAAGCTTAATGCCAAACTGAGAGCCGTCTCCCAAAAGTTTTTTAAACAGAGGTTGGTCATCAGGGGTCGTGATCAAAAGAATATCTTTGATTCCACCCAACATCAAAATACTGAGAGGGTAGTAAATCATAGGCTTGTCATAGACCGACTGAAGTTGTTTGGTCATGACTCTTGTCATTGGGTAAAGACGAGAGCCTGCGCCCCCAGCTAGAATAATACCTTTCATGATTTCCTCGCAAAGAATTGACGAACAGTTTCAAGAACTGTGGATACGTCGTTCGGTGTAAGATCCGCATACATAGGCATGCGCAGAAGACGATTGGCTTGATCGTCTGTCACTTTCATAGAGCCAGTAACGCGCCCAAAGCGAAGGCCTGCAGGGGCAGAGTGCAAAGGCACATAGTGGGTCGTTGATTGAATGCCCTGTTCTTTAAGCTCAGACCACAAAGCCGCGCGCTCTTCAGCAGAATTTAAAAGAATATAATAAATGTGAGCATTGGCGTGGGCCTCCGCTGGTATCTTCATACGGGTTAATTTGCCAGATTTTTCAAGATCCGCAAAACCTTGGTGATATTGATTCCAGTGAGCCAGGCGGTGAGCTGTAATTTGCTCGCCCTCTTCAAGTTGTGACAACAAGAAAGCGGCAGCTAGTTCAGACTGCAAATAAGAAGAACCTTTATCTTGCCAAGTGTATTTGTCTACTTGACCATTCATGAACTGCTGACGGTTGGTGCCTTTGTCGCGAACAATTTCAGCGCGGGCCACAAAGCGTGGATCGTTGATAATTAAAGCGCCGCCTTCGCCGCAGACAATGTTCTTTGTTTCATGGAAGCTGTAGGCCGCCATGTGCCCCCAAGCTCCAAGTGGTTTGCCAAGATAAGAGGCGAAAATAGCTTGGGCCGCATCTGCCACAACAATGAAGTTATGTTTTTCAGATAAAGCCATGATTTTGTCCATCTCGCAACCGACACCAGCATAATGAACCGGCATTACCACTTTAGTTTTAGGCGTGATCGCTTTTTCCAAGGCCGTGGTATCGATGTTCATTGTCTGAGGATCGACATCAACGAAAACAGGCGTCGATCCGTAAAGAGCAACCACGTTGGCTGTTGATGTGAAAGTGAATGAAGGCAGGATGACTTCGTCACCGGGCCCGATGTCGGCAAGGACCATGGCCATTTCAAGTGCGGATGTGCAAGAAGGTGTGATCACAGCCATTTCGCAATGAAGATGATTTTTTAACCACTCGGCACATTTCTTATTGAAAGAGCCTTCGCCGCTTAATTTTTTAAGGGCGATGGCCTGACCGATGTATTTCTCTTCGTTTTTACTATGAGGAGGGACGTTGAATGGAATTTTCATGCCTCTGAGTCTAGTACAAGGAAACTAGGGGAGCAACGGATTAAAAACCATCCGTTGTTCCTACTTTTCGGTGTGTTCCAAAGTCTTGGTTGTCTTCATCAAATGGGATCGTGGATGCTGCAGATTGTGGCTTTTTGCCCACGAATTTGCGCGATGGCGTTGTCTTAGGTTTAAATGCAACGACCTTGGCTGGTGTCTTTTGATGTGATTTAAATTCGCGCTCGGTTTCTGCCTCAGCTGCGCCGCCCAAAATCACCTGATTGAGGCTGACATTGAGCTTTTGCATTTGATGCGCTTGTGCTGAAATCTCTTCAGAAGACGCCGCAATTTCCTCTGATGAAGCTGCATTGGCCTGAGTGCTTTGGTCGAGCTGGTTCATAGCCTTACTGATCTGCTGAATGCCTGTTGTTTGCTCAGATCTTGCCGCAGAAATTTCATTATTTAGGTCGGAAACTTTTTTAACAGAGTTCACGATATTGTTTAAAACTTCGCCTGAGCGATCTGCGACATCAGAGCCTTTTTCTACTTGGACAACGCTTTCTTTGATCAAAACATTAATGTCTTTGGCAGCAACTGCGGAACGTTGTGCCAAGGCGCGAACGGCCTCTGCGACAACGGCAAAGCCTTTACCTTGCTCTCCGGCACGGGCTGCTTCCACAGAGGCATTCAGCGCTAAAAGATTTGTTTGGAAGGCAATGTCATCAATAACGCTAATAATTTCTTCGATTTTTTTAGAAGACTTCGAGATGTCTTGCATGGATGCGATCAATGATTGAATTTCGCGCTGGCCTTCTTCAGCTGCATCACGTGAAGACACGGATAACGCCGCTGCTTGCTTGGCATTGTCTGAATTCATTTTCACCATGGACGACATTTCTTCTAAAGATGCCACCGTTTCCTCTAAGGAAGCTGCTGACTCTGTTGAAGCCTCTGAAAGAGTTTGTCCCGCAGTGGTCAGTTGAGAAATGGCTCCTGAAACCTGAGTTCCAGCCTCTGTCAGTTGCGAAGCAATATTGCTCACAGAATTTGAAACACGGTAGGCGATCCACATAAGAATACCGAAAAGAGTAAAGCAACAGAAAGCGGAGATCAAAATCAATAATTGAGTGATCGTCTTGCGATCTTCGATCTGTTTCTTATTATTAACATGAGTCATTTCAGAGTAGAGCTTGATGTTCGCTGTCATCATCGTTTGGATGTCAGTCGCTAGTATATGCCAAGCTCCTCCGTTCATAAGAACTTTGACTTGGGCATCTGCTTCAGGACTGTTCTTTTTTAAATCAGCGATGATGCTTTCTGTGAGTTTGTAAAACTGCTCTTTATGTTCCTTTACGTTTGCGTAGTTCTTGCTTTCTTCGGGCTCGAAGTGTTGTTTTTCGTAAAATTCTTGGCCTTTCTTGTAGTCCTTAAATGCCTCTTCAGTTTTAGAAATAAATGAAGTGCGACCTTTCGGTTCGTCCTTCAAGCTTAATGCCGCCCAAATAAAATATCCCACACGAGCTCTTTGCATGCCCATTTGGCCAAGGGCATCCATATTAGGGATGATATCAGTATAGGCATCTGAAAGTTGTGTGCCGATTTTATCCAGTCCATGCAGAGAGATGCCAGTGATTGCGATGAAGGCAATGAGGGGAAGAAACGCAGAGAAAAGAAGTTTGCCCCGAAGACCATGGAACCAAGAGCCGAATGAATTCACGAGAGATTCCTTTCGAAATATTACTGTCAGTAAGTTATTCGGGATATTGCTTCGGAATCTTTACGGCGTACTAATAAATTGGACCCCATTAAGGTGCGGTGTGACATGGACTCATATTTCCATTTGTAAATGTACGCGCGCCGTGGTTCGATTTTGCAACGTCTAGACTCAAGGAGGGGAAAAGTCATGACAAAATCAACGATGATTCGTGCGGTTTCTGGTGTTGCATTGGTAGCAACTCTCGGATTCACATTCAAATCAGAAAAAGTTCAAGAGCTTTGCCACGGTTTCGTACCGGAAAACAGCATGTATATTCCAGAGGGGTTGTATACAACTGGGGGCATTTCTCAGGATCAATTCAACCAAGTTATGGATCGCGTGGAGAAAATCTTCACTGCAGAGATCGGAGCTATGGGCGATAAACTTAAGATCAACCGTTTGTGGTCAGATGGTACAGTTAACGCATCTGCGCAAAGATCTGGAAACACTCGTGTCTTGAATATGTTTGTCGGTTTGGCTCCTCATAAAGCTATCGGTTTTTAA
>CAZPYX010000192.1:0-7944 GCA_964590635.1 uncultured Bdellovibrio sp.
AAAAGGAAGGTGCAACCCTACATATCATCCATGGCGATCACGTGCTCTCCACCCTTCCACATGTGCAGGATCGTCGTCGTTGCCGCGCAACCAGAAGCAAAAGCAAAACCGAATTTACCATTTTCCAAACTTGCCATGCAGTTTTCATAAGCGCGACGAGTTGGATTGTGTGTGCGAGAATACTCCCAACCTTTATGTACACCAGGAGATTCTTGTACATAAGTCGAGGTCATATAAACAGGAGTCATGATCGCGCCTGTTGTTGGATCAGGAGATTGACCTGCATGGATTGCTCTTGTTGCGAAACCAAGATCTTGAGTCGTTTTTTTCATACTTTACCTTAGCCCCTTTTTAAAGGGTCCTATCTGTGCTCTTCAGAGCGACTATTTAGAATAATTTTTCAAAGCTTCTTCTGCAGAAATCACGCGATTGAAAGCATCTTTAATCTGTTCTTCCTTAAGAAGACCATTTTCAACCATCCATTTGTCATTGAACGCCTTGCTCAGATACTGACGGCCACTATCTGGGAAAACGACAACGATATTCGAAGATTTTTCGAGCTTTTCAGAGAACTTCATTGCCCCCACCAAAGCAGTCGCACTTGAAGGACCTACCAAAAGACCTTCTTCAGCCACCAAACGACGAGTCATATCGAAAGCTTCTTGGTCATTCACGCGAACAAAGCCATCGTATTTTTCCAAGTGGACATTGCCAGGAAGCATGTCCTCGCCGATACCTTCCACTTTATAAGAACCTGGAGGGTCCACGATCTTTTTATGATAATACAAATCGTAAAGAATGCTGCCGATGGGGTCCGCGCAAACAACTTTAACCCCAGGATTTTTCTCTTTTAAATATTGTGCACAACCAGAAAGAGTTCCGCCCGTACCTGCTCCCCCCACCAACATATCGATCTTGCCATCCATTTGTTTCCAAATTTCTGGACCTGTTGTTTGGTAATGTTGAGTCACGTTATCTGGATTGAAGAACTGATTAGCTAAAAATCCCCCTGGAATTTCAGCGACGATTCGTTTAGAGACATTGTAATGACTCATCGGATGATCTGGATCAACCATCGGAGTGATAACAACCTGAGCCCCGTAGGCGCGCAAAAGTGCGCGCTTCTCTTCACTCATTTTTTCAGGCATCACGATAATGCATTTGTAGCCTTTAACAGCTGCGGCCAATGCCAAACCAACACCCGTGTTTCCGGAAGTTGCCTCAACGATGGTGCCACCCGGCTTCAACTCGCCGCGCTTTTCTGCCTCTTCAATAATTTTGACAGCAACGCGGTCTTTGATGCTGCCGCCTGGATTGAAATATTCGATTTTGGCGAAAAATTTATGTTTCGAACCTTTTGTGACATTATGAAGTGCCACCATCGGAGTGTCGCCAACGGTTTCCAAGATGGAATCTAGAACATGTGACATGAAAAACTATCTTTCTAAGTCTCTTCGTCTGTTGGAGGGAAGAAGGACTGAATTCATGGACTGCAAAACTGTATTCATTTGAGTCAATGGATCAACGGAATAGGCCATTCCAAGCTCAGAAGTGAGCTTCTTGACAGTTTGACGGCTGGGTTGATCTTTCATCAACTCATCAACCAACTTTTCAAGAGCTACTTTCTTTTCGGGCATTTCCGGTTTGTCAGAAACACTTGTGGGCTTTGCCATGGGCTACTCCTCCAACTTGGCCACTCTATCACCCGCCCCCCAAAGAGTGAAAAAAATTTTGCAGCAGAGGTCCAAAAAGAAGCAGCAGAAAGGCTGGAAACTGAAATAAAAGCAGAGGAACCAAAAGAATAAAGGGAAGGCGCGCCAATTTATTCGTAAGTTCCTCATGACAGGCCTCTAAAATCTCTTCTTCCAAGGTGAGGAGAACATTATAAATGGCCTCACCCCGCAAACCCCGCTCCAACAACTGCAAAAGAACTTGCCGATGCTGCGACGACATCCCAGAAATCAGCGCCTGCGTCTCCCTTCCTTGATGCAATAATGCCAACCATCGCGCGACCTCCGTTGCAAATTCGCCCTCATGGCGTTTTAAATAAAGATGAATGCCTGCTTTGGTTGGCTGACCTTTCTCTAAAGTTCGTTTTACTGCCAATAAAAGTTCCAGCGGCGGTGCTACACCTTCCATTTCATCCTCCTTCCAACATTGAAAATCCAAAAAAGACCCACAAAGAAAATCAAAACTGATGCCAAGATTAATAATCGGTGTTCAAAAAAACCAAATTGCACAATTACAAAAGAAAGAAGCGCGATAAAAAGGGCGGTGACAATTATCGCCTGCATTTTTATTTGCTGAGTGACTTGTCCAGACCTACGTCGAAAATTTTCTTGGAGTTTTAAGTGCCGGCGCAGAGCTTTCACCTGATCAACAATACGATTTTGCGATCGATCAATTTCAGCAAGCTCCGCCTGCAAATCCCTTAGCAGAGCGGATTTGACGGCGATGACATTTTCCGCCGTGATCAGTGAATTGTAAATTTCTCGGAACTGATTCCGTCTCCACCCGCTTTGATTTTCGATCGCAGCATTCAGGCTGATGCGGAAAGATTTTCCCGATTGCAGCCCCAGAATCACACTATCAAGAAGTGGAATCAGCGCGCTTGAAAGTCCGCGCACCAGAAAAAAACGCAAAATAGGGGCGAAAAACTTTAAAGATATTAAAATAATGCCGATGAAAAGCCAGAGTGTTGCTGGTGATGAGTTTAAACTCACGGTAAGAACCGACATCAACAGCACATTGAGGATCACCAAGGACCTCAATGTGTGTTGAGAGATCGCAAATTCTTGCACGATCATCAAAAGAGTTCGATGAACGAGCGCTTGTCCGAGCATCGATATCGAAAAAAGGATGAACATCAGCCACCTCCATGGACCGCGATGCTCGCAAAAAATATGCAAGCAATTTTTTAGTTGACGTCGATGGTCGAATTAGGAAGACTTAGGTAAGTAAGGTTTTTTACAAAGTAAGTAACAACAACAACGTTTGCATCCTAGGAGGAGCACATGGCAAAGAAAGCAGCAAAAAAAGCTACTAAAAAAGTTGCAAAGAAAACTACTAAAAAAGTAGCTAAAAAAGCTACAAAAAAAGTTGCTAAAAAAGCAACTAAAAAAGCCGCTAAGTAGTTAGCAGCTGTACTTTTAGTACACGGAACCCCAGAGGCAACTCTGGGGTTTTTTTATGTCCAAAATAAGTTAGCAGATACTCTTGAAAGCCGCCCCCACGGCGGATTCCACGGCAACACTCAGTTCGACAATTTTTCTTTTTCAAACGTTCATTATTCTCTAAAAAATGGTCGTTTGGACACTGATTCGAATTTCATTTTTCAAATTAATTAGATCTATTTTTTAAATAAAAAAAGGGGCTTGCAAGCCCCCTTAAAAAGTTCAAAATTTATGTGCAGTAATTAGAAATAATAAATGGTTCCAAAAGTTCCAGAAGGAATCAATTGAGCCCGCTTAACTTCGTACATTCCTACGATTTCGGCGAAACAAGAAAAGCCGAAGAAGGTCCCAGAAAGCTGATTATATTGAAGTCCGAAAGACGCATTGAGAAAATCTGTGCCGAATTTTCCGGACTTTTTTTCGTTATCTGTCAAAACACGGTCTAGAATGCTGGATTGATTAATATCGCCACGATTGCTGGAATTATACCAACGCGAATACCCTGCCGTGAAATAAGGAGCAATATAATCGCCCTCAAAGGCGTGCTTCCATGCGAACTGAACTGAATTATAACCAGGGCCCGTGCCAAATCCAGCGATCACGCTGTTTTCATCTTCGAAATTAAATTCAGCATTCATGCCGACAACGCCAAGTTGACCGCCCACCGCAATTCCTGCGCCCATGCGAAGATCCTCACGCATTTTTAGCGTTGAAGCATAACTCATGGTATTTGAATTGCGTTCATCACGCATATCTTGGCTGTAGGCTTTCTCAATAGATGTTGCTTTTGTGCTGATCTTATTTGAATCAGCACTCAAGGTTGCTGCTTTTGCAGATGTCGCAAAAGCTGCGGCAGTCAATAAAAGTGCCGTAAAACGTGCTGTTGTATGTAGCATGGAACCTCCTAGAGTCGTAACAGATCTTGTTAGAACACGCGGGCTCTGACTCCATCCTGCTGAAAAAACTTCTTAAGGGTTGGGCCATCGAGCGGCTCTAAACGGAACAGAAGTTTATGAACTAAATCATAAGTCTCTTCTGCTTTTTTAGATCTCATATTGTTCGTCAAGTACGCCATGTCATCGCTGATTTTAACGGCATTATCAAGCAATCTTGCCATTTCGCGATTCTTCGTCGTCTTATCCAAAAGCATGAGCGTTTTATTGAAGTTAGTGGTCAAACTATCAAGTTGTTTGATGACGTTTGTCACAGATCCTTGGTTTTTTTCAACAATCTCAATCAATTTTCCCGCCAAACCGTAGCCTTGAGAAATCAATTGATCAATTCTTGGAGGATCTTCGCCGCGAACATAGTCTCCACTAGAGAATTCACCTGCTTCCATAGAACCTGCAGAGATTTCCAGAAACTTCTCCCCAATCACGCCGGCCAAGTTGATGAAAAATTTGGAATCTTTACGGACGCTGGTCCAGGCTTTCTTATCTATTGTGATCGTCAAGCGAAGTTTAGCTTCTTCGCCGTTGGTCATCTTGTAAGAGGGATCGAAAGTGATCGCCTTCACTTTTCCAACTTTGATACCCATCACACGCACCGGTGAACCTTCTTCGATTCCCCCAGCATAGTTGTACATGACGTTCAATTCTTTGCTATTTGAAAAGGGCGAAATGAAACCCATAAAATAGGCAAAAAGAGCGATCAAAACGACGCTCAACAAACCCAAAAAACCGACTTTGGTTTCTACTTTCATAAACGCTCCAGACTTTCTAAATTGCTTCTTACTCTGCTGACTTCGACCTTGTCGAAACAGCTAGTAAAGATAGCTAAAAGTGTACGATAAAATAAAATCAATCACAATAATGGCAATGGAAGCTACAACAACAGTGTTCGTTGTCGCTCTTCCAACACCTTCAGCGCCTTGCTGACAGTTGAATCCAAAATAGCAGGCCACGATAGGAATAACGGCGCCGAAACAGGCCCCTTTAATCATAGCGAAAATAATATCTCTGAACTGAATAAATCGGTGCATCGAAGCGATGAACATTCCAGGCGTGTATCCCAAAAGAGACTGACTTACGAGCATCGCTGAAAACAGACAAGCCATATTGGCGACAACAGTCAGCATCACGGAGCCAAGAATGCAGGCTAAAAATCTTGGTACAACCAAATAGTTAACCGGATCAATTCCCAACATTTTCAAAGCATCAATTTGTTCTGTAATTTGCATGCTTCCCACTTCAGAGGCATAACCAGCGCCCACTCGAGACGCCAACAACAAAACCATTACGACGGCCGCTAATTCTCTAAGAATTAAAACCGCGGCAAAACCAGGCACCATAGAATCGTTCTGAATGACCATTTTCATATGGAAAGATGATTCCAGAATGGTCACAATCGCAGCAAAACTAACACAGAAAACAATGATTAAAAGGCTTCTATTCGCCACAAAATAAAGCTGTTGCAGGAACTCGCGACGACGAAATGGCGGTGAAAATAGACCAAAAAAAGTATCTGCAAGAAGAGAAATCATGAGCGATATCCTCGCACCATTTGCAAAATGACTTCACCAATGAAGCTAGTGAACCAATCCATCACAACAATACAAACCATCGTTGTTACTGCTGTAGACACAACAGCGCGGCCCACGCCTTTTGCTCCACCAGTTGTACTGTATCCTTTGAATGTACACACCGTCGCAAGAACCACAGCAAAAGCGAAGCACTTCATTAAACCACTTAGAATTGAAATTGGATTTACGATCGTAGGAATATGACGAAGATATTCTTCGAAGTTAACTCCGCCGAATAAATCACCTAAAAGCATGCCTCCAAATATAGACATGATCAAACCGCCACCCAGCAGGAAAAAGCTAGCAATGATGATTCCGATAAAACGAGGTGCGATGATCTCTTGCATTGGATCTGCGCCAAGGCAGCGGACCGCATCGATTTGTTCGGTCACACGCATTGTTCCTAATTCCGCAGAGGTAAAAGCTCCGACTTTTCCACTTAACATGAAGGCAATTAAAAGTGGGCCCACTTCTCTAAAAGTCGCGCTGGTTGCCAAGCCTCCTAGATATCCCAACGCTCCAAATTCCTTCATCAGCATCGCAAATTGAACGCTCATGATGGCGCCGACAAAAAAACCGGCCATAGCGGTAGTCAAAAAGCTATCTGCGGTAACTTTCCAAATTTGTTCGAAAATATCATGGGATTTAGGGGTCTTTTTAAACAATGTAGACATGATTTTCTTAAAGAAAATCAGTGTTCCGCCTAAATCATCTAACATCGAAATGAAATAACTCATACTGCAAGAGCCTCGGCAAGAAAGTCTTTCACCAATGGTATCTCTGATTTTTTTAGCTCCTCAGGTGTTCCCAAGGCGACGATTTGGCCCTTATCAAGAACAACAATTCGATCCGCAATGGAAAGAGCACAATTCATATCGTGACTGACAACAATCGAAGTGGTTTTTAGCTCTCTCGACAAATCTTGAATCAATTGATTCACAGCTGTTGTAGTAACGGGATCGAGTCCCGTCGTTGGTTCGTCAAAGAGAAGGATTTTTGGCTGTAAAGCGATGGTTCTAGCCAAGCTCACACGTTTTTGCATTCCGTAGGAGATTTGTGCGGGTTTTTTATTCTCCACACCATGAATATGCACAAGACTGAGTGCCTTTTTTACTTTCTCGCCCACTTCATTGTCAGAAAGTTGATAGTGACGACGAAGACCGAAGGCCACATTTTCATAGATAGAAAGCGAATCAAAAAGAGCTGGATGTTGAAAGACCATGCCGCATTTTTTGCGAATCGGTAGATATTGATCTTCGCTAAATTTAGAAACTTCTTCTCCGTCAATCCAGATTTCCCCTTCATCAGGAGTTAGCAAGCCGACGATATTTTTTAACAAGACAGATTTACCTGTTCCAGATGTCCCCAGAACGAAGATTATTTCTCCCTCGAGGATTTTCAAACTTAATCCGTTAAGCACAGTTCGTGTGCCAAATTTTTTTACGAGGTTTTTAAATTCTATCACTCATTCAAGTTTACGTTCCGAATAAACCTCGGGTCAAGTGATCGCCGTCAGAGGACCTGTAAGTGATCCACGAATGAACTGTTGAACTCGTGCATCTGTATGATTTTTTGTATTCGCGGGACTTCCGGTAATAAGAAGATCTTTATCCACCACCATCGCCATACGATCTGCAAGTTGATAAGCGCGATTCATGTCATTAGTGATAGCAATAACTGTTGAACCTTTTTGTTGTTTCAAATCGATGATCAGCTCAATAATTCTTTTTGATGTGATGGGATCCAAGCCCGCAGTGGGATCATCATAGAAAATAATCTCTGGATCTAAAGCTAGTGCTCTAGCGATTCCCAGACGCTTTTGCATGCCACCGCTGATTTCCTCGGGAAATAAATCACGCGCATGTGGAATTCCAACCGCTTCTAAAAAGTATTCAGCCTTCTTAATGATCTCCCACTCCGTAAGTTGTGTTGTTTCGCGAAGTGGAAAAGCGATGTTTTCCACGCAGGTTAGAGAATCGAAAAGAGCATTTTTTTGAAACAAAATTCCCATTTTTTTTAGCAGCGGAAAACGCTCTTTGGGACTTAGCGTCAGCCACTCCTGCTGTTCAACAAAAACTTTGCCATTCTGCGGGGTTATCAGTCCTGCTAAGGTTTTAAGAAGGACCGTTTTTCCCTGGCCACTTGGACCTACGATCACAAAAGATTCACCTGCTTTGATTTCCAAATTAATGGACTTCAAAACAACCTGTGAATCAAAAGCCACAGTCACATCTTGCAGGCGTACAATAC
>CAZPYX010000193.1:0-7896 GCA_964590635.1 uncultured Bdellovibrio sp.
ATCGCCAGAAGGATTCACTGCATATTCCAACGCGGCAATGACAACTTCATCACTAGTTGATCCCTTGGCCCCGAAAACTTTGATGGCATATAAATCGGCAGCAGGAGCCACACCATCATAAGTATTTACACCGTCACCAATACCAGCAACGGTTCCGGCAACGTGGGTCCCGTGGCCGGCTTCATCCAGTGGATTGGCATCTGGAACAGGAATGCGTTTTTTATAATCAGGAGATGCGGTGTTGTAGTCCGTACCGACAAGGTCAATACCGCCCACAACTTTTTTATTCGGGAAAGCTGCATTAGCTTTCGTAGGATCAATGGCTTTGTAAGCCTCTTCGGTGCCTTCACCATAGAACATCTTATGGGTGTAGTCGATGCCTGTATCGATGATGCCGACTTTCATACCTTCGCCGTGGATGTTTTGTTGGTAAGCGGCTTCGCTGCCAATAAACTTAACAGATGTTTTTGGCCCGACAATTCCTTTGAGTTTTTCTTTTGCCATTGGAATAGGGCGAGCGAATGGAGACGATTTTTCGGAAAGAATCACATTGGGAAGAGCTTTGATTTTATCAAATGCATCAGCTGGAGCCCAAACAGTGATCGCATTCAAAACGAATTTATAACGAATAAGCACACGAATATCCGGAGAGATTTTTTGAAGAGCATCGATCGTCTGTTGTTGCTCAGCTTGAATGGCCTTCAGCAAGGTTTTATCGACGATCAGTTTGCCATTTTCTCTTTTAGAAGTTTCCAAGAGCGCTGGATTTTGCAATTTTAAAATTGCGATCATCGGTTCGCTCAAAGTGGGTCTTGTGGAGTACAAACCATCAAGGAACTCGGCATTGGCAGAAGTAGCCATAGGTGATTTAGCTGAATTACATCCGGCCATCAAAAGCGCAGAAAGAAGAATGAGTGAGAATTTCGGGGAGAATCTAGAGTTGCGTGGTTGCATTAAAAAGCCCTTTCTTCTTGGGTGGCTTCAATCAAGTAGTGGCATCTCGACACCATTTAAAGCTATGGGTCTACCACAGGGGCCACTATCTCAAGAAGTATGCCGTTAAATATGGTGTCGTTTGGGCGGATGCCCCCTGATTTTATTGGAGTTCTTTCAGTCGAAGTTTTGGAAAGCATGAAAAGTGTGTAATTTTTAGTGTCCTGTGCATCGAAAAGCAGCATTGTTTTTCGATGCATTTGAGACCATGGAATGATTCTGGAAAGGGAATGCAAGAATTGCTATTGCCATCCGTCAGGTCTCCTTATTAGACTCCGACTTGAGGATACTAATGGCAAATCGTGCGGCGAGAATGAAAGTTACTAAGGTTGTTACTCTGATTTTAGCCGTGGGACTCGTCTTCAATTTAGTCAGTGACTTCTGGGCCTATCAAACTTTTAAAGAATCAAATCTGTTGGGTGAGGAAGTTGTGAAGGCCTCCAATGCGGAAATGCTTTTGCAAAAAATTGATCGTGAAATAGGTATGCGTCGTTCAGCGCCAGATCAAATCAGCCTAAAAGCAGAGACTCAAGATAATGTAGATGCCTTAAATGATTTGCTTAGTGAGCATGACGAGCAATCAAAACTTTATCTCGTTTTACAAAGCCATTTGCTGTCGGCTAAGTCGGGCTCCGAGGTTGAGCCCATTTTGAATAAAATGATTTTAAATCAAACCTCCCTGTTGCAAAAAGCGATCGTTGCCGACCGGATGGCCAACAAAAGACTTCAATCCGATCTGATGAAAGCCATCGCTTTGGATATTGTTTTGCTTTTGACTCTTGGGGGATTGTATTTGGTCGAAAGCCGCGCACGGCAGGTCATTGAAGAGAATTTGAATTCAGCTAACGAGAGTTTCAAAAAGTTGAACTTAGTATTGGAAGCTCGTCTGTCTGAGCAGCTCGAAAAAAACAAGATGATGATTCATGATTTGAAAAATCCCTTGGGAACTATTCGAGGATTCGCAGAGCTGATTTTAGATGAAAACCCTGAAAGTGCGACAATTCAGGAATTTTCAGCGGCCATTCGTGGCTCATCGGAAAGAACTTTGCGTCTGGTGGATTCCTTGTTGTTGTCAGATGGAGCGGATCGTTTTGACGACGGCTTTGCAAAGATTGATGTCATTCCGGTTTTGAACGCTGTGAGTTCCGAATTTGCGTTGAAGGCAAAAATTAAATCGCAAACCATCAAGGTAGAACTTCCTCTTGGGAACTCCTTCATCTTTGGCAATGCCGAAAAGTTGCAGAACTTATTCGGAAATCTTATTGGCAACTCTATCAAGTATTCAGATCGAAATACTTTGATATGGGTGCGCTGTTTCGCGGATCAGCACAGTCTTCATATTGAGATCGAAGATCAAGGGCCGGGCTTTTCAGCTGAAGATAAAATCAAAGCCTTTCATTATGGTCAAACACTCAGCGCTAAATCCACCTCTGGAGAAAGTTCAACAGGCTTTGGACTTTTTGCGTGCAAACAGATTGTAGAAGCTCATCGTGGTAGCATTGTGATTTTGGATTCCAAAGCAGCGCATGGCGCGATTATCAGCGTTGTTTTGCCTCTGCTTTCTTAATCGCAGCTAAATTTTATTTTTTGTCGACAATCATCACTGTTAAGCGGCTGACGCAAACCAGTTCTGATTTCTCGTTGTGAATCTCGATATTCCAGACATGTAAACTTTGTCCGATGCGCACTGGTGTGACTTTGCCTGAGACAAATCCTGAAGTCGCAGATTTCAAGTGATTCGCGTTGATCTCAATTCCAACCGGCATTTTTTGTTTCGAGCTTAAGCACATCAAAGAAGCTACACTGCCCAAAGTTTCAGCCAAAGCTGCAGACGCTCCACCGTGGAGTAAACCTGCCGGTTGTTTGGTGCGATGATCTACAGGCATTTTCGCTGACAGAAAGTCATCGCCTATTTCAGTGAACTCCATGCCGAGATGTTCGCACATTGTATTTGCGCAGGCTTTTTGGAGAGTTTCAAGAGTGAGTTTTTGTGTCCAAATCATAGAGCAAGTCTAAATCTCTTTTTCAGAGGAAGTGAATTACTTTTTATTGGGCTGCGCAGAAAGCCTGAATGGCCGAAGACGAACATTCGAAGTTAACAGCAGTTACCGGATTTCCAGAGTCGTCTAGATAGGACAGTGTGCCGTTTTGAAGGTCAGGCCCATTTTCATTTCGATCAAATTTGAATTCGACCCGGAAAATCGGTGATTTCCCAAGAATGCGCAGATTGTTTTTTGCGCATTGAAGGGTCGTGACTTCATAGGGGAGCGGACGAATGCCATACGGAATATGAGTGTCGATCCAGAGGGCCAAAGAAGTATCCTTAGTCACCGCAAGACGCAGGTAGGTGTTAAATATGTCGGATGAATACCAGCGACGGCAAAGTTCAGCGCGACCACTCTGGGGGAATTGTGTAGCGTCTTGAGCTTGTGCGACATTTCCAGTTAGAGCCACAAGGGCGGCAACAGAAAAGTTTAAAATAAGTTTGCGCATCTGATCTCCTGAGGTGGGAGGCAACGTGAACGCAAATTCTCTTTGGGTGTACATAAAGTCAACAAGCTGTGCTTTAAGAGCTTTTCTGTTGTTAATCGACAAAAAACTTTCTCGTCTAAACTGATCGGAGGGATAGTTAAAGGTAATTTGAAATCTCAATGAGATTTTGATCGGGATCTCGAAAATAGATGGATCTTATTTTTCCCATGGCTCCGGTTCTTTCGATGGGGCCTTCCGTGATCATAACTTTGCATTGAGTAAGCCAAGCCATGATGTTTTCTAGAGGTTGTTCTGAAATCAAGCAAAGATCCATGGCTCCACAAGTGGGATGGTTCGCTTTAGGCTCGAACTCATGACCTTTTTGGTGAAGATTGATTTTTTGTGTTCCAAAGGTCAGCGCTTTACGACCTTGGCCAAAGGTTTCTTCTTTCATTCCCAAAGCGTCGGTATAAAAGCGCGTTGTTTTTTCAATGTCGGCTACAGTGAAAACAATATGATCTATTCGAAGAATGAGATTTTTCATGTTAGCTCCTGTTCAGGCATTGATTGAAGTTTTAATTTCGCAATTCGTTCCCACAGGGCGGCCGCGCTCACGAATGCTAAACCTGTATAGCAGACCCCGATCCAACCGAATTTTTGCCAAGCTATTGCTGATGCCGCAGAGCCTGCAGCGCCGCCAATGAAGTAAATGACTTTGTAAATGGTGTTAAGTCTGGCTTGAGCACTGGCATGCAGTGAGTACAACTCGTTTTGATTGGTGACAGTGGCGGCCTGGGCTGCGACATCCAGAATGATCACTCCGGCAATGAGTCCGACATAAGTTGCGCCGAAATAGCCCATGATCAAAAAAGATAATCCCATTAACAGCATGCAGCCGCGCAGAACTTTTTGTGATCCATAGCGATTGATAAATCCACCGACGGAGCTGGCAGAGGCGGCACCCATGGCGCCAATAACTCCGAAAGCGCCAGCAGCCATGGAGCCTAAATGATAAGAATCACTTTCTAAGAAGAAAATTAATGAGGCCCAGAACGCTGAAAGAGACGCATAAAGAAGAGCCCCATTGATTGCAATTCTTCGAAGATCGGGAATATCGCGAACCATTGTGAACAACGAAAGTATTAACTTGTTATAGGAAGTTTTCGTTGCGGAGATCTGTTGGGGAAGAATGAAGTAAAGGACTGCGCTTAATAAAGTCAGTAAAGAGGCAGCGATATAGTAAACAGAACGCCAGCCGAAACTAGCGGCGATAATGCCACTGCTTGCGCGGGATAATAGTATTCCGACCAAAGCGGTGCCTACAACCAATCCGAGGTTTTTGGCGCGCTCTTCAACGGTACTCAATCCCGCGACCAGAGGAATCACAATCTGCACAAGGATGGAGGAAATTCCCAGGCTGAATGCGATTATTTGAAAAAATAAAAAATTGGATGAAACCGCAGCACCTAACAGAATCACGGCTTCAGCAATCAGAAGCCATAAAATCAAACGTCTTTTGTTCATGATGTCCCCCAGAGGGGAAAGAAACAAAAGTCCCACCACATAGCCACATTGTGTAAGTACCGGAATTAAAGAAGACTCTGCCGTGCTGACGCCAAAGTCCCGGGCTAAATCTCCCAAAAGAGGTTGGGCATAATAGACATTGCCTGCAGAGAACATGGAAGTGATGGCCAGAAGCCAAAGAAGTTTTCGGTCCATAAAGAGATTATGAACCTGTTTTAAAAATACAAAAAATATATAATTAATACATTTCTAATATGATTTAGATATAATAGGAAAATGCTAGATACACGACGTTTACTCTATTTTGTTACGGTGGCCGAAGAAGGAAGTTTCACAAAAGCGGCGGAGAAGCTTTTAATGGCGCAACCTCCTTTGTCTCAGCAAATTAAACTTCTTGAAGATGAGGTGGGCTTTCGTCTTTTTGAGCGCGCTAAAAGAAAGTCACCTTATTTGACCGCGGAAGGACGTGCCTTTCTTCCAGAAGCTAAGAAGACCTTAGAAAGTGTGGAGCGTTTAGGAGTTTTTGCTCAGCAACAATCCGCTGGCAGTACTGGGCATCTTTCTATTGGTTACATTGCTTCCTTCGGCACGGAAAGATTCGCTCGGATGATTCGCGGTTTTGCCCGGGAAAATCCGGGGGTGCAAATTACCTTGCTCGAGCGTTCAACAGGCAAGCAGATTCCGGCTTTTGATGAAGGTCTGTTGGATGTGGGCTTTATGCGCAAGTGGCCTCATTTGCCCAGTGGCTTTTCTGCAAAGCCAATCTTAAAGCAAGAGATGAAATTGGCGGTTCCGTCGGATCATATTTTTGCAAAACGAAAGCAAATTGATTGGAAGGATCTTAAAGATCAAAAGATTGTTCTCGTGGATTCTAAAATTGTCAGTTCCGACTACTATGCGGAATTTTTCACGCGATTAGATCAAGCAGGTGTAGTTCCTCAACTTTCACAAACGGCAGTGGGTATAGCAGGGCAGGTGTGGTTGGTTTCCTCTGGGCAAGGCGTTGCCCCGGTTCCAGTGACAGATGAACTAAAAATTCCAGGAGTTGTATGGCTGGATCTTCCGAAGAACAGTCCGCGCTATGATTTGGAAGTTGTCTGGAGAAAAGGGGCTCGCTCACCCTTGGTTGAAAAGTTTGTGAAATACACGTTGGGATTTTGGAAGGTCTGAATGTCAAAAGCCTGACCTTTAAGAAGATCAGGCTTTTTGTTTTTTAGAAGCTAACCAAAAGTATTTAAGCTTTCAGTTGGGTGCTGTAATCCTCAAGCTTGTCGAATGAACCTGTCCACCCTTGTGTCATGCCAGCCCTTGCTTTGATGAATGTCTCAAGCTCTTCGCGAGTTGTTGTGCCGTGCGGTTCCCAAGCCACAGTCACCCGTGTTGCATTGGGGCCTTCTTCAGCCAACGTCATAGTTGTCAGCATGGATTCAGGCCAGGTTGGAGACATCGGATGACGAGAGATATTTCCCTTTTCATCGCGGAACTCTTGAGTGTAAACAACGCGATTCTGGCTGGAAATTTCTAGGTAATTTGTGCTGCCGTACATTTTGGTGCTTCCACCATCTGTCATGAAGTAGAAAGTGCTTCCACCAGGTTTGATGTCGGATTTAATAAACTCCATTTTGAATCCCGTCGGAGGCAACCACTGAGAGAAATGTTTGGGATTGGTCCACATTTCAAACATCACAGCGAGGGGAACTTCAAATGTTCTGTTGATGACAAATTGCTCTTTCCCAGTGGATTCTTTTTCTAAATACTCTGCTAGTCTGTCCCAGGTTGAGTTTCCGCCAGCCTTTTTGATGAACTTTTTAGTTTCTTCCGCAGCTTCCGGCGTTGGTAGTGCCATGCTCATGTCCATCTTGGTTTTGCCTTTGATGTCGGTGAACTGCACGGTCACTCGGAAAAGAGGCGCGCGATCGTCATTACCACCGTGGTCGTAAACCATGCGAGAATACTTTTCGACCTCGAGGTATTTTGTTGTGCTGTGGTAGTCGACACCATCTGGTCCGTGCATGGTGTAATCCCAAGTTCCCCCAGCTCTAAGATCTTTACTGTGAGTTGTCAGTGTGAATCCACGGGGTCCCCACCACTGTGCTACTTGTTTTGGGTCTGTCCAAGCATCCCATACGGCTTTCACCGGAGTATCATAAATTCGAGTGATTTGAATTTCATTGGGCTTATTTTTTGTGGCCATGTTTTTTCCTTTTCGTTGGTTCTTTCGGAGTAACGGTTTTTAAGTAAGCATCAAGACGATCGAAACTTTCTTCCCAGAAAACTCTATATTGCTCCATCCAGTTGGAGACATCTTTGAAGGCCGCGCCGTTCAGCTTGCAGGGGCGCCACTGCGCTTCTTTTGTTTTAGTGATAAGCCCCGCGTTCTCTAAAACTTTCAAGTGCTTGGTGATGGCGGGCAGGCTCATATCCTTTAAGAAGGGTTTAGCAAGATCAGACACATTGGCCTCACCCTTAGAGAGGCGAGCCAGCATGGCTCTTCTTGTGGGATCGGCGAGGGCTGCGAATGTTTGACTTAAATGATCTTGCATATCTTACCTATCGGTTAATTAACCTATAAGTTAAATATAAGGCAGAAAATTTCTACTGTCAAGAGGGGCAGTAGAGCGTGAGACGAGCCCTGGTAAACAGTTTCAAGAGATATTTTGTTCAACAATTAGGCATAGATAAGAGTTTCTCGCAAAGGCTGCTGATCTTGTGAGCAAAGTTTCGCCGCACCCCAAAAAAGTCCAAAATATTTTTAAAATACTGCAAGAAATCGTATTGACATTAAGGTCCAGTTACTACAAATTAGCACTTCCTGAAACGGACACGTGGTTCGCTAGCTCAGCTGGTAGAGCACTTCACTTTTAATGAAGGGGTCGATGGTTCGAATCCATCGCGAGCCACCATTTT
>CAZPYX010000194.1:0-7891 GCA_964590635.1 uncultured Bdellovibrio sp.
GTTAATGTTTTAGGGCGAAATGCGAGAATAATGCTCTTAATTTGACTCATCCGCGCATCATACACTGTTTTTCGCGTGACCTGAAGCACTTCTAAAGGCAAAAAAAAGCTCGGAGGACGTCCATGAATATCATTAACTTCGTAGCCTTTTTTTCTGGCGCACTTGTTTCTGGATTGGTCATATTTTTTAAATCCAAAGCCCAATCAGCTTCTGAAAAAGCACAATTGCAGGCCGAGCTTCAATCCCTCCAGATGAAAAATGAGCTTCTTACGGAAAGTCTGGCGGAACAAAAAAGCATCATGGTCGAAGCGCGCAAACAGCAGGAAGCTTTGGCGGACCGCATGAACGTACAATTCGAAGTCGTCGCACAAAAAATCTTTGAAGAAAAATCCGCGAAGTTCACAGACTCAAATCATAAAAACATCTCTGCAGTTCTTGAGCCCCTCAAGGAACGTATTAAGGATTTCGAAAAGAAAGTCGAAGAAACTTACTCTACGGAAAGATCTGAGCGCGGTATGCTTCGCGGCGAACTTGCCAAATTGATGGAACTTAACAAAGTCATGTCCACAGATGCACAAAATCTGACGAAAGCTTTGAAAGGCGAAGTAAAGACCCAAGGAAATTGGGGCGAACTTATTCTCGAGAACATTTTGGAACGTTCCGGTCTTCGCAAAGGTGAAGAGTACACCGTGCAAGGAACAGACATGGATCTGCGCGGTGACGACGGACAGATCTTACGCCCCGATGTAATCGTTAACCTTCCAGATAACAAGCACATCGTCGTCGACTCAAAGATGACTTTGCTGGCTTATGAACAGTATTCATCTTCTGAACATCCAGAAGACCAAGAACGCTTCGGGAAACTTCATATCGAGTCTTTGAAAAAACATATCGATGGTCTTTCAGAGAAAAAGTACCATGCCGCTGATAAATTGGTTTCTCCAGACTTCGTGATCTTGTTCATGCCTTTGGAGCCAGCCTTCGCTTTAGCTTTCCGTTTAAAGCCAGATCTTTTCCAATATGCTTGGGAAAAGAACGTGGCCATCGTCAGCCCAACAACTTTATTGGCAACTTTAAGAACAGTTTCTGCTTTGTGGAAACAAGATCGCCAGGAAAAGAATGCCTTGGAGATCGCAAAACGCGGCGGATTGCTTTATGAGAAGTTCGCAAATCTTTTAAAGGATCTTCAAAATCTTGGGGAAAAATTAGGCGCAGCTCAAAAGGCCCACGAAGAAGTGATCAAAAAAGTTTCAGATGGTCGTGGTAATTTGATAGATCAGGTCGAAGACTTGAAGCGTTTAGGAGCAAAGACCGAAAAATCTTTGCCCCAATTAGAACCAGTTTCTTAATTCACGCCGCTGGTAGCATCGGAGTCCTTCACATGGGAAGGACTTTCGGTGACAGCTTTCACTGATTTGATTTTCCCGCTATTCATAGCCTCCTGAATACGACGTGAAGAAGTATTGACCTTCTCAACCTCTTCCGGATTCGTACACAAACTCTTCATCGCCATTAATTTTTTATTCAACTCCACCGCATCTGCAGTACGCAGATCATTCACACGGTTGTTGCCATTAGTAATTGCGTAACTATCTTTGCCACGAAGAGTGATTTTCTCAAGCTCCCCTTGCAATTCTTTTTTTCCACCAACTTCACTATAGAAAATTTGCTTTCCATCTGGCTGACTCTCGATAACCAAGCGGTCTTTACCCTTGCTTTGCACGATCTTGCTGGCGCCACACTCCATCTTTAAAGGCTCTGTGGAGTTCTTGTACCACTTGTAGCCGAAGTATCCAGCCACAGCCACCCCAGTGATCACAAGGGCCGCTGTCACACCCACAAAGGTAAAGAGCATGGCATACAAAGGACCAACGTCAGCATAAGCCGCGTTCATAAAGGGATTGAACTGCGCAATCGGAAAGTTCAATTCTTTGAATTGCCCCCAAGACTTCTTCATCTCTTCGAAATTCACTTTAACTGACTTCTTAGGATTGTAAACGTAAGTCACACCCTTATAAGTGAACTCATAAGGAGAAGCCCCAACGATCACCGGTTCTGACAAACCTTCGAAACGAATTTTATTTCCATCGAATTCCATTCCAATAAACGGACGAGAAATATCAATTTTATAATTCTTAAAAAGTTCACGACTATCGCGCTCGAAACGATCACTGCCCGTCGCCGCCGTCACCAAATTCAAAGCAGACTCCATAGAAGTCACTTCATAAAAAACAGGCGCAGGAAAATTCGGCGCAGCCAACACAGGCTGAACCATAAACTGAATACTCAAAGGCAATAAAAGAAAAGTAACAAAGATTTTCCTAAGCACATATCCCTCGCACTATTTAGAAAATCGTATCAACACAAAGAACATATGCCTAGTTAAACACAGGACCAGAAAACAAAAAAACCACTCATCAAAAAGTGGTTTAAAAGAATATTTATTTTTACCGAAGAGCAATCGGTCAAAAAGGTCCAGTCGCAAGGCGGAGGGCTTTAGCTGTAACGGAGGCGTAGCAGCGCTACGCTGAAGTGAAAGATAAAGCCCGACAACGCAGTCGAATGGGCCTTTTTCACCGATTGCGGCTAAAGTTCGGCGTCTTTTACTATGTGTAGCTTTGTTGCTACATCAATGCCTGTAGATTGATTCTTGATTGCCACCGCTGGATTTTGCACCACGCGCTGTTGAAGCTTTGTGAAAATCGGTTCACGAATAGCCAAGTTATTGTCTTGAAGAACGCACTGACGAGCGATCTTTTGAGCCACGTTAACAACGACAGGAGCTTTCAAGTTCGCAGTCATTTGCGTAGGATCATCCGGGATCGTCACGATAGAGAAATAACGAGCTTTATCTTGAGCAGTCAGCTTCAAGGCTTCCATATCACTTTTTGTTAAGCTTGCTTTGTATTGAGGAGCAAAAAGTTCAGGCTCAAGAACAGGGAATGCAATTTGTGGAGCTTCACAGCTTTGCAACCATGCGAAGATTTCGTCATTTGGATCGTCAAGAAGAGCAAATTTTCTCAAATCCGCGAAGCCCAACATTCCCTCTGGAAAAGTCAGAACATCTTCTTGTTTCAGCTCAATTTGGCCGAATCTCGATGTAGAAATGATCATTCGTTCCCCCTCCGGAAAGCAGGATACACTTTAAGTTTCCAATAGTTTAGACACGCAGAGGCGCAAAACCGGTGTATCTATATGTAAATCTGGACCTAAATCTAGGGAGACTCAATTAAAATTTAGCGGATTTGACGAAGCGCTTCAGACTTAATGGCCTTGAACGAGGCTCTGGACGCGAAAAAGGGGCTTTCTGAGCCCCTTTAGCGATAATGACATATTCAAAGACGGTTTTACGGCTTTAAGAGTTTTGCCACACTACGTGATTTATCAGCGGAAACATCAGCAGACTGAACGTTTTGCTCTTGAATCGCGACGTACACTTCTTCGCGGTGAATTTTTGTATCTTTGGGCGCTTCGATGCCAAGACGGACCTGTTTGCCCTTAATTTGGACTACTCTGATCTTAATATGGTCATCGATAGCGATGCTTTCACCCAACTTCCGTGTGAGAACCAGCATGACAACTCCTTTTGCTGCAGTCGTTATCGGTAGAAAATAGCGGAACTGTAGGTATTATTTTTATTTGATAAAGTCAAGAAGGCTTGGCTGAATTAGCTTACCTGAAGTTTCAAGAGCCGCTTTGAGCGTGCTTTCCGTCTTGTTGATATCAGAAATCACCTGGAAAGCATCGGCATCTTCCAACTGTGACGCTGTTGTTTTATTGTCGACCACGGCCTTTTGCAGGGAATCCATGGTGTTATTGACTGCCATAATTCTGGACCCAACCTCAGAACGAGCTAAAACCACTTGGGAAATAGCCAAATCGAGAGTGTCCAAGGCCTCTTGCACGCCTTCTTTATCATTCGCACGCAAAGAAATCTCAAGCCCCTTCAATGTGCTGAAAAGATTCACACCAGCGCCGCCAGTCACTGGATCGCGCTTGTCTGAAGGCTTTTGACGCAGCTCTGACGCGGGACCACGAGTTGGCAGGAAGTTCTCATCCACCTCGCGATTCAGTTCCTGACGTTGAATTTCTTCATTTTGGAAGTCCTTCAAAGACTCCACATCTGTAGGGCTTTCATAGCGAGGGCGTAAAACACCGTCTCCACCCAAGCCACGGCCCAAGAAGACCTTATTGCCAGAGATATTCATGGCAACAAACGAGTCCTTTTGAGTTTGAATCTTCATATCGCTGTCGTTACCGCGATAGTCCCCGGAATTATTAAACGGAGCGGTCCCGGTTTTTGAACCACCGAAAACATAACGCTCACCGAGCTTACGATTTCCGATTTGCACGGACTGATTGTAGATCTGTTCAACTTCGGCAGCAGTTACGTTACGTGTTTCCGCATTACCGCTGGCATCATTCGATTGGCTGACTGCAAGTTCTTTTGCACGAACTAGGATATCAGAAAGCTCCCCCAAGGATTGGTCAGAGAACTCCAAGAACGATTTCGCATTATTGATATTTTTAATGAACTGAGAATTACTATGCTCTTCAGTGCGAGCCGCCAATACGCGGGCTGAAGAAAGAGGATCATCAGAAGGTTTATTGATACGTTTTTGAGTCGCAGCTTGGTTCTGCAATTCAGACATGTCTGAGCGATTCTTGCCCAGATTCTGATTGACCTGATTGAAACCCATTTTATCTGCGATTCTCATCTTCTTCTTTCTATCTCGTTAATGCAGTCTACTAATAGTGCAGCCCACTAAACTTTCTATATTTCACTTCTTAGACGGCCCCTACTCTGACGAAGTCAGAGTGCAGAGCAGACAAGTCTACATTCGTTTCAAGTTAAGAACTGTATCGAACATCTCATCCGCAGTTTTGATAAGTCTTGCGGAAGCATCGTAAGTTTTTTGAAACTCAATCATTTTCGTTGTTTCTTCATCCAAACTCACGCCACTCACGCTTTCGCGAATGTTAGTAAGCTGACTGATTACGTTCTTTTGTGACTCTTGAGCTTTCATCGCTCTTTGCGCCATCGCACCGACTTGACCAACTTGAGTGTTGTAATAGTCGTCCATCGTCGACGTTCCGCCATCCATCACCTGATGGTACTGTAAAGCAGAGATAACGTTTGCCACAGTATTGTCACCCGGAGCATCAGGTTGTGCCGCGGCTGCGATTCTAGAAACGTCGTTGAAGATGGTTTTATTCAAACCCATCACAGAGGCTGCGCCCTTTTCAGATTCAGGTTGATCAAAGAACAACACACCAGGTTTTCCTGTTTTATCAAAACCTTCGATGTGGGCCTTATTGACCTCTGTCGCCAATGTGTAAGCAAGCTTATCGACATGGCCCAAAAGATCTTCGATCACGTGATCACGTACATCCAAAGCGCCACCAATACGGCCTCCAGTGATTTGACCCGTGATATTTGCCGGAGTTCCTGTGCCGACAAAGAAAACTTCCATGCGATCATTGGTATCTGTTTCTTGGGCTTTTAGCTCTGAAGAGCCTGTGCCGGAAACCAGGATTGCGGTTCTACCAGCCGTCACAGTGACCAGACTGTCTTTACCTTCAGCCCAAGTGATATCAATTTTCTCACCCAATTTTTTAAGCAACAAATCACGGCGGTCACGTTCATCATTCGCTGGAACTTTTTGAACTTCGACCGTTTGAATTTTTTCATTCAAAGAGGCAATTTCTTTTGTGATCTGATTGATCTCACCAACAGTCGTTTTGATTTGACCGTCCAAATCCTGCTGCACACCACGAAGCTGGCCCGTCACACGGCCAAAGTCTTTCACCATACCCGTCGCAGACTCGCGCACCATGGTTCGAGAAGCCAAGCTTTCCGGATTATTGGAAAGTTCACGGAAGCCATTGAAGAAATCGGTTACGTATTGGTTCAAGCCTTTATTGTTTTGTTCGTTATAAATTTGTTCAACACGACCCATAGCATCTGCACGAGAGTCTTCAAACCCCATGCTCATGCCTTCCTTTTGGATCTGTTTTTCAAGCCAAGGATTGTTAACACGAGTCACGACACCGGCACGGGCACCCATACCGATTTGCAGGCCGCCTTCACCAATAGGAACGTTCGAAAGAAGTTCTACTCTTTGACGAGAGTAGCCTTCTGTGGATTTATTGGCGATGTTGTGTCCAACAGTTTGCAAAGATGTCTGAGAATTCATCAGAGATCTTTTTCCTGTGTCCATCATTGCCGAAATCTTCGACATTCTGTCTCCTCAAGGTGCTCCGTCCTGGTTCACCTTCTGGTTCTTCGTTAACTACTTACGCCTCTTTACTTACAAAGTTACCTGAAACTTGTGGCCCTTGTTTGTATTGACCTTTTCTTTCGTAGGTTTTTTTGCCGCTCAATGATTCTTTGATATTATCCAAAGCACCATTCAAAGATTTAAGAGCTGACTTTGTGTACTCTTCGTTTTCTTTGTTAATCACAGTGATACGTTTGATCAACAAATCAAGTGCTGCATGCTGAGTACGAAGACGATCCGCCGCTGGAGTTCCTGCAAGTTTTTGTGCAAGCTCCAACAAACGAGGATTTTCGATATCTGCGCCTACGATTGTCGCAAGGTCCATTGCATAACGAGAACGCAAAGAATCTTGAGCGCGAAGTTTATAAAGCAATTCTTCTTTCAAAAGATTGCTTTCTTCCAATGCATCGCGATCTGCTCTGACAAGGATTTCTTTTTCCTTGCGAACAACATCAAGAAGTTGGCGGTAGATTTTTGTGAGTTCTTCGAGATTGGCTTCGAGCTTTTGATAAGCTCTTTCTGCTACTGCATCCATCTTCATCATCCTTGTGCCCACCTTCGCTAAAGCTTCGGTGGGTTAGATAGATCGGTTTTCTTACAACGCACTTCAGCCTACGCCAAGGCTTCGGCTGACTACACCGCTTCGCGGTTTCGTCATTCTCTGCCTTACGATCCTTCGCGGGCAGAGTTGCGCAAAATTAGAATTCTAAATGTTCATCGACCATTCTGTCGGCAATTGCTTTCGCATCAGTTTTGTATTCGCCTTTGTCGATCATATCGCGGAACTTCGCAACTTTTGCTTCATCGATATCTGGAGCAGACATTGCCAATTCTTTGATACGTCTTGCATCTTGTGCCTTCGGAGACAATTCCACTTTCGTAGATTCACCAAGACCCGAAGACTGTAAGGCATCAAGCTTCGATGCTGTTGCACCTTCTGCAGCTTTGTTAGCAATGCCAGAGGCTTTATCAGCTTTGCTTGAATCTGTAAGATTCAAATTTTGCCCAATTTTATTATGCGTGATTTTCATCGACAGCCTCCTCTAGGCGAGTGTCTTATTTTCGTGACAGCGAGCTGTCAACAAACACTCTTTGCTATTCTCTTCATCGTACCACAACGAGACACTTACACCAAATCATTCTGAGACAGTTTGTGGTCCAGGTTGTTTATCATCTTCCACGGTCCAATAGAGTGATTTTGACTCTGGACTTAAAACCCCAAGAGTCTCGCCAGCTTGGATCTTTTCCCCTGTCGAAACTTTAGACAGGTCACCCTTAAAAACCATCTGACTTTTTAGACCATTGTCGTGTTCAATTTCCACCATGGTTTGCTTATCCGCCAAAGTCTTAGATCCCAGCAAAACCCCGTCCCACGGGGCTTTCACCTCAGGCTTCTCTGCAGAAGGCCCGGACGGAAGCATCACTTTATCAATGCGATAAGACAAAGCCTGTTTCTTACCAGGATGACGGAACTGGTGAGCGGAATAGTTACTTTTTTCATCTAAAGGCAACGGCTCTTGTGGACGCCCAACAGGTCTTTTGATTCCCATTTGTACATCAAACTTATCAACAAACTGTTAAAAAATAAATTTGAAAAGCACAATGCCACA